>JARLHJ010000027.1 GCA_031292305.1 Candidatus Babeliales bacterium
ATAAACCCACCAATCCTAAAATATTGGGCACGCTGTAAATAGCGTGCCCAAATTAATGACTATTAATTACTCAACCATTTTAAGTGTTGATGGTGTTCCTTCAACTTCTACTTCAGCAGTAGACGCACCCTCTACATTGTCATTAGATGCATTAGCCATATTGTCATTAGATGCATTAGCCATTCTTGCAGCTCTAGCATCTGCAATCACTTTTGCATTTGCAGCATTTTTTCCTTGTATATATTGTAAATTTGCAAGTTGGTCTTCAGCTGAAAGCTCTTTATATTCAGCTTGAGCTTGAGAAACTTGATCATCACCATATAAATCTGATACGCCAGTAAGGTTGTCACCAGATGTAACTAGTGCATCATTTGCACGTTGCCCTTGAACTTTTTCTATTTTTCCTGCTACTGCCACTAGTTGATCATCATTCATTGAAGAAATTAATTTGCCTGCTTCTTCAATAGGTAAACCCTGTTCTGCTAAATACTCCTCTTTAGTTTGAGGACCAAATTGAGGCGCATTTTTTGCAGTATAATATTTATATGCAACTGCAGCACTAATACCTAAAGCAGCTGCAACACCTACAGTGATTGCGGCAATATCTGCAGCAGTTAATTTCTTAGAACCACCATTAGAAGCTTTTGCTATTGCGCTAGCAACCGCACCAGCAATTACCGCGGGTGTTTTTGGTCCAGCTGGTACCTTTGCTGTGGCTTGAGCAACTGCTCCAGAAATTACTTTTGGAGGTAGTTTAGGCTTAATTTTAGCTTTAGCTGCTAAAATAGCTTTGTGAGCTTTAGCTTTTAAAAGCGCTTGTTGTCTAGCTTTTGCAAGCTTAGATTGCTTTGAATTTACAGGAGCGGCTTGCAATAATGTGCTACCACTCATTAACAATACTAAAATAAACATTAACTTTTTCATAACATTCTCCCTTTTTTAATTTTATAACTCATTAAGCCCTTGCCACCATGGCACTGCCTAAAGTTTATACTTAGAGCAGAAAAACCCTAAAATATTACTATTAGTCTTATTCTAGCAAAATTAAATTTATAAAATCAACAGTTTTGAACAAAAAGACTTGAGGTTTAAATACCGAAAAAGAATAAAGCGTATTGATTTAAATCAATACGCTTTATTCGCTAATTTATAAATTAAAGCCTATCCTCTGTTGAAATCAAAATGTACATCGCCCTCTTCATTTACAGAATAAGTAACGTCATCATTATTAGCATCCACAGGTGACGCAATATTGTCAGCTGCCTGGCTTCCTGCAGCAGGAGTTCCTGGAGCTTCTGCGTTCGCTAATTCATTTTGCGCATCTGCTAATTGCTGTTCTGCCTGAACGCGTGCAAGTTCTGCTCTTGCTGCAATTTCAGCCTTTTGCTCTGCAGATAGTGCTGGTGGACCACTTTTTACCACAGCTGGAGCTTCGGCTTTGGTTGCAACTTGTGCCTTTTCTACAGGAGCTGGCTTTCCCTGAGCATTTAATAACTTAGCCTCAGCTGATATCATCTCATTTTGTAGCTTTTTAAACCCTGCATCAACAACATCTTTTTGATACGCTTTTACCTTAGCCTCTATCGCCTGAGAACTTAACCCCTCAGCTTTAAGCTTTTGGCCATAATCATTTAACCCTTTATTTAACGCAGATACTTCTGCAGCAACTTTTTTTGAAGTCGTTTCATAATTCAATTTTGCACTTGCAACTTCAGACTCTATTGAAGCGGCATTTTTTGCTGCAGTAACAGCCTTTGCATTAGCCACTTCAGCTTTTGATCGCGCCGCATCAGCGTCCGCCTGTGCTTTTATAGCAGCTTGAGCTTTTGCACTTGATCTTAGGCCACCTACTGCATCTTTTGCTTCTTGTTTGGCAATATCTGCTTTTGCTTGCGCTGCTTTAGCTTTATTTTGTGCAGCTATTTTAGCTTGTTGTGAAGTAATTTTTTCAAGGTTGGCTTTAGCGAGCGCCGGTGAGTCAGAAGTTTTAAGATCTGCTTGTGCTTTTAATCTAGCTTGCTCTAATGCCTTATCTAGCTGTTTAGCATTTCCCTTTTCAAAATTCGTTGTATCTTTCACATTTTGTTGTGCCGCAGATTTAGCTTCTATAAGTTCTTTTTTTGCATCTTGAAGAGCAATTTTTGCTTGGTTTGCCATTTTTGTAGATGCCATAGATTTTGTAAATGCTTCATCAAATTTGTCTTGCGCATCTGCTTTTTGCTCTGCTGTACCTGTTTTTTTAACAGCATCTAATTCATTTTTTGCAGCTTTTAGATCAGCGGCTTCCTGCTTTGCTATTTTTGCTGTTTTTTCTACATTTGCTTGTTCTGTTTTAATTATTTCTGGTAACGCAGCTTCTTGTTGTGTTTTATATTGCTGATATTTACTATAAGCTGCTTTGCCACTAAGTCCAAGCGCTGATGCAGCTGCCAATCCAGCAGCACTTAAACCAGCTATTTCCAATTCTTTTTTATATTTCTTAAAAAAGTCTTCCATCTTAGAACCAACAGATTCACTTGAGCCAGAATCACTAGCTTCTGGTATAGTAACTGGTGTTGAACTAGTTACTGGAAGAACGGTTGTTAAACCAGTACCAGTATTTGCTGGTGTAGATGGCACAGTAATTGGTGTTGTTATTGGCCCAGTCGCTTTAACAGATATAGGCTTATTAACTACCGGCTTAGGTTTTACAGTAACCTTAGGTTTAGGCTGAACTTTTGTAGTCTTTGGTTTAACTTTTACTTTTACAACTTTTTTTACAACTTCAGTTTTCACTAAAAAACTTGTAGTTAAACCCAACACAATAAAGCTTATGCTTAGTGCTTTAACTAAATATAATAACTTCTTCATAATATCCTTTAGTATATTAATAATGTGTATTTCATTCTCAAATACACTTAATATTACCTTAGCAAAGTTATTAAACAAAAATCAATGTTTTTAAATTCAATTTGGATATTAATTAGGTGGGAATAACTTTTAGGGCTTACTTCTTAAGTAAGCCCTAATTTAAATTTTATAATCCCATCTCAGTTAAGCTAATGCCTTCTCGAGATTCAACATCAGGCACAACATCTACAGATGAATTCAAGTCTACATTCGATTGAGCATCTCTTTGCGATACTGTAGTAGTTTCTCTCGCTTTATTTTGCAAACTAGTAAGTTCTTCTTGCGCTCGAAGGCTTTCTAATGCATCTTCTCTTTCTTTTATAGCTGCGTCCGTCTTTGCTTTAGCTTTAGCTAATTTATTATTAATTTTAGCTTTATCAGCAGCAGCTGTTTGTTGCGCAGCGGTTCGTTTAGCGCTTAGTTCAGCGGATTTTGCATTAGGTCCACCACTTTTTGAAATCTCTGTAGAAATTTGACTATCTAATATTTTTGCTTTTTCTTCATTTGCTCTTATGTTTTGGGCATAAGAGCTTTTGTTTATTTCATTTTGCTTATTCAAAGCTTTGATCACTTTTGAATTAGCATTTTCTAAATGCACAGCTGTTTCATTAGACAAATCTTTTTGTGCTTTAGCAACTTTTTTTTGAGCAGCATCAACTGCCAATGTAGCTTCCTCTGGATTTCCTGAGCCACGGTCAGCTAACTTACTCAATTCCTTAGCTTTTTGCAGGTTGTTTTTCGCTATTTCTAACTTAGATTGAGCTGCTTTGACACTAACAGAAGTCCCTTTAGTAGTTAGTTTGGTTAAAAAACCTATTGCATAAGCATTAAATGAACTAATTAATACAAAACTCAATAACACATAAATTAACTTATTCATCATAAGCCCCCAAATAAATAGGCCCACTATTCGTGGGCCTTCAATTTAACCTATAATCCCATCTCTGTTAAGCTGATGTCTTCTCGAGATTCAACATCAGGCACATCATCTACAGATGAATTCAAGTCTACATTCGATTGAGCATCTCTTTGCGATGCAGCACTAGTTTCTTTAGCTGTATTTTGCAAGCTCGTAAGTTTTTCTTGAGCTCTAAGAGTTGCTAATTCTGCCTTCGCTTTAGCTTGCGCAACTGTTCTTGCAATATCAGCTTTATTTTGTTCACTTAATGGTGGCGGACCTTTTTTTATTACAGGTTTTGCAATTAGATCTTCTGAAATTTTTGCTTTTGCCGACCCAGATTTCACTCTTTCTAGCTCTGCATTTTTGGCTTGACGAGCAGCCATTTTCTTTTCTAATTCACTCATTGGTCTTTCTGTAGAAGTTTGTTTTGCAGGAGCTGATTGCGATCTAGATGCGGAATTTAATTTTGGCATTGTTCTAACTTCAGATATATTATCAGTAGTAGCTGATTTAGGTGCAATAGCTTTAGAAGTTGCTTGACGTGCTGCTAATTTTGCTTTCATTTCTGCCATCATATCTGGTTTTGCAACAGCTTTATTTTCCACTGATGCAGACTTTAATTTTGCACTTCCTAATGCATCAGCCAGCGATTTTCCACCTACTCTTGAAGGTGCTTTAAAAGATGATGATGGAGCTGGTGGCGCACCTGGTGCCATTGGCGGAGCCGCTGGTGCCATTGATGGTGCCATTGGAGGAGCTTCAGGCGCTAATGATGGCGCTGAAGGCACAGCTGTATTTTCAGTTGAAACAACTGGTGATGTTTCTTTAGCTGAAACCTTAGCTTTAACATCTAATGATGCTGCTTTATTTTTTTCTATATCTAACTTTGCTTGCTCAACATCTGCTTTAGCTTGAATTGCATCTTTTAATTCTTTATGAGCTGCAGCTTCTTTGGCTGTTCCTTTTGCTTGTGCTAATTTATCAGTTGCATTTTTAATGTTTCTATCTAACCTTGCTGCCATTTTAGATTCTAAAGTTTCTACTGGCTTAGCAACTGCTTTTGGTGCTGATGTTTTTACTTTTGCAGCTAAAGCCTGCTTCCAAGCTGGAACTCCTTTTGCAGATGAGTGCGGCGAAGAAGGCGCACCAGGTGCCATAGGCGGCGCCATTGGGGGTGCCATTGGTGGAGCATCAGGAACTGCTAATACTAAATTAACTATTGATAAACTAAACAAAAATAACTTTTTCATTTTATCTCCTTTTTAAAAATCATTAAAACATCCGTAATAAATTAAAACGCTTTCTATCTATTTCCATTTGAGCACAGTCGCTACCTTACATTGTGCTTTAGTAATAGGTAATTGAACAGGTACAGTAGGTTTATTTTTTAACTTTAAATTACAACTTTTAGACTTAGCATTATAAGTTGCAGTTATGTTCGATGCACTACATAAAGCTGCAGTATTTAAGCCCAATTGCTTAGTTATATTATTTCCAACTATATAACAATTTTTAGGAGCTGCCGCCACTGGTTTTGCAACTGGAACTGCTACTGGTTTTGGTGCTGCTGCCACTGGTTTTGCAACTGGAACTGCTACTGGTTTTGCAACTGGAGCCACCAGGGGTACTGTTACTGGCGTCGCTTGTTGAACTGGCGTCGCTTGCTGCACTGGCGTCACTTGTTGAACCACTGGTGACGTTTGCTGCACTGTTGTCGAAACTGCTGCTGGTGTTGGCTGAACTACCGATGCCGCTGATGAAACTGCTTCTGGAGCTTTAAGAAGCTTACGCCCTTCATTATGACCATACTGTTGATAGTGATTAAATATAGAAACTAACCATTGTGTATCTGATACGTTGCCTTGAGCTAACATACCTGCATTTTGCAAATCTTGTTTGGTAGGGCTATATGTACTTAAATCTGTAAAATTACCAGTATCTGACCAACTTGGGCCATTAATTTTTATCATTCTACCTTCTTTATATCCATAAGTAGTAAAATGCTGAATTGGATCCACTCCCGCAGCTTTTAAATCCGCGTTTGACGGGAAATTTATATAGGCTTGAGTATCAAACCCAGACAAAGATACAGGAACTACTACTGGCGTTTCGGGAGCTGAATTAGTCGTAGCGCATGTATTTTGATAACTTGGCCATGGATAGCCATCACATTCTAATGTGTGCGTTGTTTTCCAATTATTTCCACTTTGATTTTTAAATAAACTTACATTTCCACTGCCATCCCAATTGAATTGAACTTCTAAATTGTCTCCATCTACAGGGGTATAATATGGCGCTGCCGTTGGGAAATCAGTGTTATTATCAGAGATCTGATGACCACCACCTGTATTGCTATAATTAAAACCTAAATTCCCAGTACATGCTATTGGTATAGTTTGGGTTTGATTGCCTGAAATTGTTAATGGAAAAGCAGTAGAACTTGTACAATTTATAAGTTTATTAATCTGAATTGTATCGCCAGTTCCATTGGTAAATTTAAGGGTACCTTGTGTAGCTTCTGCTTTGAAGCATAATAAAATTGCTATAAGTAACAACAATTTAACTATATTACTTTTCATATCAACTCCTTTTAAATTAAGATTATATTAAGTAAATATTATCATATACAAGAAGAGAAAATCAATAGAATTGCAATTAGAAATATTTTCCCGAGGCCTTTTTAGGGTAAAACAGGGTAGTTATTAAGAACAAGTCATATCCAGCCTAAAACTTATTTAAAAGTTCAAGTCATATATTAGAAATCTTGTTTTTTGAGTATTAATATCTTCATCATGCATTGTTATTTTTTTTAATTTAGATTCCATAAAATAATTTTCGGAAGTGTGCAAATTAATTAACTTACTCTTAATAATTGCAATTTCTTTGTCTAGGGTAAGTGTAATTATAGAATTATACTGCAGCATTGGATTACTTAGTTTCATCAATTCTAAGGTGGATTCTATAGGCCAGGGACCATTATAAAGCATAATAGATTGTACAGTCCCGTTGTTGGGGTTTTTATTCTTTGAAGCATTTCTGTAATTATTTAAACATTTGAAAACACCGAAATTATGCAAACCTTCTAGCATCCTAAAATTAAATTCATATTCATATTGTTTTTGTACTAAATCGGAATTGAAGATAATTGATTGCCATAGATTTAATGAAAAAATTAGAATGATAGAGAAAATAACTGTGACTAGCAATATGCATGATCCATTATTATTTTTCATAGCTCTCTATTTCTTATAAATACATGTTTATTAATCTTATATATTTTAGTCCCGTTTTGTATTTCAAGATTGATTTTAATAGATTGTCCCTGGTTTTTAAATTCACATGACAATGTATTATAGTGAACTAAGCTCTTAATTTGGTTTTCCCACTTATTATTTTCTTTATTAAATTCCCCTTCTATTCTATATAATTTATTTTTTATTAAATTCCAGCCAATATCTTTATTAAATATAGAAATAACTATTATGTTTTTATCAATTAATTTTATAGTGTTTGTTTTTTGCAAATCACGAGCGATTAAATCTATTACTGACCATGACTGACTATTTAAATTCGAACTAATAGATTTATATTTTTTATACATTTGATTAGAAAATTGAAATAACAAAATAAAAAACATAGAAGATAATGCTATGTAAATTATTACCTCTGTTAGATAAAATCCAGGATTTTTGCGTGTCATATAATTATTCCGGTAACAAAAGACACTGATTTATTTTTTTCATAAATATCCCAGCTTACTATAATTTTAACAATTACAAATTTCTTCTTATATTGTCCTTTTTTAATAAATATTGGTTCAATTTTAACTTTATATTTTTGTTCGACTATAAACTCTTGAGAGATGTTTTTACTGCTTTGCAAATCTTCTAAGTAACTAGACGCAATATTAATTGCATTAATTTTCATTTCGTTTTCTAAATTTAACTTGATTATATGCCAATAGAAACTTAATGACAATAATGCAACCAAAGAAAATATACCAATAGCGATAACTAGCTCAATTAATAGAAAACCTTTATACTTGGTGGGAAAGATGGTAGCATTCATAAAAATTCTTTAACCTCAAGGATCAAAATGAAACAGTTAAAATTTCTCTACAGCATAATACTATCGTGTTCTTTATTATCTTCTAATATTTTTTGTTACGATGAACCAAAAGTAGGTCCAATTTCTATGGATCAAGTTTCTCAAGATGAAATGGATTTAGCAAAACTAACAGAAGAATTAATGGGTTCAATGACTCCAGAACAAAGAGCTGAAGTGGATCAGGAATTAGCAAAATTTATGTCTTTAGATGAAAAAGACCAAGGTGAATACTTAGAAAATAAATTCAAAGAACTTTCTGTAGATTTAGAAAAAGCTGAAGCTATGCAAAAAGAAGAACAGCCAGAAATCCCAGAACCACAAGAAGAAGTTAAGATTGAAGAACCAAAAACTAAACCGGTTGTAAAAGCAGAACTTACAAAAGTTGAGCAAGTAAATACTGCGTTGAAAAAAATTATTCAACACACAGAACCTTTGATTTTAAAAACAAAAGTATTACCACAAGTATCTAAAGATACTAAAATAGCAACAGACTGGTTATCATTGTCTGATAATCTTATAGAATTAAATTCATTTGCAAAAATCATCTCACCAAAAGAAAATCTAATAGATTTATTAGCTACAGAAGAATTCTTATTAGTACGAGATCAACTTAAAACAATAGCAAACTATTTAGAAGAAAATGAACCAACTGTTATAGTTCCTGACACAGCAGGACTTACAATAAATTATGATGAAGAAGATGAAGATGAAGCGGCAAACGTTATTGTAACTGCCCAAAATAAACTAAAAATAATTATCCCTAAGTTAAAATCATTAATAGAAGATGATCAAGTAATATGGGGATTAAAAAGATTACTTCAAAAATATGCTCCGGAAGAATTAAAAAAAGTTGAAACAGAAAAAAAAGCGGAAAAAAAGTTTATTGCTGATTTTAAACCAGGCAAAGAAACTCCATCAACATACACACCAAAGTATAATGAACCATTCTTTCCTAATTATGGTGGATCTGGCTACAATCCTACAGCCTCAACCACATCAGACAAACCTGCGTTAAGCGGCTCTTCTGAAAAAGGTAAAGGCGGTAAAGGCGGCGGTGGAGATAAAGGGGATAAAGACAAAGGCGGCAAAAACAAAGATGGCAAAGACAAAGACGGTAAAGATAAAGATGGTAAAGATGGCAAACCTAAAAAAGATGATAAAAATAAAGGACCTGATTTAAAAAGCTTTAATGAATTAAAAGCAACATTGGAAAATATTTCTAAAATAGCGAAAGACAATAAGATTTTAGATCTTATTAAAGATGATAAAGATAAAGACGAGAAAGACTCAGAAGAAGTTTATGGACCAAATGGTGAAGTATTAGAAGATTCAGGTGCATTTGGACCAAAAACTGAAGAACAAACAGAAAAAGAAGAGGCTAAACTAAAACCAGTTGATATTAATAGCCATGATTTAACAGCACCATTTACACAAATTAATATGCATTATGACAAAGCTGCAAAATTAGTTGCTAAATTGAATGGTTCAATTAAAGCATTGCCAGATGATATAAAAAAGCATTTACAAAAGGACATCAAAGCTTTATTTGATAATCCAGAACTAAAATTAAAGAAAATAGACCAAGCTTATAAATTAATAAATGATACATTAATCAAGCGAACAAAAAAAGGCGGTGTAGATGCAAATGCTACATCACTAACGCCTGACCAATTACTACAAAAACAAGTTGGTTTTGCATTAAAAAAACATACTGATCTACAAGATTTAATTGCAAACAAACCAAAAGTTAATCCTCTAGCGCCTGTTAATAAGAATATTAAAGTTCCTAAAGGGCCTAAAATAACTTAATCTAGCTAATACAAAAAGCTACCAAGAAGGTTTCTTGGTAGCTTTTTGTATTTTCCCTGTAGGCGAACCCGAAGCCAATAAATAACACTTAAAATTTAATTGGCTGAGGGTGAGACAACCCGTCCAGGCCCGAAGCCACCGGCGGGTACAGCTAAATTTTAATTAAAATTATTTTTTCCAAAAAAATTTCTCGAACATCATTCGCACACAATCAAGATATTGCATTACATAACTAACGAATTATACGACAAATTAATAGAGTATTGTATATACCCAAAAAAGCTTCTATGTTATTAATATTAAATCTCTAATATAAGGATCAACAGATGAAGTATTTTATTATCGCCTTACACTTATTTATAATATGCTCCTATACATCAGAAACTTCAGCTCATCATCCTACATATTCAGATTCCATAAGAAGAAGTCTTGTATTTAAAGCAACAACAAGAAGCAAAATATTCAATACTTATAATACACCTGAATGTTTAAAAACTTTTGAAAAAAGAGGTAAAAAACAATTATTAAAGAACTTTAATAATTGTTTATCGACTGATATATTCACTGACAAATTCAAAGCTAGTTTAATAGTGTATAACGGTTGTCCTCTGGTAAGCACTAGTCGAAAATTAAATGAAGAGCAAATTGAATTAATAAAGCCCTATTTAAAAGCTATTATAAGACATATTTATTTATCTAAAGCATGGCATAATTATTTTACCAGCAGAAGAATGTTAAAAGAAATAATTATGTTAGTTAATAAGCTTGGTTTAGAAAAACAAATAATAAAAGATTTGGTAAATGAAATTTTATATGAACTTAATCCAAATATTCAAGTCGATCAAAGAGCCGAGGAGAACTAGAAAACCATGAAGGCATAACTGGCAAATTAAACAAATTCTCACACGGACAAGATATTGCATTACATAACCAACCAATTATGTGACGAGCGTATTAATATTCTGAGTACTTTGCATTCACTTAGATACCTGTAAAGCGTTTTTAAAAATCGCTCTAACCTGGTCATAATGATTGCGTTATGCGACAAGACTTTATTTATCTTCTTAGATAATTCCAAGTCTGCTAAATATTTTAATACAAAAATCATCTATCTTATTATATAAAGAATCAGCTTGTCCGGTTAAAAATTGATTAACAATTAAATAACCCATAAATCTTAGATATGGTATATTCGATATATTTAAGCAAGGTGAATAAGGAACAGCTAGTTTGCAAGATGTAGTATATTTTGGATTACCTAACTTATTAATACATAATTTCCATAAAATAAAATATTTTACTGCTAAAGAAATCATTTTTTTAAATTCACGCATAATATCTTCACCGTTAGAATTTTCATTTTCAGATAAACTCTTAAAAGCATTAAGAGCAACTAAGCCGTCTTTCGTTGCTTTGCTTTGTAATAAAAAAATAAATCCGTTAAAAATACCTGTTGCCAATTCTTTTATAACCTCTGGACTATCTGCTTTTAAAGCAGATACTATGACCCTTGAATGTGATTGGGCAATAGAAAGTGCCATAGAATTTTCTAAAGAATAAGATTTATAACTAAAACCTAAAGACATCATAATAAAAGCAATCAAACCTATCTTTTTTAACATTATAACCCCCTATTATAAATATAATTTACTATTAATTATAATAATAACAAAGTGGTCAAATATGTCAAATGGAAATATTTAAACCCGAAGGGTATGCCTATAATTTCTATTAATAACTATTATTTTTTACATAATTTATGATAAGGCCAACCATTAACAAACTACAAATTAATGCAGAATTACCATAACTAACAAATGGCAGCCCAATACCTTTAGTAGGAAAAAGCCCAGCAGCAACGCAGAAATTAATAAGTGCTTGCGCGCTAATCAAAACAACAAAACCTAAAGTAGAAAACACACAAAATGTGTCATTAAATTTAAATGCAATACGTATACCAAAATATAAAAAGCCTACAAATAACATAATTAAACATGCAGACCCTACAAAGCCGGTTTCTTCTGCAATAATAGAAAATATAAAATCTGTATGTTGCATAGGCAGATAAAAAAATTTCTGCTTTGAATTAGAAATTCCTATTCCCCAAAATCCACCTGAACCAATTGCAATTAACGATTGTATAATTTGAAACCCTGCACCTTGCGAATCTTGCCAAGGATCTAAAAAAGTTAATATACGTTTTAATCTATAAGATTTAAAAAGCACAAGGCTAATCAATACAGGCAAACTTAATAAGATAGTAGAAACTAAATATATTGCTTTAAATTGAGCTATAAAAAGAAGAATAAAAGTGGTGAATGCTAAAGCAACTGATAAACCAAAATCAGGCTGTTTTAATAAAATACCACATGTGATAACTAAAATAAAAACCAATGGCAAATAACTATGCGCAAAAGAAGCTCTTTGATATATTTTCTTTTCTAATAAATAGGCTACATATAAAATTAAAGATACTTTTAAAAGCTCACTCGGTTGAAAACTAAAACCTGCCAAAGAAAGCCAACGGGAAGAACCGTGAATTTTTTGACCTAAACCGGGAATTAAAGTTAATGCGGTTAAAAAGAGAGATCCATAAAAAAACAATGGAGAAAGTTTTTTAATAAAATTTAATGGTAATTTTATCGTGATCAAAACAAAAACAATACCTAAGAGCGCACCAAAAATCTGCTTTTTTACAAAATAAGAAGCAAATCCAAATTTCTCTAAAGCAAATACTGAACTGGCTGAGTATATAAAAACAAAGCCAGTAATTAGTAAAGCTAGAACTATCGCTAAGAATATTCTGAGATTGAATATAAGTTCACTTCGATTAGAATACATATTCTCCTTGCAATACGTTATTTAAAATTTAATCTTATTAAATTTTAAACTCGTTTTGCAATTTCTTTATTTACCAATTGCTTAAAAGCTTTTCCACGCTCAGTGTAAATAGTAAATAAATCATAACTTGAACCAGCTGGAGAAAATATAACCTTGTCTTTATCACAAGCAATTTTCATACAAATATCTACAGCCTCTTCAAGCGTTTTACTTTTGTAAGCTGGTATTGTATTTAAATCACAAAAATCTTTAAGTTGTTCAGCTTCAGCACCAAAACAAATTATAGTTTTAACTTTATCTTTTAATTCTTTAATCATTATAGAGCGATCAAAGCCTTTGCTTAACCCACCTAAAAATAAAATAATATTATTAGTTTTAAATTTTGACACAGCAGCAAGCGTAGCTTCTGGCACGGTGGATTTTGAATCATTATAAAACTCAACATCACCCTTTTGTGCAAACTTTTCTAATCTATGCTCGGGGATATCTAACTTAGTAACATCTATATTTAACTGAGTTTTATTCAAATAAAATGCGGCACAGATCATTAACCAATTTTCTACAAACGTAATTTCTGGCAGATTTTTTAGCGGATAGATAAATTCATGCGCGCTTGCATGATACTTATAAATATTCTCATCACT
The DNA here is from genome assembly GCA_031292305.1 of Candidatus Babeliales bacterium. Classification (GTDB taxonomy): domain Bacteria; phylum Babelota; class Babeliae; order Babelales; family JABDEC01; genus JARLHJ01. The sequence goes on from JARLHJ010000027.1 coordinate 13,192, forward strand.
TATATAAAATAAACTATCACCCTGCTTTAACAAAGCAAAATCACTTTCAAAAACTGGGTTAATTGAAAAGAAATTAAGTTTACATGAAGGGTTTTTTTTATAAATTTCTTTAATCAAATTAAACGGCACAAGAGCACAATCAAACTCATCTTGTTTTGACATAATCATGAATTTAGCGTCAAAATAAGATGACATATCCCCATGTCTATCTAAATGATTAGGATATAGATTGGTCCAAATAGCAATTGCAGGCTTTAAAACATTAGAACATTCTAATTGGAAGCTAGAAATCTCTAAAACAACATTATCAATTTCGTCCTGGCGAAAAAGCAAATCACACATCCCCAGTCCAATATTGCCTGCAGCAACAGCACGAATGCCTTGCATACATAATAATGTAGTTAATAAATGCGTTGTAGAAGTTTTGCCTAAAGTTCCTGTAATGGCAATAATAGGCTTGTTAAAATGCAAAGCAAAAAGATCTAGCTCAGATAAAAACTTATCTTTATATTTTGCTACGCTCGATAAATCAATACCAGGACTTGGAACTATAATATCATTGTGATTAAGAAAAGATTCTAAGTCTGCAGCCTGTGCAAAGAAAGATATATCTCTTTCTTTGCACCATGCTACTTCTAACTCAGTCAAATTTCGTTTTTCTAAAACTTCTAAATCATAGTTCCTAGAATACAAATAATTGGCAACTGATTTACCAACAATACCAAATCCCCAGATGCCTATTTTTTTAGAACTAAGATCCATTTATTTTTCCCAGTTCATCGCAAGTTCAGTAAGCAATCTTATACCAACACCAGTAGCAGTTGCACGTCTGTAATAAGACACATCAGGTACATTAAATGCAGTACCAGCTATATCTAAATGCACCCAAGGTGTTTCGCCTACAAAATGTTGTAAGAAACATGCAGCGGTTGTACCACCAGCCATATAATCTTTGCGACCAATATTGCAAAGATCTGCAACATCAGCTTTAACTGCAACTTTATAATCATCAGTTAATGGCAATCTCCATACAGCTTCACCAGACACTTTAGAAGCATCTAAAACACGTTGAGTTAATTCATCATGTTGGCTAAATAAACCACTAAAGAATGGCCCAAGTGCATAAGCACAAGCACCAGTTAAAGTTGCTAAATCTATAATTGCATCTGGCTTGTAATGCTTTACTGCATAAGAAAGCGCATCTGCTAAAATCAATCTACCTTCAGCATCTGTATTTTTAACTTCTGCAGTTTTACCATTATAAAATTTAACAATGTCTCCAGGTTTTAACGCTGTACCACTAGGTAAGTTTTCAGCAATTGGCGCAATTCCTACAATATTAATCTTAGGTTTTAATTGTCCAATTACTTTCATGGTTGCAATAACAGCAGCAGCACCAGACATATCTTCTTTCATAGTTTCCATACTTGCGGCTGGCTTGATACTTAATCCTCCAGAATCGAAAGTAATTCCCTTACCTACAAAAGCAACTGTCGGAGCATTTTTTTCTTTGGTTTTATATTCGATTATTACTAATTTACAATCTAACTCTGAGCCTTTTGAAACTCCTGCTAAACCACCCATGCCCATTTTAATAATTTCTTTTTCTGTAAATACTGTACATTTAAGACCTTCATGCTTAGAAATAGATTCTGCATGTGCGGCTAAATCTGCTGGTGTTAACATATTTGCAGGTAGATCAATCCATGATCTTGCATCGTTAACTGCTTCTGCAATTAATAAGCCTTTATCAAGAGCAGATTTTAATTTTTTAACTAAAGCTGTAGATACAACAATATTAATATCTGTTTTTAATATAGTTTTTTTATCGGTGTGAAAAACATTAAACACATAATCTGCCATTTTTGCAATAACAGCAGTATGCTCAACAATGTATTCTGGCGTTGCATCTAATTTTGGTAAATCAAAACCAACTGAACTTATATTATGTGTTGGTAATAATTTTACTAATGACCCTATTGCTCTTCTGTAGTTTTCGAATGCAACTTCGTTATTAATCTTGGTTTTGCCTAATCCCATCAAAATTAGATAAGAAAAATTATCATTAAATGTAGGTACTATTAATACACTACCTAAAGCACCTTTAAACTTTTTATCTTTTGCTAATTTTTCTATATTTGGAGATATCTTTTTTAAACTTTTATAATCTAATAAATCTGAATCATCATTTACAAAATATACAACCGCATCATATTTTGATTTTAGAAGATCTTTATCAGTTAATTTAATATTTACTGCCATAAAATCCTTTATTGTTAATTGTAACAATTAAAGATTAGCAGTTGTTATTGCAAAAACAAGGGTTTTATTACAATGCTTGTAATTGAAAATAACTTCTAGAAATATAACCAACTTTTTAAATATTTATTGCATATTGCTTTCTTAAAATATTTTGTTCTTCAGTGGTAAAACTTTTAAATACAGACTTTATATAGGCAAAATCTATTTTTAACCTTTGTGATAAATTGTAAAACTTTATCTTTTTTATCGACAGATAGTTTATTTGCCTTGATTAAATCTTCTAATATTCTTGAATATTTATCGAGTAAATAAATCAAAGCACTCTGTTTTGGCGAAAACTGATCAATAGTCCATTTGATTTTGGGAGTGAATATTATTCCACCATTAGGTATTTTCAATGAGATTGAATCACCTTTCCATTCTCCTTCATCAAGATTGTACTAATATTAAATTCAAATAAGCAATAGTTTAACAGGGTAATCAGAGAGATCTTATAGCTATATTGGATTATTAAATATCAAATCCAAATGAGATAGATTTAAAAGGCTTACGCCAATAAGGGTCACTAAACCTGGAATGGGATTTTACATAATTGGGTCTATAATAGCGCCTGTTATTGTAGATTTGTTGCTTATACACAACATCCGGCTTATCTTGATAAATAACCTCTTGTTTTGATTTTCTAATTTTGGGCCCATTAATTGATACAAGGCTAGATGCATTTGCGTCTGAATCCTTTGATAATAATGCTGCGCATTCACTTGGAATGAACCAGAATGTGATAAATAATAATAAAATTAATCTATTATTGTACAACAACTTCATCCTTATCAATTAAAACAATTTCCGGATCTTGTGAATATATTTTTTTAGTTATGACATCCATAAAAAAATTATTTAGTCTTTTTAAATATTCTTCAGGATCGTAAAATACTGAATCACAATGTTCACGACCATTAGTAATCCAAAGACGTTTATATCCATTGGCATTTTCATAAATTTGCTCAACAGATTCTGGCGAACTTTTACTATCATTTTTACAAACAACAAAATAAGTAGGTATTGTAATATTTTTGATAGATTCAACAGGGTTAATAGGCTTTACCAGTGTTTCTATATTTACATCATTAACATTGGCAATTTTTTTTAATAAATATCTAATAATAGATTGCACATACGGGTTAAATGCATATTTTTCTAATAATCCACAACCAGGTAAATCAAATTCGTATCCCCAAATTCCTACCTTTAATTTTGATAATATTTTATGCAGCACATCTACGCTTGATGTAAATGGAGCATCTAAAAACATCGCTTGGCATAAATTAGGATCTAGAGATTGTGCTTCAATAGCAGAAGCTGCACCCATAGAAAATCCAAATATAAATATAGGCTTATCCTTTAAATCTGGTCTTGATTTTAAATAATCTATTGCAGCAAATATATCATATATTTCATCATAGCCTAATGTACTACATTGATCTTCTATATGTTCACCATGCGCTCTAAAATCAAAAGTAAAACAGTTATAATCACTTAAAAAAATACGAAATGGGCCAACATCAAATTTATCTCTTGAATACCCATGTAATATCAAAATAGTCGCTTTTGCATTATCTCTTTTTACTAAAATCCCTTTTCTGCCAATTCTTTCATTTGAGCCTTCTTCCTTTATTGCATAAAAGGTAACATGCTCTTTAACAGAATTTTTAGAAGCAACTACTTTTTTTTCTGGAATATCTTTATAAAATAAAGCTGCAACAGGAAATGTTATAGAAAAAAACACACTTAATATAAATAAATTTATCATCGTCTTCCTTAGATTAAAGCTGCTTAGCAACCTTACTCAAAAATTATTTGATATTATTTTACAAATATTTAATTTAACATTGCAAGACATTATTTAAATAAATTAGAAACATGTACACATAACGAACAAATCAACCTAAATTTTTTTTATTTTCAAATGGTTGATTTTTTTAATAATAAATTGATATATTCATTCATATAATATGAAATAAAGAAATATTATATTATATATAACCAGAAAAGGAAAAAAGTGATAAAAAAATATGTTAACAATTTGACTCCAATATTTATATTATTTTTTATTGGTTCAAATTCAATAGTCCTAAAAGGTATGACTGTTAAAGAGCTTAGACAAAAATACGAAAAATTGGCAACCTCGCACCCAATAAGCAAACAAAACCAACCGCATGAAGTACTTGATTTAATAGCAAAACGCAAATCTGACAAACTAGCAAAAGAAAAAGAACACAATCAAAAAGAATTTAATAAAGCGCAAGAAGAAGTTGATATGTTAACAGGTCCTGAGTCTACATTTAGCAAGATAAAACAGGCACAAGCGCTAAATCATCTACGAGTGAATGAGTTAACGCGTAAAGCAAAACTAGATCCTAGTCATAATAAAGAATTAAATATAGCAAAATACAGAAAAAACAAATTAAGTGATTTAGAAAAAGAAGAAAAATCGGTTGTAAGCGAAGCCAATAAAATGCTAAAGGCAAGAAGTGATGTAATAGCAGGAAAAGGAACGGCTGCCCTAGAAAAATTACTGCAACAAGAAAAAATACGTTTAGATGAAGAGTGGATTACTTTAAAAAACGAAGAATTAGTAGAACAACGCAAACGTGATGCACAAGATTTATTAAATAAAGAACGCGCCGCTTCTAATATTATCGATGAAAATAACGAAATACCAGAAGTGGAAACTCCAGTAAAGTCAAACCCATTTGAAGGCTTTTAAATTAATGAACCCAGATTATAAATTATAATCTGGGTTCTATTTATTAAATAAATCGTTCAACAAATTCTGTCATTTGGGCTTTATCCATAACATCATGGTATCTTGATAAAATTTTGCCCTGTTTAATTACTATAAAAGATGGAACTTTTAAAACATATAGCTTTTTAACAATATCTTCAGCCTCATCAACATTAACTTTTACGAATTTCATTTTACCTTCAAATTTAGCAGCAACTGCTTTAAATGTTGGCAACATTTGTATACAAGTTGGGCAATACTCAGCCCAGAAATCTAATATTACCGGCAACTCAGAATTAGAAACTTTATCTAATTCTTCTAATGTAGATATTTCATCAACTTCTAAATATTTTGTTAAATCTATGTTAAATAATTTAGGCTCAACTGTTTTTGCAACATCCGCAGTAAAACCGATAGATTGTAAGAAATTAGAAGCATCAATTGCTGCTTTACTTCCTTCACCCGCAGAAGATACCGCTTGCATGTAAACATGATCATCTACATCACCTGCTGAAAACACTCCAGGCACAGATGTTTTTTGCGAACGACCTTCTAACTCAACATAACCTAATTCATCTAAGTCTATTTTGCCTTTAAATAAGTCTGTATTTGGATCATGCCCAATTGATAAAAAGAAACCATCAATGCGCATTTTAGATAGTTGCTTAGTTTTATTATCAAAAAGTTCAATTTCATTTACATGTTCTTTATCACCATAAATATTTTTTACTTCTTGGTTATACAAAACTTTTATATTATTAATTTGCTTTAATCTATCTTGCATAGCTTGTGAAGCTCTAAAACTATCTTTGCGCACTAGCATTGTCACAAGTTTTGCATGTGGAGCTAATTGCATTGCTTTTTCTATTGCTGAATCTCCACCACCCACTACAACTACGTCTTTGCCTTTATAAAAAGGTGCATCACAAACTGCACAAGTTGTCACACCTTTACCCCAATATTCTTGCTCACCTGGAATTTGTAAAGTTTTGGGTTTTGAGCCTGTAGCTATAATAACGGAAAGCGCATTATATTTTTTGTTATCATGCGTCCAAAGTTCAAATGGCCATACGTCTAAGTTAACTTTAGCAATTGAATCTTGTAAAAATGAAACATTTAAATCACTTACATGTTCACGCATATTTTGCATTAATTGTGGTCCTGTAATTTTTCTATTACCAGGCCAATTTTCTACATCGGTTGTACCAGTTAATTGCCCACCTGGTGTTGAACCTTCAAAAATTAATGTTTTAAAACCTAAACGTGTTGCGTATATACCTGCTGTTAACCCTGCTGGGCCTGAACCGATTACAGCAACTGGAACTACATTTTCTGATTTTAATACATTATCTAATTTGTATTCTATGCCTTTTACTTTTGAACATGATAGCTTTTTTGAATACAAAATAGTGGCCAAACCAAATATTAATAACCCAGTAAATATTCTTAATTTATTTTTACGCATATAAAATCTCCACAATAATAATTAATTTTTTCACAGTATGACAAATTCAAAATTTTTATGCAAAACTTATCAACAGCAACCACTAGTTTTTTCTATTTCCGGGCCATCTATCATTTCTAGACGCTCTTTATGGCGACCACCTAAAAACTCAGCATTTAACCAGCTATTTATTATTTTAATTGCATTTTCGTTTGTCACAAAATCAGCAGGCAAAATTAAAATATTTGCATTATCATGTTCTTTATTTAATTTTGCAATTTCTTCATTCCATGCAAGCCCTGCATAAATACCAGAAAATCTATTTGCAGCGATTGACATACCAACACCTGTACCACAAATAAGTATTGCGAGATCTGCGCTGCCTTGTAAAAGTTCTACACAAACACGTAATGTAAATTCGGGGTAATCTGATCTTTCATTATCAAAAGCACCTACATCATTAAAAGTTATTTCAGAAAACTGCTCTTTAATAAATTCTTTTAATTGAAAACCTCTGTGATCTGCACCTATTGCTATACGCATTTATTTCCCTTAATAATTTTCCTGTTATTATTAATAATTATGAACATAACATCTATTTTAGCATTTAAATATTTATTTTCAGTAAAAAATGAAAATAGCATTTCTACAACAATAAAAATATGCGCATCTGGAATATTAATTGGAACCTTTTCTTTGGCCTTAGTAATGTCTATAATGAATGGCTTTGAACATGTTACAATTGAAAAAATGCAAGCACTTTATCCACAAGTGATAATGGAAAAAAACAATACATCTTTAGATATGAAAAAAATTTCTAAGGTAATAAAAAACGAATTTCCTGAAGTTGAATGCTTTGCACCTAACAATATACAATATGTAATTTTACAAATTAATGGCGATAACGATATTAATAATGTTGTAATTTTAAAAGGAATATACCCAAAACAAGAATCAAAAATTAATAAGATTCAAGATAAAATTATCTCTCCATTCCATAACAATCTTGAAACCTTACTACAAAAGAATCTTGTTATTATAGGTGAAAAAATAGCAAAGAATTTTAATATCAAATTAAACGACAAAGTAAATTTATTATTTCCTGATAAAGTTAATTCAAACCAAATAATTTTTGACAAGAAAGAGATGGTAGTTTCAGGCATATTTAAAACAGGCTTAGATGAATTTGATAGTAAATTAATTTTTACTTCTTTAGATTTCTTAAAAAAACAATTTAATTATACAGCGACACAAATAGGTATAAAATTGAAGCAAAATTGCAATGAGCAATGTATTATAGAAAAATTAAAAACACGCTTTAAATTTGATGTCTATTCATGGCAAAGTTTACAACCGTCATTGTTATCAGCACTAAAATTAGAAAAATATGTAATGTATTTTATTATTCTTTTAATCACATTTGTGGCAAGCACAAATATAATATCATTAATTTTTATGCTTATAATTCAAAAACAACGTGATATTGCAATTCTTAAAGCCATGGGCACTAAAAATATTACACTACAAATTATATTCTTAAAAATTGGATTAATAATTTCTCTATTTTCTACCTTTGCAGGATTACTATTAGCTTATCTATTTGGTAAATTTTTAGAGATATATCCATTTATTGAATTACCTGATGTTTATTATGTAACAACTTTGCCAATAAAAATGAACTTTAGTATATTTTCTAGTGTTTTTATCTCCGTAATGATTATCTGCATTATTGCCATTTTAATCCCTCTTAAAAAAATAAAAACCTTAAATATTTGCGATGTGCTTAAATACGAATAAAATTACCCATTTTTAGCCCATTAAACCCCTTTTTTATATAATTTTAGCAATTTCACTCTGTAATTTACTCAAGGAACAAAAAAGCCTAGATTTCAAACATGCAAATAAGGTATAATTACAATAAGAAAACATCAAAGCGGTTTTGGCGTTTGATCTAAAATCTCTA
>JARLHJ010000028.1 GCA_031292305.1 Candidatus Babeliales bacterium
AATAATTTAAATTTTAAAATTAAGAATGTTCCATTAGAAATTGGTTTATATACAGAACTATTAAATGATATTGCCGAACAATTTAAAGTTTATTTAGAAAAAGTAGATTTTAAAGATTTACAAATACCTGTGTTGAGTAACATTACAGGTAAAGAACTTGTTAAAGATAAAAAAATCAGCAACTATGTTGTTGAACAAATTACTAGTCCGAATGATTGGGACAAAGTTTTACATAAATTTACTGATGTTGATTGTATTATAGAAGTTGGGCCTAAAGAAATTTATACTCCCCATTTAAAAGAAATATATCCTGATAAAAATATATTTTCATTTACTAAAAAAGCTGATTTAGAACTTGTTAAAAATTTGTTAAAACCCGAAGAAAACACACAAACTATTAATAGCACCGAGGACGATTCAAATGCAGAATAACGAAATTAGCTTTAAAGTTGCAAAATTAATAGCTGAGCAATTAGAAAAAAGTGAAAAAGAAATTTCACTTGATTGTTCTTTTGATCAATTGGGTGCTGACTCGCTTGATCAAATTGAGATCTTAATGCGCACGGAAGAATTGTTTAATATTTTTATTACTGATCAAGAAGCTGTTAAGATTAGATGCGCGAACGATCTTGTTAACTGCGTTCATGAACAGGTTTCTAAATAAAATTAAGTAATAATTTGAAGTTGTATATAAAAAATTAAATTTGAGAAAAAAATGTTTAAAAATGTGATTATTGTTTTTTTGGTTATGAGTTATAATTTGCAAGCTTTAGAGCACGCTATTAAGCAACAAAAAATATTTAATAAAAAAGTAAATAGCGGATTAACCGCAGATGAAGAGCAGTTGAGTGCTGATGAATTATTGGATGAAGCTGCTAACTGTATAGATAATGATCTTAATAATGGATATCGAATATTAAAAGTAGTGGAAGAAACAAACAAGAGGCAAGCTTCACGTATCGATTTAATATACGGACAATTATATTATAACAACAAACTTTATAGTGATGCTTATAAAAAATTTAAGAATGTTGTTTTAAATCAACTAAGCACTAAAGAAGATTACGCCCAAGCTTGTATTTATCTGGGTGATATATTTGCTTTGGGTCAGTATGTAGCTCAAAGTGATGAATTGGCAATATGTAGTTACGAAATGGTTTTATCAATAGATTTGACTAATAATGTTAACATTCAAGCTTACAAAGATATCGCACAAAAGAAAATTGATAAAATTAAAACCAATTCTTCCAACTCTTAAATAATAATTTTGTTCATAAATTATAGCCGCATTAATAAGATTGTATTAATGCGGCTATAATATTTTGCGTAAGTTTTATTTCAAGCTGTCAAGCTAAATCAATAAACCTCTTATTAAACACTTGTTTTTTATATATTGAATTTGATACTATTAGGATATAGCTAACAAATACAGGTTTGAAAATGTATGATTTGAGCTAAAATTTAGTTAAGTATATTAATAAAAAAAAGGCTAGTAATGAAAAAAAATTTAATAATTTTTAGTTTATCTTTAATGCTAACAGCAAGCATGCTAAATAAAATACTAGCAAAGGCTATAGTATGCTCAAAAGGAACAACATTAATTAATAATGTTTGCTGTAAACCCGGGCAAGTTTCTAATGGAAAGGTATGTAATAACTGCTTAGGTGGAACAGTTGCAAGTAAAGATAAAAAAACTTGTCAGTGTCCAGTAGGTAAATTATTAATTAATAAGATTTGTTGTAAAGCAGGGCAAGTTTCTAATGGAAAAGTATGCAAAACTTGCTTGCCTGGACAAGTTGCTAGTGCTGATAAAAAAACTTGTATTAAAAAACCTATCGTAGTTGCAAAGCCAGCCACAAATAAAACTAGTTTAAATAAAAGTGTAAGTACAGCTTCAGTAGCTCCACAATCAAATAAAAATGGCATTCCTGTTATAAATATTGCAAATTCAGCAACAGGAACTCCAGCTGTAAATACAGCAATTCCCGCTACAAATATTGTTGCTCCTGCAAATGTGGCAACGTCTGTTGCAACTACAGGAACTCCAGATATACAAACAGGAAGTCAATCTACAAATACAGGTACTCCAGCTATACCAACAGCAATTCCAGCTACAAATACAGGAACTTCAGCTACACCAACAGTAACTCCAGCTACAAATACAGGATCAACATCACAAATGTTACCTACTGCAGCTGCGTTGGTAACTCCAGTAAATACTCCAGTAGCTGTTAAAAATATTGTATGTACAGGTAATTTAATTCCAGATGCTACCGGAAAAAACTGTGTCACATGTCCAGCAGGTCAGGTGACTACTGATAATATAAGTTGTGCGCCATGTACAGGTAATTCAGTTCCGGGTGCAGATGGTAAAAGCTGTGTAACATGTCCAGTAGGTCAGGTGACTACTGATAATATAAGTTGTGCGCCATGTACAGGAAATTTAATTCCAGGTTCTGATGGTAAAAGCTGTATAGCATGTCCAGCAGGTCAGGTGACTACAGATAATATAAGTTGTGCGCCATGTACGGGTAATTTAGTTCCGGGTGCAGATGGTACAAGCTGTGTAACTTGTCCAGTAGGCCAAGTTACCACTGATAATATTAATTGCGCACCATGTACAGGTAATCAAGTTATTAGCAGCGATGGTCAATCATGTGTAGCATGTCCAGCAGGTCAAGTCGTAATAAATGGTCAGTGTGCAGTGCCATGCCCTTCAAACTTATATTGTCCAATAGATGCATGTCCAGTCGGTCAAAAATGTTGTATTGCTGCAGGTGGGGCAAGATTAACGGCAGCACAAATGCAAGCAGCAAGAAGAAGTTGTGTTAATGTTGATGGTACTGCAGGTAGTTATTCAGCAAGTTATACAATTAAGTGTATTCCAGAAGATTCTACATGTTCGCCTGGAAGATAATTTATATAATACAAAAGTAAAAACAGTCAGATTAACAATTTATTAATCTGACTGTTTTATTTGAGTTTAGTTACAATTAAAAAGAAACCTCTCCCTTGATCATAATTGTTCATCGATCAGTAGCAATTTTAATACCCATTACAGCTTGCTCAATATTTTCAAGTTGCCAATAAATTAAATTTAATATATTGTATTAATATGTAATTTTCGAGTATTCAATTTAAATTGAAAGCAATTATGTTCAAAAAGTTATTATTTTTCTTATTCATAGTGTTGTCATTAAAAAGTGCACAAGAAGCGACCAGTTCATCATCAACTTATGATGTTTCTACAATTGAAAGTCGTTTTAAAGCTACAGAACACATTGTTTTTGCAAATAAGGCAAAATTAGAAGTTGTTTTAACCAATTTGAAGAAATTAATATATTATCTACCAACTGGTGACAATGGTAAATTAAACACTCTAAAAAGAAGCGCATTCAGACAAATTATTAATAGGGTAATAGATTTAGTTTGTAATTATGAATTTCACAACGCATATAATTTATTAAATAAATTAACCTTTATCAATAATGAACGTATTTATAAGGTTATAAATAAGACTAAAACATTACTTCAAGAGATAATAACCTGTTGTAATAATGATTTATCTAATTTGATAGAAAATAGTTCTAAAGTCTCGGGGTTTAAATTCGCGCCTGAAATTTCAGGTGTTATTTTACAATACTTACTACCGTATGCTGATGGTGAATTAAATTTTAATGACTATCCAATAAATCGATTGTGTTCCATTTATGAAATCAATCTTAATAAGTATTTGCTTCCAAAATGGATCAATAAATGTAATGAATTAAATTTTGATTTTATATACAGATATGACAATCCTCAATGTTTATCAAATGATTTTAAGAAATTTGCTTATGCAAGTTTGAATGGGATATCACTATTATCCATTCAAGAAAATACTATCTTGAATCTATATGAGCATACAAAGGAAATATATAGGCTGGTTTTTTCACCAGATGATAAATTGCTTTTTTCTTGTTCTCAAGATAAAACAATAATTGTTTGGGGTGTTGAGACTGGAGAAAAAATAAAAACCCTTGAAGGGCATACCTCTGAAGTTCTTAAAATTGCAGTATCAAGTGATAATAAATATTTAGTATCTTTAAGCCCTAACGAAGTTAAACTTTGGAATTTAGAAAATTTCTCACTGGAGCAAAATATTATTGAAAATAGTAATGATCATGATGATGTAAAATTTTCATCAGATTCAAGAACTATTTATTTTTCTGACGATAATAAAATACTTTATTGGGATTTAGAATCTAGAACAATTACAAAAGTATTAATTTCTCCTTTTGATAGATGTATTATGAGATTAGCAATATCAAAAGATAATAAATATATTGCAGCAGGGCACTTTGAGGGTGGCATAGTTGTTTGGGATATTCAATCAGGTCAATTAATAAAACAAATTGAAACAAATTCAGGAAATATTTATTCAGTTCAACTTTCAAGAGATGGGGAAAAAATATTTGCAACTTCAGAATATGGACAACATTTTTGGTATAATTTATACGAATAATAATACGTTAAAAATAAAAAGAGAGGCCAAATTAAGCCTCTCTTTTTATTTTTAATTAACTTTTAATTAAAATGAAACGCCGCCTTTGATCATAATAGCCCATTGGTCAGCAGCATGGTTTTTATTACCAAATTCAACTTCACCTTCTAATAATACATAAGGTGCCCAAACTTCCGATTCATTCCAATTGCGTCCAATAAAGCCAAATATTTTATTAGAAAAAGCAGATGGATTTAATGCAATTGATCTGTCGATGTCTCTGTCTGTTAAATATACAGGGGGTGTTTCTATAGCAGAACAACTGCCTATAGTTGATGCACTTTCTGATTCTCTATTATTTGCCAATGTATCACCTTTAATTGCATATTTATCGTTGTGGCTAAATGGGCAGCAACGAACATTGCAAATAGTTTCGCATTCTATTTTTTCTTTTGATCTATACCAAAAGTTCCAACCAATGCCTGACATAGAACAATTGCTATTATATTGCAGCATTAAAGCTAAGTCAGCCATTACGTCTACTATTATTTTAGTTTCACAAGCAAGTAGATTTGCAGCGCGTTGAAGGCCTAATAAAGCGCCAGTTTGATCATATTGTTTTAAAAGTAAATAAGAACTTCCCGGAGAAGTTTTACCATCTATTAAAAGACCAAATAAACGTCTTTGCTTAGATGGGAATAAGTGTGTAACAATTGAATCAAAATATAATGAAATATTTTTATTATCACAATTACTTTGCCATAATTGGTAACCAGCTTGAACAGTTCCACCAAGTTGCCATGAATGATTTGCGCCAGCAATAGGTTCAAATAAATAATGTGCTTCTGGTGTATTTCCAGTAGGTGCTACCATATGTAAGCCTGCCGCTACAAAAGAACCCTCACCTTTATATAGATCACAACCCAGTTCAAAATGAAAACCAGCTAATGCTGTTTTTTCGCGCTCTTTATTTACACGACCAAAGTTTAATACCGGTGCGTCACCAAATGCAATTTCTTGATTTTGTGCATTTACTTTACCAGCATATTGTGCTGTTTGATTGCCTTTAAATGCTTGTGTTAAATCTTTATATGGAACAGGTGGTTGATTATCTTCGCTTGATACTAAAAATGGTGTAAAAACCGAAGAGCCTTCTTTTATATTGCATGTGTCTTTCATATGCAAGTTCCATTTGGTATTTACTAAAGGTAAGTTAAATCTTGTCCACAAATTAAATTCACCTAAGCAACATAAATATTCATTCCAATTGGTGTATAGATCTATATCAAAAATAACGTTTTTTATTTCGGGTTTTAAACAAATTCCACCCTCACTTGTCGCAGTGCCTAGATGTGCATCACTAAATGCCCCACCATTAGTTGAAGTGGTTCCAAAATTGATTCCATAAATATCAAATTCACCACATGTAGGACCGTATGACATTGGATTTTTTCCAGTGAATGAGAAAAATTCAGCAAGTTTTTTAGGATTACGTGTTTGACTGTATTGTACACTAGCAGACACTGTTCCATAAGTGCATTCGCTTTCATACTGATTAATAGTATCAATTACCCCTACCATTCTTCTTGCTACGTTGGAATCTTGTGGTCTGTAACTAAAGAAAGTTTTCCCAAAGACGTTACTGCTAGAACAATCAATATCACAACTATTGTTACAATTATTTTGTGGGTTACAGATATCATCACAAGCACTTGCTGTAACACAGTTTATAGAAAACAGACTAAGAACTATAAAACATTTATAAATTATTTGCATTCTATTATCCTATTTTTAAAATGATATTCCGGTTTTTAGTAATAAACTCCATTGATCAGCAGCTGTATTTTTATTACCAATTTCAACTTCTGCTTGAAGTAAAACATAAGGCACGGTCTTGCAACTGTTCCAATTATATCCAACAAATCCAAATATTTTATTAGAAAATGTTGATGGATTTAAAGCAAGCGAACTATCGATATCCTTATTTGTTAAAAATACCGGGTTAGTTTCAATTGCAGAACATGTACCAATGGTTGATTTACTTTCGGTAGAATTATTATCGGATAAGCTATTGCCTTTAATTCCATATTTATCATTTCCCTTAAACGGGTTGCAATAATCATCAGTAATAATTTCACATGATCTGCTCCAATAATTCCAACCAAGTCCGGTGCTTACGTTACATGTATCATATTGCAGCATTAAGGCTATGTCAGCCATAACGTTTGCTTTGATTTTAGATTCTATAGCTAATAAATTTGCTGCGCGTTCTAAGCCTATAATTGCCCCACTGGCATCGAATTTCTTTAAAAGTAAATAAGAAGATCCGGCAGAAGTTTTGCCGTCTATAAACAACCCAAATAAACGTCTTTGTTTAGATGCAAATAAATGAGTAACAATAGAATCAAAATATAAAGCTAAACTTTGATCGCCAGAGCAACTTTGCCACATAGTGTAACCAGCATGGAAAGTACCACCAACTTGCCCACTCTTGTTTGCTCCACAAACTGCTTCAAACAAAAATTGAACCTCAGGCTTTGTTCCAGTAGGTGCTACAAAATGTAAGCCTGCGCCCACAAAGCAATCTTCAGTTTTATAAAAATCATAACCTAATTCTAAATGCAAACCTGCTATTTGTGCATCGTGTCTTTTTTCAGTAATCTTGCCAAAATCTAACGCGGGTGCCGACCCGAATGGTCTGGTTATATCAAATGCATTTCTTAAATTAATGAAAGGAACAGCTTTGCCTGTAAAGCCATCTACAGTAACCAAGTTTTTTTCAAATGGTTCTGGTGGTATTTTAAAATCTCTACAAGCTTCTTTTAGATTTAGTTCATTTCTTGAATATACAAAAGGTAATGTAAATCTTGACCATAAGCCGCAAATAAAAAAATCCCAGTTGTTGCACATATCAACATCAACAATAACATTTTTGATAACAGGGTTTAAACAGATTGCACCAGTTGCAGTGGTTCCTAAATTTATTCCATAGATATCAAATTCATTACATGTAGGTCCGTATGACATACTTTTATTTTTATTAAACGCAAAAAATTCTGCTAATTTATTACGCTTAAAAGTCTCTTGGTATTGTAATCCTAAACTAACTAGACTGTAACCATCGTCATAAGTTTTAGACATCTTATCAATCACACCTACCATTCTTCTTGCTACATTAGAATCTTGTGGTCTATATGAAAAGAAAGTCTTTCCAAATATATTCCCTTTTTTTGCACACACAGTTTGTAATGATTTGTTATTTTGCGTGCTGCAGCAGCTAGTGGCATTTAGTATATTTGCAAAAAGCATACTGATACAAAAAACAGTTCTTAAATTTAATTTCATATTATTATTCCCAATTAAATATTTTTAACAACTTATAATAATTTTAGAAATTAAGTAAATGATTTTTTTATTAAAATTAAAATTTCTCGTGCACTTTTAAAACTTGCGTACTCTATTCGTTGAATGAATTCTCAGGTAATACAATTTCATTATATAATCGATACATATATTTATACCGTAGATAAGAAGAGGGATAATAAGAAAAATTGGATGAATTTTTTTTAAAGTATGAGATAAAACATTTTTTATACAGGATAAATTAATAAATTTTTCTTTAATTTTTTTTAAATAAGATTTTTTATTTTGTTTATTTTTTTCTATGGACTGCCAATATTCTGCATAGCTTAGAGTTATTTTAGGATCAATTAAACCAGTAAGGATATCAGCTCTTACTTCAAATAAATTTTTTAATTTAAAAATTAAGAGATTTATTTTTTCATAATTATATAATTTTTGTTCATTAATAATTGTCTTAATAAAAAAAATAGAAAAATTATCGTCATGAATTAAATGTTGTATTTCGTGATTTAAAGAATTGATTAAGTTACTTTCCGATGATTCAGATTAATGTTTTCAAATCGAGGGGGCGTATAAATTATTATTAATAACATCAGAACTATGCAAAAAATTAAATAGTGGAATGATATAAAATTTATAATTTTTCATAGCATATATTGTACATATTATCTTATTATAATAAATATTTTTTATAGATGAATAATAAAAAGGCCCGGAATTTCTTCCGAGCCTTTTTATTAACTAGAGTGATTGAATTAGAATGAAATGCCGCCTTTAAGCATAACACCCCATTGATCAACAGCTTTATTATTATTGCCAAATTCAACTTCAGCTTCTAATAAGATGAATGGCATATATTCGCGTTCTTTCCATGTGTGTCCAATAAATCCAAATAATTTATTAGAAAAAACACGTGAATTTAACGCAATACAAGGATCTATATCAGCAGGTGTTAAAAATACAGATGTAGCATCCGTATTACCACAAGCACCAATAGTTGCTGTGCTTTGTGTTTGAGTATTATTTGCTAAAGTAGAACCTTTAATAGCATATAAGCTTGCTGAATTAACAAGTGGATTACAGAAATTTTCTGTAATTTTTTCTTTAGTTCTTAACCAGAAGTTATAACCACAGCCTGTGCTATAATTACATTTTTCATATTGTAACATTATTGCTAAGTCAGCCATAACATCTGCTTTTATTTTAGATTCTATAGCTAATAAGTTTTCAGCTCTTTGTAAGCAATTAGTTGCAAGTGTACCATCTAAATTGAATTGTTTTAGTAATAAGAAACTTGATCCTGGGCTAGAAGCACCATTTACTTTAAGACCAAATAAACGTCTTTGTCTTGAAGCAAATAAATGAGTAATAACAGAATCCAAATATAAAGCTAAACTTTGATTTCCATCACAGTTTTCCCATAATCTGTATCCAGCTTGTACTGTAGCACCAAGTTGCCATGAATGGTTTGCGCCAGCAACTGGTTCAAAGAATAATCTAGCATCAGGTGTTGTACCTGTTGGAGCTACAACGTGTGCACCAAGACCTAAGAAACAAGTTTCTGATCTGTAAAAATCGTAACCAAGTTCAAAATGTAAACCAGCTAAAGCTGTTGTATGTCTGTTGCAATTACTGCTCAGTTTACCAAATTCGCCAGCTGGGGCATTACCAAAAGCACCCAAGTTTTCCCAAGCTTGTGTTAAGTTAGCAAATCTTACTGGAGCTGTAGTTCCAGCTGCACAAGTAACTGAATTTATAGGATAATTTCCTGTTGCAGATGTGCCAGTTGGTGCTTCTTTAACATTTAAATTCCAAGTTGTACGAACTACAGGAAGAGTCAGTCTTGTCCATAAACCACAAACAAAGTTATCCCAGCTTGTAAATAAATCTACTTCAGCAATAAAGTTTTTTATTTTTGGATTTAAACAAACTCCACCAGCAGTAGTTGTTGCAGCTACAGCAGGCGATAAGTCAGCTGAAGCAAACGCAATACCATTTGTGCCTGTTGTTCCAAAGTTAAGCCCGTAGATATCAAATGCTCCACAAGAAGGACCATATGTCATAAAAGTGTTGTCATTGAAAGATAAAAATCTTGCAAGGTCTTGATTTTCAAATGTTTCAGTATATTGTAAGCCTAAAGTTGCGACTCCATAAAATTCTTCTTTATCTGAAAGATGAGTTTTATCAATTACTCCAACCATTCTTCTTGCTACGTTAGAATCTTGTGGTCTATACGAAAAGAATGTTTTTCCAAAAGCTTCACCGCATTGATTTGGACATTCAGTTAGGCATGTCTTTGGAGCGCACGCAGTTGCGCAAGGTGTATTACAATCAGCTAACGAGGCTGTTGCTGAAAGCAATAGCAAAATAGAAAAAAAACTTTTTAGAACAAATTTCATATTACTCCTTTTTTCTTATGAATATAACATTTGTAACAATTTATAATGAATCAATGTGTAAAGTCAAGAACTTGCTTGGTATTGTTAATCAAAAAAAAAGGCTCGGATAAATCCGAGCCTTTTTAGTACTAGTTTGTCACCAGTTATCTTAGAAAGAGACGCCGCCTTTTAGCATTACGCCCCATTGATTCATAGCTTTATTTTCATGACCAAATTCGCCCTCAGCTTCAACTAGGACAAAAGGCATCCATTCACAATCTTTCCAATTGTAACCAACAAAGCCGAAAACTTTGTTAGAGAATGATTTAGGATTTAGTGCACGACAAACGTCTACGCTTTCAGGAGTTAAGAAAGTAGGAGTCGCATCAACTGTACCGCATGTGCCGATAGTTGCATGACTTTCTGTATCCAAGTTAGTAGCTAAAGCGTTACCTTTGATAGCATATCTGAAACCGTCAGCACCGCTGAATGGGTTTGAGCATAAGTTACCATCAAGTTTTTCTTTAGTTCTTAACCAGAAGTTCCAACCTAAGCCTGTAGACCAGTTACATTTATCATATTGTAACATTAAAGCTAAATCAGCCATAACGTCAGCTTTGATTTTAGATTCGATAGCAAGTAAATCAGATGCTCTTGCTAAACAGTCTGGAGCTAATGCTGTACCAGCTGCATTGAATCTCTTTAATAGTAAGTAGCTAGATCCCGCACCGGCACCTGTGATACCGAATAAGCGTCTTTGTCTGCCACCAAATAGGTGAGTAATAACTGAATCAAAATATACAGCTAAACTTTGATTTCCATCACAGTTTTCCCATAATCTGTATCCAGCTTGTACTGTACCACCAAGTTGCCATGAATGGTTTGCACCAGCAACTGGTTCAAAGAATAATCTTGCATTAGGCTTTGTTCCTGTTGGAGCAACAGCGTGTATACCAAGACCTACGAAACCTCTTTCACATCTCCAGAAGTCATAACCAACTTCAAAGTGTAAACCAGCTAAAGCTGTTTCGCCGCGACGACAGCCTGAAGCAAGTTTTCCGTAAGTACCAGCTGGTACGCTACCGAATGCGCCAAGAGTATTCCAAGCATCAACTAAACCAGAGAATGCAACAGGTGCAGTTGTACCAGGTGTGCATGTAACTGAATCAACAGGATATGTTCCTGTTCCAGCTACTGCGCCAGCTGTTTCTGTAGCAACTAAGTCCCATTTTGTGCGAACTACAGGAAGAGTAAGTCTGGTCCATAAACCACAAACAAATTCGTCCCAGCCTGTTACTAAATCGATTTCAGCAATAAAGTTCTTGATTTTTGGTTGTAAGCAGATACCGTTACCAGTTGATAAACCAGCAGCAGTTACTGCACCAGGAGCTAATAAACTAGCGCCGCCAAAAGCTACGCCATTTGTTCCTGTTGAACCAAAGTTAAGACTGTAAATATCAAATGCACCACATGTTGGTCCAGCTGACATTAAGCCGTTTGGAGAAAATGATAAGAATGTTGATAAATCACCGTTATCACCACCATTATTATTTCTGTTGTTTCTGAATGTTTGTTGATATTGTAAAGCTAAACTCGCTACGCCAAAGAATTCTTCTTTGCCATAAGGATGCATTTTATCAATAACGCCAACCATTCTTCTTGCAACGTTTGAATCTTGTGGACGAGCTGAGAAATATGTTTTACCAAAAACGTCACCACAAGCGTCTGGACAAGATGCTTCGCATACTGTTGTTGTAGCGCAAGCATTATTGTCACATGCTGTATCGCAATCTCTTGCAACTACAGCACTTACTGAAAGTAAAAGAACCAGAGAGAAAAAACCTTTTAGCACTAATTTCATATTACTCCTTTGCAATTAACTCTAAGTAAATTAATTAAAAGTATAATTTGTTAATAATCCTTTAAGAATACCTTTTTGCTTGTTCGATGCCCTCCTTTCATTTTTTTTTAGGAAATAAAACTAAGGTATTTTTAACCATATTTTGTAGATTGTAAATCTACCCAAACGCTAATACATTTCAATGATTAAGTCAATAAAAAAAATCACACAATTTAATATAACTTAAGTTAGTATACTTTTGTCAATCGTTATTTGTAAAGAGTCATCATGCAATTTATTTTTTTAGATCGTCAAAACACTATATAAAATTCTGAAAAAAGCCAGTAATTGTGGTTTTTATTTATTTTCTATTTCTTAAACTGGTATGTATAAGATGTTTAAAACTAATTATAAAATTAAAGGAAATGCATGAAAAAAATAATAAAATTAATAAATAATAAGTTTTTTCAAAAAAATAAAATGATTAGTCTTTTGATTGGCATTATTGCTTCGATAATTTTTATTTCTTTATTTTCTTATAATTATCAAGATTTATCTTTTTTTTATTATAATAGTAGTCAACTGCAAATAAGCAATTGGTTAGGGTTTTTTGGTGCTAACACCGCTGCTATTTTATTTTATTTATTTGGATTTAGTGCGTTTGTTATTGTCTTTTTTTTGATTTATTTAACCAAAATGTTTTGGAATAATGTTAGCTTAAAGAAAGAATGGGAAGTTGTTTTAGGTTTTATTATTTTAATTTTAAATTTATCTATTTTGTTTTCAGTTTATAATATTTCCTTTTTTAATATTAATTCGGGAATTGTTGGTAAGAGCTTGCACATCGTGTTGAATTCTTTTTTTAAAGAAGAAAATATTTTGCTAATTTTTCTCTTTAGTATGTTGTGGGTTTCATTAATTTTAATTAATCGTTTTTCTATAATTCCTTTATTAAGACCTTTGGTAGGCTTTTTGGGTAAGTTTGAAAATAAAC
This sequence comes from Candidatus Babeliales bacterium, assembly GCA_031292305.1. Taxonomy (GTDB): domain Bacteria; phylum Babelota; class Babeliae; order Babelales; family JABDEC01; genus JARLHJ01. The sequence goes on from JARLHJ010000028.1 coordinate 13,059, forward strand.
TATTTTCAGCAGCTAAGAGTTTTGTTTTTCAGTTTTGTGCATATTTAAAAAGTTATATTATCAATTTTGTTAATTTGTTTTACATAACTAAAGACGATTCTCAAAAGCTCTTATTAGAAGATGAATATTTACTTAGCGCGCAAGATATTAATCTAGACGATGAGTTTTGGAATAATTATAAGAACAAACCTATTAGACACGCTTCGCTTGTTTCCCACGATCAGGATTTTATTAATGAAAGTTTAGAAAAATCCCCAGTAGACAATGAACTTGCTGAATTGCCAAAAAAATATACATTACCAGATTTAAGTTGGTTTAATATAGTTGATACTTCAAAAGAAAGCTCAGTAATTAAAGAATTAGAAAAACAAGCAGTAATATTAGAAGATAAATTGAAGCATTTCGGGGTGCACGGCAAAATCACAGCAATAGCTCCAGGTCCGGTAATTACTTTATTTGAATATAAGCCAAATGTGGATACAAAAATTAGTAAAATTATTGCATTAGAAGATGATTTATCAATGGCATTGCAAGCAAATAGTATTAGAATAATTGCTCCAATTCCAGGCAAATCCGTAGTAGGCTTTGAAGTTTCTAATAAAATTCGTAAAAATGTTTTTTTTGCAAATATGATTCAATCAGATTCGTTTAAAAATTTTAAAGGTTCCTTACCATTAATATTAGGAGAAGATACTTTTGGTAATATAATAGTTTCTGATTTAGTAAAAATGCCACATTTATTAGTAGCAGGGTCAACAGGATCAGGTAAGTCTGTTTCTTTAAATGCAATTATTTCTGGATTGCTTTGTAAATGTTCTCCATCAGATTTAAAAATGATTTTAATAGATCCCAAACGCTTAGAATTTGCACAATATACAGACATTGCACATCTGTTATTCCCTATTGTTACAAATCCAAAATTTGCAAGCCCTGTGCTGCGATGGGCTATTCAAGAAATGGAAGCACGCTATGAACAAATGGCTAAAGTTGGAGTCAAAAATATTTTTGAATACAACGACTTTTGTGTAAAAAACAATCAAGAAAAAAAACCTTTCATAGTAATAATAATAGATGAATTAGCAGATTTAATGATGACAGCAGGAAAAGAGATAGAAGATTTAATTATTCGTATAGCACAAATGGCCAGAGCATCAGGTATTCATATGATAGTAGCAACGCAACGTCCATCAGTAGATGTTATTACAGGATTGATAAAGATTAATTTTCCTTGTAGAATAGCTTTTAGAGTAGCTTCAAAGGTTGATTCACGTATTATTCTTGATAATATGGGCGCTGATAAATTACTTGGAAAAGGTGATATGTTATTATTAGATTCCGATTCTCCGTATGTAAAACGTGTACATGGTGCTTTTATTAGTGCTGAAGAAATTTTAAAAATTGTTGATCACATACGTTTGCAAACAGCTGTTAACTATTTAGATTTATCGCAAGTTAATGTAAATACGCAACAGCAAGTAGATGAAGAAGATGGATTGTATAAAGATATTCTTAATTTTTTAGATGAGATAGATGAAGTTTCTATTTCATTATTACAAAGAAAGTTTAGAATAGGATATAATAGATCAGCAAGAATAATTGAAACGCTTGAATCTCAAGGATATATTTTCCCTATGGATGGTGGCAAAACTAGAAAAGTTATTAAGAATAATAAAATATAGTTACTTGACAAATGCTGAAAAAATGTACATTTTTTCAGCATGTAAAATGTTTATTTATGTTCAATAAAATTTTAGAGAAGTGAGACAGTGATGCATTTTGATAGGAATTTTTTAAAGATTGCTCTTCCTAAAGCAGATCTGTTGTATGACTCAATTTCAAATGATATTTCTTTTTCTATCGATACAAGAGCGATTAAAAAAGGGGATATTTTTATTGCTCTTAAGGGCAAAGTAAATGACGGTCATCAATTTGTTAAAGACGCAATTTCAAAAGGCGCAAGTGGATTAATCATCAGCGATAAAAATGCTATTAATGGTATAGATCAAAAAATACTAAATAATATGTTAGTAATTTTAGTTGAAGATACACTTAATGCGCTTTTAAAATTAGCATCTTGTTGGAGAGCAAAGTTTTCGTATCCAGTAGTCGGTATTACTGGTTCTGTGGGAAAGACGTCTACAAAAGAGATTATCGCTAATATTTTAAATTTAAATAAAATGAATGCTTTAGTTTCTTATGGTAATGAAAATAGCCTTATAGGCGTTTCATTAAATATATTAAAAATGAAATCTGAACATGATATCGCCATAATTGAAATGGGCGTTAGCAAACATGGCGAAATGGCAATGTTAGCTGATATCGTAAGGCCAACAATAGCAATCATTACGGCTGTAGGACATAGTCATATAGAAGGTTTTGGATCTGTTTCAGAAATCGCTGCAGAAAAAAGAAATATATTTAAGTATTTTAAAGAAGATAATATTGGAATAGTAAACGGTGATCAGGCGCAATTATCACAAATTGGGTATATTCATCCAGTTGTAAAATTTGGTTCAAAAATTACAAATCAAATTCAAGCCAGAAAAATTAACGTTACTAATTCACAAATAACTTTCACCTTAAAAATTTATAAAAAGAAGTATAACATTACATTAGAAAGCAACCATGCTGGTAATGTATTTAATATCTTAGCAGCTACTGCTTTAGCCTGTGTTATCGGTGTTTCTAATGAAGTTATTCTAAAATCTATTGAAGTTCCTATTCGTGTTCCAGCAAGATTTGAATATAAAAATCTTAAAGTAGGTAATGGAATTTTAATTGATGATTGCATAAACGCAGGTCCTGAAAGCGTTAAAGCAGCATTGTTAGCATTTGAAAGAATAGAAACAAAGTCTTTAAAAGTTTTTGTTTTTAGTGATATGAAAGAGCTTGGCGCAGATAGTTCATTTTGGCATAGGCAAATTGGAAGATTTTTAAGAAAAGTTCCTTCTTTAGGGCATTTAATTTTAGTTGGTGATCAAATTAAATGGACAAAAATGACAATTCCTGCCAAATTAAGTTGTGATATAGTACCTACTTGGCAAGATGCAATTGATTTATTAAAGAATAAAATTGAAAAACAAGAATCTTTAGTTTTAGTAAAAGGTTCAACTGCGGGTTACACCTCAGGTTTAGTAAATTTAGTTAATCATTTTACAGATTCTAATTTGGTAAAACTAAGTTATAAACAAAATACAAAGACACGTGAGTTAGTTTAAAAGATGAATGAAGTTGTTTACCATAAACCTGTATTAGTAAATGAGGTTTTAGAATATTTGGACCCCCAGCCAGGAAAGTTATATGTAGATGTTACATTTGGGGGCGGTGGACATACTAGAGCCATATTAGAAAAAGAACCAAACTGTAAAGTTATTGCAATTGACTGGGATAAAACTGCACTAGAAAAAAATGGTGAAAGTTTACAAAAAATGTTCCCGGGGCGTTTAACTTTGCTATGGGGTAATTTTTCCCATTTATATCATATATTAAAAAAAGCCAAAATTAATTCAGTAGATGGGATTTTGGCTGATTTTGGAACTTCACAATATCAGATTTCTAACATGCCAGGGCTTTCTGTTTATAAAGATAGTTATTTAGATATGAGAATGTCTAAAGCGCATCATAAAATTACAGCTTATGAATTTATCAATAAAGCTTCACAACGTGATCTTGAAGAAATTTTTTTTACGTTAGGTGAAGAGCGATATTCAAAGCAAATTGTTAAGGCCATATTAGAACAGCGCGTTATAAAGAAAATTGCAACGACGTTCGAACTGGTTGAGGTAATAAAAAGTGCTGTTCCAATTAGTTATCGCAAGGGTAAGATTCATCCGGCTACCCGAATTTTTCAAGCCTTGCGCATTTATGTAAATGATGAATTGGGTAATATTAAAACATTTTTAAATGCAGCTGAAAAAACACTTAATATAGATGGTAGACTAGTTTGTATTAGTTTCCATTCTTTAGAAGACCGTATTGTTAAGCAGTATTTTAAAGATAATCCATGTCGTTATGAACGTGGTTTTGAAATATTAACTAAGCGTGTAGTTACAGCTACAGATGAAGAATTAAAAATTAATCCTTCATCACGTTCGGCTAAATTACGTGCTGCAAAAATGGAAAAAAACGAAAATTATTAAAAATTTTAATTTTTTATTTAACAAACGCATTTCTTAGTGTATAATGTTATAAATTAGTTAGTTTTATTTATAAAAATAATTACAATAAATCTTAGAAATATTAATTGACAAAATAATCATCCAAATGTAGATTATTCCTCAGGTTTTGGTTTAAAGTAAAAGACCTAAAAGTTTTTTTAAATCTCCAAAGGATTGATACATGGAAATTACAGAGGTAAAGGTCTTTCCCGTTGAAAATGGTGGCCGTTTAAGAGCTTTTGCAACTCTAGTATTTGATGATTGTTTTATAATCCGTGATTTGAAAGTTATTCAAGGTGATAAAACTTTATTTGTATCTATGCCTTCTCGTCGTAGAAGAGACGGATCATTTAGAGATATAGTTCACCCGCTAAATTCTGAAACAAGATCAAATGTTGAAGAACGCGTAATAAAAGAGTATAATAAGATAGCTGAAGAAAATCCTGAATAATTTCGAAATTTTTAATTGGGGCGTCGCCAAGCGGTAAGGCACCAGGTTTTGGTCCTGGCATTCGGAGGTTCGAATCCTTCCGCCCCAGCCATAGAAGATCTTCAGAACATTTAGCGATCAAATTAAGCGGTGGATGCAGCTCCCACAGCAGTTTTTCACCTTCGATTCTTAGGTTCGATAGTACAAGTTTAATCAATTGCCTCTTTTCCTCTACTTCTGAACCAATAAATAATTCATATGCACGGCTCGCAAGATCTAGTAAGTACTTTGAAGTAATTACATAGTTATCTTCTGCTTCTTGTAACTGATCTAAACGAATATTAATATCTAGCACTTGGTCCCTTAAAGTTTGGTAAAACCTGTCATACTCGCTGTCAGTAATTCTCCCTTTACGTTTATCAAGATATAAATTATCCATCATTTTAGTATAACTCTTCAATTCTGTATTCAGTCTATTGAGTTCTTTCTCATGAAACTTAGCTTTTTCATTTTGAAGTGAATTTAATGTTTCAACTATTTGCTCAACAACTTCTTTAGGCATTTCAAAACTTTTAAATACTTTGCCAATCTCTTCAGTTATTGTTTCTTCCCTAAACCATTTTGCACCATGCTTACCTTTGTATTCTGTGCAATGGTAATAAACATGTCCTTTATGTTTTTCAGGTGTTACAGCTAATCCGCAATCACCACAACGAATCATGCCGCGGTAAATATATGGTAACCCTGCAAACTTATGTGGCTTTTTATTATGACCTTTTTTAATTTGATGAACTTGGTCAAATAAAGATTTAGTAATAATAGGTGGGTAACGGTGAGGGTATTCTTTTTCTTTTACTATCATAACACCATGGTAAAAAGGGTTATCCAGAATCCTGGCTACATAACTTCTAACCATTGTAGTCTTATGTTCTTCTTTTATTTTTGTATGTATTAATTCAATTGAAAATGCACCTGATGCATAAAGCTCAAAAATCTTTTTAACTATACCTGCTTCATATTCATCAACAATAATATCAGTATGCCCATTTTCTTTTTTTTACATTCTTATAGCCATATGGTGCTTTAGCTAGCCATTCACCTTTACGTAACTTTTGTTCTTGTGCACGTTTAACGTTATCACTAATTGCATCTGAGTAATATTTTGCTAGTCCTAAACTAATACTGAACTGGAACTTTTCTACAGCAGAAATACGGCTGTTAATTATTTGCCCATCAGAAACAAAATGTAATTCAATCTCATCATTTAAAGCTTTTTCATAAAGAGTAGAAACACGTGTATCAAAAATATTTCTAGAAATTCTATCTACCTTATCACAACAAACAGCAATCTTTTCTTTTTGGCTGATAACAAAATCTATTATCTGATCAAACTCTTCTCTATTGTTCGTATATGCACTTTCATCAAAGCTACAAACTTTTAGAATCTCAAAGCCTTTATTTTGGCAATATTTTTCTAATCTAACAATTTGTGCGGGCAAAGAATTACCTGCTTCTTTCTGCTCTTCAGTGCTTACACGTGCGATAAGAATAGCTTTCATGATAGTTCTCAAAGTTATGAAATTATATTTTTTAGATAATATATTTTACCATAAATTGAGTTGTTTCGACAGGTAATATTTTGAGTTTTACGAATCTATTTTAACCATTTATCAAAGAAAGTAATTACATGATTTAGTATTACTTTTCTTACTTCTTCAGGATTCTTTGTAGTTACTTTAAAAATAGTATGCAAGGGTTCTTTTAATAAAACACCATCGCTAAATGCACCATGTTGGGAGCCTGGAATTTTAATTAAAGTAGCTTGTTGATTATGATTTTTATAAATTTCATCAATAAAATCATAACCTTCTTCATTTAAAAGAAACATTAAATTAGATTTATATTCTTTACTTTCATTTGCAGTTTTGGTCCAACCATCCATATTAATGCCTGCTTTGCAAATTGAGTTCTTATCACAAAATTCTGTAACAACTGCGCCACCATGTGAATGCCCTAAAAAGCCGATATTATTTAAATCTAATTTTTTATAAAAAATCGATGCTGGATCATTTTCAAATTTCTTAAGTTGCTCAATTGCAAAATTTATATCTTCAATCCATACTTTATGTGCATTTTTTCTGTATTTATAAATCTCATCGCGATTATTGTTTTTTACTGCTTTTTTTAAACCCTCATCAATCCCTATTGTTTTTCCTGCTAAATTAATAACAGTATCAAATGTAGGTTCAATAGCCACAACTATATATCCATTACTTGCAACATCTTCAAGGTAAGATTCATACATGCTCTCGCTGCTTATTCCAGGCAAGAAAATAATTATAGGGTATTGCTCTCTAGTATTAGATATTGGCGCATTAGGCTCTGAGTGTGAATAAATATTATCTAGAAGACAATTGTAAACAAAAGCCGGTAATGGAATTGTTTTTGCATAACTTTGTTTATTTGATTTAAGTTGTTCAGGATAATAGGGATATAATTTTGTTTTATTTTCAATATTATTGCTTGGGTAATAACATTTTATATTAATTTCTCTTTTGCCTGATTCTAATCTACTTTCATTTCGAGCTTGATCAGTTAAATGAAACAATTTTGTGCCAACTGCATATTGCCCCGAGGGGACAGGTGATTGTTTATATACCGGGCATAACAAAAATTTAGAGGCAGCAATTGCTATAGCAATTAAAATAAAGGGCGTGATAATAATTTTTAGAAATATATTTTTTTGTTTTAAAATCATAATGGTCCTTATCTTTTATTTTGATATATTAATAACATATAGCAATTATTTAGATCAATCATTAATATTAAAATTTAGGCAATATTATGCGCTTTAATAACATAGTAAAATTTGGGGTTGCTACTTTATTTATAATAGGAATATTTATGACATTGCAAACCAATACCAATATTAAACTAGACAACTTTGATGATGCTTGGAGTCTAGGTGATCCAGTTGAAATTGAAAAAAAGCTTAATGAACTTTTACCCCAAGCTGAGATTTTAAAAGATAAATCAATTTATCTACAAATGTTATCACAAATTGCTTTAACGCAAGCAATGCAGCAGAAATTTGAAGATGCGCATAAAACATTAGATAAAGCAGAAGCATTATTAGCACCTGAATATGTTCTGGCCAAAGTAAGAATACTTCTTGAACGCGGTAGAGTGTTTCAACAAGAAGATCTATTACAACAAGCTGGTAAACTACCTGAGGCAAGAAACTATTTTGAACAAGCATTTGAGTTAAGTAAAAAACATAATTTTGATTTACATACAATAAATGTTGCTCATATGATTGCCATAATTGCGCAGGCGCCACATGATAAAATAAAATGGAATAAGTTGGCAATAGACATTGCTGTGCATACAAAAGATGAAAAAGCTAAACAATGGTTCGGTTCATTGTATAACAATTTAGGTCAGAATTATCTTGAAGCAAAAGAATATGAATTAGCATTGCCTGTATTTGAAAAAGCATTAGAATACCGCAAGAAAGAAAATTATCTTCCAAATATCCGTGTGGCAAAATGGGCTGTTGGTTCTGCACTACGCTTTCTAGGTCGTTTTGATGAGGCTTTGGCAACACAGCTTGAATTAATTAAAGAATACGATGAAATATTTAAATGTGAAAAATTTGATATGCCGGTTGAAATACTGAAAGTGGTACGTGGATATGTTTATGAAGAACTTGCTGAAATTTATGCTGCAAAAACCAAAGTATGTGCGAAATTGGCATATGATGATCTTTCGAATTATGATATTTTCAGAAAAACGGAACCTACTAGATTAGAAAGATTAAAACAACTTATCCCAGAATAGAAGGAAGACAATTAAATAAATTTATTTAGCCTTAAGGGCCTAAATTTATTTATACATGCACGTATGGCATTAAAAGGACTAGGCGATGTTGGTAAATTAACTTTATTAGCATCCTGCATTAACCTATACCAAGTTCTATCGCTATAATTACCAAGCAGAGTACGCAATTCCCGCAGATTAACAACTTCAATTGCTTTTTTTAATCCAAACAATTGTAAAACCTTTTTTGAATCAAGATCGGGATTATTAATTATTAAATCAGTTAATAAGCCTTTATCGCTCTTAACTTTATAATCAAGTAATTTAGGTCGTTTGCTTTCAAGTTCATCAACATAATGTAAAAGAATTTTTTTAGATATGGCAGGTTTAAAAAGACTTTTAAAAGTAAGATTCGATTTTATTTTCAGCTTTTTAAAAAGTTGCTTCATTTTATCACGTTTATTCAAACGTACTTCCATTCGCAAGATCTCTAACTTATTCCGTTTAGTAAGTGTATTAAAAATATTCAATTGTAAGTTGCTATCTTTTTCTAAGGCACGTTTGCTGCTTTGCTTAGCCTTTTCAAGATCACGTATTTTATCATAAAAAACAACTTCATATCTATTGCAGTGCCATTTATAACTATGCCCATCATTGCGGTAATCTGTTTGATTTACATCAAGTGAAAGTTGAATATTAGCTTCTTTGATTTTGTTGATATAAGAATAGGGGATTGAGCCATCAGTGAATGGAATGTTTTTTGAATAATGAATTGCAGAAACTGATGCTTTGCAAAGTGTATCAGCAGTTACAGTAACTCCCATGTCTTTTAATGCATTTACCAGTTTAGTAATAATTGATTTAAAATCTTTATATTGTAATTCATCAAAGTTATTACCAAATATTAGCTTAGGTAATGATAATTCAATTTTAAGCATTACTTGGCTGCCAAGATTATTAATACGATGCGCAATTGTAAGATGTGGTTTATAAATACCCGCAAGTAATTCTTTTTTTGTTGAGTTCTGTTTAGATACCATGCTACGTATTTTAGCAGTAGGGTTGTTAACCCATGCAGCAGAGGGCTTAAACTTATCAGGTTCACTGACGTGATACATGTCTTTAGTTAATGTAAGAACAATCGTGTCTATCATGTTTAATCAATGCTGTTATTAATTTTATATCTTTAATGTTTCAATAACGGGACTGCAGCATTAATACTTTTTTATTTAAATTTACTCGTTAAAGCTAGTTTTGTGAATAAAAACAGATTTTTTAATACATTTGCTAATTTAAACCTGTGGCTAAGCTATAGCAAAACCCTTGAAAATCAGTTTCCAGATATGATAAACTAATATAAATAGGAGGTAAAAGTTATGAAGTTTATAAAAATAATGTTAATTAGTGTTTTCTTATCAATAGGTCTTGTTCACGCAAGATTAATAGTACATGTTGATGCGGTGGAAATTCAAAAGCTTATAAAGAATTTTTCCTTCTCTACAATTATAAGCATGCCTTTAGATAATGGTAAAAATCTTTATATATTTGCTATAGCTGGTGAGCCTTTTTATTATCGATACATAGGTGCTTCAGATTTTCATCTTCAATTTCCACGTAATCAAGGTGGTAAAATTGTTGAAGCTACTGCAATTCAAACAGAAAATGATACTTACCTAGGGAACATTGCACCAGGCGGAGCTTTACGATAGAAAGGAATGTCATGAAATTTAAATTTTTTTTGATTTTGCTAATAAGTATTTTCTCACTTCATTCATCTGATACTGTTTCATGGCAAAAATGTAAAGATGATGATCAGCAAAATGAGTTTGGGAGTGTTAATGAACAAGGACTTCAAAGAAAACTTAGATATAATGCTCATGTTCTGCAACGCATGAAAGAAAGATTAGTAACACAAGAACAAATAAGACAAGTTATAAAAAAAGGAACTCAATCGATTAACAAAGATCGAATTACTTTTACAGCCCAAGATAAAAAAGGTTATACAACCACGGTTGTAATTTCTCGAAATCCAAAATCAAATATTGATCGAGTAATTACTGTTATAAGATGTGATAAAACAAAACATAAATTACCAGTTACACCAATTGTGTCAAATCCAGAAGAAGAACAAAGCGATGAAGAAGAAGCAATATCATCATCTAGCTTTAAACCTTCTTGTGTAATTCTTTAAATATAATCAAAACATAGAAGAATTTTAGAAATAAAAAAGACCCGCATAAATGCGAGCCGCTAAGTTTCTTTTTTAGATTTTTTTAACAGGGTAAAAGCTTTCTGTGTTTCTTTTATCGCGTAGCTCTTGTCATATGTTTATCTACTGTTATAAGTAATGCAAAGAGAGCTTTAACCTGTTTTGATTATCAAAAGCTGTTGTCTTTTGATACATGCATTTTAAGTTTTAATACAAAATTTAATTTATAGGTCCACGGGGTAGTACAAAGAATTCATCACCATAACTGTACATAGGTACACAAACTGAGGAATATTTTGGGACGTGAATATGAAAGAAACTTGGTAAGTTTATCAACTTGAAATTTGTGAATCTTCTATTAAAGAATTTATTTATTTTTATCATATATTCTTATTATATATTAATTTAGATTAAAAAGCAAGAAATTTAAAAAATTGTTTTCTATAGCTAATTAATTCAGGGTAAAACAAGAATTTTAGAAATAAAAAAAGCTCGCGAATTAGCGAGCTTGTATCGTTGTCTTTCTTAGTCTTTTTTGTTTTACGTGGTTTAGCTTCTTTGGCTTTCTTTTTGGGTTTAGCGACGGGAGGCATAGCCTTCAATCGTTTATCTACTGTCATTAATAATACAAATATAGCTTTTAAGTGTTCACGATTTTCAAAAGACAAAACGACATTTGTCTTTTTTAACATATATTTCTCTAAACAATACTTTTTCAAGTACCATTTAATTTTTAAATATTTTTAATATCTTTAATTGTTTTTAAGTTGCTTACTTGGTAAGCGTGCTTAGTCCATAATCGGCGTATAACTCGCCATCTCGGGATAAGTATTTTGTGATGTATGTCAGACACATGAGTCTAAC
>JARLHJ010000029.1 GCA_031292305.1 Candidatus Babeliales bacterium
GCCAGTGCTTTCTCTAGCGGTACCGTCATATCTATCTTTATTAGAAATAGAGTTTTCTTCCCGCTTAACAGAAGTTTACAACCCGTAGGCCTTCATCCTTCACGCGGCGTCGCTGCGTCAGGCTTTCGCCCATTGCGCAATATTCCCCACTGCTGCCTCCCGTAGGAGTCTGGACCGTATCTCAGTTCCAGTCTGACCGTACACCCTCTCAGGCCGGTTAACCGTCATAGCCTTGGTAGGCCATTACCCCACCAACTAGCTGATAGTACGCAAGCTCATCCTTTAGCGGTAGCAAAGAGGCCACCTTTCTCCTTATATCTCTATAAGGACGTATGCAGTATTAACTTCGATTTCTCGAAGATATTCCTCACTAAAGGGCAGATTCTCACGCGTTACTCAACCGTACGCCGCTGTACTCATACCGAAGTACTTTCTCGCTCGACTTGCATGTGTTAGGCACGCCGCCAGCATTCATTCTGAGCCAGGATCAAACTCTCCGTCACAAAACCAATATAAATTAAGGAATTTCTTAAGGCTTGCGAATTTTTAAAAATTCTTATGCATTTCAATGATCAAAATTTTAACGCTCTTGTTGCGACTTAACGCACCAGGAGCTGATTACTGTTATAAACTATAAACTCTTTTTTACGAAGTGTCAAATTTATTTTTAAATTATTTTCAAATTCTTTGGTGCAATTTCTTGCTCCAGTACTTGTTATTTTTTTAAATTATAAACACTTTATATTAAGTGTCAAATTTATTTTAAAAAAAGTTTCAAGGACGAATCTTTTTCTCGTGAAATTCATTTCAACAGTAAATATATGATACACGATATATATATCTTGTAAAGTAATTTTTTAAATTTTTTTAAAATAATTTTTTTTTGAATTCTGCAAAGTTCAAAATCAACGATCAGATCTATTGTTTAGCTGAAAAAGAATTATTTGCTCTAAGCATGTAATACTGTCTTTTAGCACATCATTTTTAAACTTGTAATCAAAAATTAAATTTTTATTTATTAACTCAAATTCATTTTTTGCTAACATTAATCTTTTTTGAATTTGTTCTGGCAAATCGCCTCTTAGCTTTAAACGCTGTTCTAAAATTTCTAGGCTTAAAATTTCAATCCATATTAATACAGAATCATGTACCGACTCTTTAATTGTTTTTGCCCCCGCAAAATCCAGGATTAAAATCCAAGACTTATTAGGTAACTCATCTAATATGTACTTAGGTGATCCATAATAGTTACCATAAACCTGGCTCCACTCTATAAAGAAGCCTTCTTCTATCTTTAGCAGAAACTCTTCCTTACATATAAAGTGATAGTCCAATCCTGGAACTTCGCTTTTTCTAGGCTCTCGAGTTGTATACGTAATAACCTTATCTATATATATAGTAGGCTTTAACTTTTCTAAGACTAAATTAACTAAGGTGGTCTTACCTGCACCCGAAGAAGCTGAGATAACAAAAATTTTACCTGGAGTCTGTATGTTTTTCATAATAATCTATTTATATTAATTTGTTTGTAAATACATTTATAATATATACATATATATAGGAAGAAAAAAAATTACCAAATAAAGAAAGTATTATGTTAATAGATGACTTACGAGAATCCCTTAAAAACACAGAGCCCGATTTAGATATAGTAAAGAAATTTTGGCAAAATTCAGGACTTGAAGACAAATTCCAAAAACTAGAAGCCCAAGCCAATGATGTAGACTTCTGGAAAACAGCTAATCAAACCGAAGTTCTTAAAGAGTTGCAGCGCGTCAAGCTCTTAAGAGAAGAATACATAACCCTGACAAACACTTATAATGACTTGTTAGAATTAATAGATCTATTTAAAGAAGATGAAAAAGAACTAGAAAAGATAAAAACAGAAGTAAACGATTTCTGCAAAAGAATAACAAAATTCAAAGTAAATATCTTATTAGATAAAGAAGAAGATAACACCAACTGTTATTTAAGTGTAAATTCAGGAGCGGGCGGAACAGAATCCCAAGACTGGGCAGAAATGCTCTTAAGGATGTATGTAAGGTTTTGTGAAAAAGAAAAATTTAGCGTATCTATATTAGATTACCAATCGGCTGAAGGTGCGGGTATAAAATCTGCTACCTTATATGTAAAGGGAAAAAATGCCTTTGGACTATTAAAAACAGAAATCGGCGTACACAGATTAGTAAGAATCTCTCCTTATGATGCCGCTAAAAAAAGACACACCTCATTTGCGGCAGTTCATGTTACACCTGAAGCGTTCACCGAACAGATAAAAATCGACCCCAAAGATTTACGCATAGATACATATAGAGCAAGTGGCGCCGGAGGACAACATGTTAATAAAACTGAGTCCGCAGTTAGAATTACACATCTACCTACTAATATAGTAGTGCAATGCCAAGTTGAACGGTCACAAATTTCTAACCGTGAAACTGCTATGAAGATGTTAATGTCTAAATTAGTTGAAAAACAAAGAGAAGAAGCGCAAGCGAAAGCCGATTCTAGATCCGAAAAAAAGAAAATAGAATGGGGATCTCAAATAAGATCTTATGTCTTGCATCCTTATAAGATGGTAAAAGACCATAGAACCGAATATGAATCACCTCAACCTGACTTGGTGCTTGATGGAGAATTAATGCCATTTATTGAAGCAGCCTTATTACAAATGCATCAAAACACCTAGCCCGTATCGGTTGCAACTTTAATAGATTCTGCTTTACTTAGACCTAGTAATAACACTAACCGTTAATGTCAAAGGACGTTTATATGAACATTTCAAAAAAAGCATTACTAGTTTTAGTAATGGGAAGTTTAGTTGCTGGCTCTAAAGTACAAGCTGATGCTTCTGATGATGCTTGGAAAGTTATAGCTCCTTTCGTACCCGCAGCTGTTACTTCTGGAATATTAGCTCAGTTTATTAAAGATTCTAATTCACAACTTCAAAATGATACAGTTAAATTAGCTGCAGTTGTTGGATTAGCCGCTGGCCACCATATGACTAATAAAGACGGTTCAATGCAAGGCTTTGTAGACAATTGTTCTAGATTAGCATTAGTATTTGGATCTTACTTAATTTCTATTAACAAAAATACAGATGCTATAGTTTCTAAATTACCACTTGGTATTGATAAGTTATTATCTGACAATCCTGGTACAATAGGTTTTGGAACAGTAGCAAGAGTTATTCTTCTTTATAAAACATTAGAAACAATTGGCGTTAAAAACGGCGTTCTTAAAAAGAATTAATTAATTTTAATTAAATTAAGCCCGGATTAAACCCCGGGCTTTTTTATCGTCAAAATGCGTTCACTTAAATGACTGCCATAATCTAAGGTAATATGACAAACATTTTCATGTAATAAGCTACTAATAACTTCTGGCCATTCGATAAAAACTTTAGAATTAGGTACGCGCAAATATTCATCAAAGCCCATCATTAAAAATTCTTCTACATCATGTATTCTATATAAATCAAAATGATAAAAAATTTCACCTTGCTTGTTCTTATATATGTTAACATAAGTAAATGTAGGGCTTAAAATATCTTCTTCTATATTATATGTACGTAATAACTCCCGTACTATTGTAGATTTGCCTGCACCCAATGGACCTGTAAAAGTTATAATCTTGCAATCCTGAATTTGCGTATTAATTAAATCTATGACTTCAGGGAGTTCATCTTGAGAGTATATTATTGTTTTATTCATGGTTTTCTTAATTTATGCCTTAATGCATTTTTATCAACATCAACTTTACCATAATCATCTTTTTTAATTTGTATCTTCTTAGATGCTTCTTGCATTATTTGATCTAAGTTAAAATTATCATCTTGGGTCGTCTTATAAATTGACCTATCTATCTTGCCGGAACTTGCAATTTTTTGTTCAAATGAACCCAGTTCAGCCTTTTGTGTTAATATTTTATAAAAATCAACTGACTTAACTGAATCAAACTTTAAACCTGTAGCAAAATTTCTTAATTCTCTATCAGTAGTCACCAATAAAATCTTTAAGCCCTTTTGGGATTGCAAATATTGCTTTATAACATCATCTGCTGATAGCTTATAGCCTGAATAAACTATTTTAAGAAATTTATAACTTTCTGTATATGCAAAATTTAATGAACCCCCATCAAAAAAAACAGTAGCTTCATGCCCATGCTTTTTTGCATAGTTACTCATTAGTTCTAAAAACTTATTTTTATCCAACTCGCTCGAATAGCTTTCGCCTGATACATGTTTGATTACATTATAACCATCGACAAAAATGATCATTGATCCCCAAAATTATTTTGCGTCCCCTTGTACTTAAAAGTAAAACACAAAATATCCTTAAAGCAATTAATTGCAAAAAAAATAGCAAATATGTAAATTTAAAACTGAAGGGATTTAATATGCAATTAACACAAATGCGTTTACGCATAAAAGCTATAGAAACAATAAAAAAAATAACTAATGCTATGAGATTAATCTCTATGTCTATGCACATGAGATTAAATCATAAAATACCTTTAATGCAAAATTATAAAAAAGAACTGTTATATATTTTAAATATTCTTCAATCGCATAGTTCAGACATAAAAACAGATAATATTTTAAATCCACCAACAGGAACCCCAGAAAAAATATTAATTATTATAGTAGGCTCACAAAAGGGATTGTCTGGAACTTTTAACTCTTCTTTATTTAGATTTTTTGAAAAACATGAATCTTTCGAAAATGCATCTTTTATTGCAGTGGGTAAAAAATCAGTAGATTATATAAAAAAGCATAGCGAAGTTACCCAAGGCTATAATGTTTTTAATTTCCAAAATTTAGATAAAATAACCAGAGAAATCTACAATATTATTATGCAAGCAGATCCAATCTATACAAATGTTTTTTGCTATAGCAATTATTCAAAGGGATTTTTAACACAATTGCCTCATAAAACCGCTTTAATACCTTTGCAATTAGATAATGAAGCACAAAAATTTACTCCACAAGAAGATTATCTGTGGCCACAAGATCCCAATAAAATTTTGGATACACTTACTAAAGAATATTTAAAATTAACATTACAAACTATTTTATTTGAATCTTTAATAGCAGAACAAGCAGCTCGCTTTCAATCTATGGATAATGCAACACGTAATGCAAATGAGCTTCTTGAAAATATGACTCGCCAGTATAATAAACTTCGCCAAACCAAAATCACCAAAGAAATCAGTGAAATTTCTAGCAGCTTGTAAATTCCTCTAAAACAGTCATTTTAGTACCCATTTGAACCTGGATTTTTGCATATCTTCTAAAATTGTTGCTATCTGAAACAAATTATTGTTATTCTTATATTAGAATATAAAGTCTTAATTTAATAAAATTTTATATTAGGAATAGTTTTTTATATCTAAAAAAAGGAGATCTAATGAAGAAGCGTAATATATTAGTGCTTACAGCAATTACTTTATTAAGTATTGTTTCAAAATCAAATGCAAATGTAGTAACAGATGAAGTAAAACATTTTTTTGGGTACGATAAACCTAATAAAGTAAATTCCACTCCTAATGAGCACGTAGATGCAGAAAAGTTTTGGCAAACATTAGAAAACTTATTTAAAAAAAATGGATATAAAGAAGATTCAGCATTTTATCAACATGCTCATGCATATGCTACTCCAGGACATCAACCTAGAGTATCTACTGAACATTTAGATGTTGTAAAATTTTGGCAAACTGCTGAAACTTTGTTAAAAAAAGCCGGATATAATGAAAACTCAGCATACTATAAACACGCACATTCAAATTTACTAAGAGACGAGAAAAAACACGCAAATAAGTCTCACGCGAATAAAAAGCCGTATGCTCATAAAGAACCTAAACATAAAGCTGCAGCGACTAAAAAAAGTCATATTGCAAAAACAGATAAAGACAGAGAAGCTTACTTAAAAGGTAAAAAAGCAGGCGAAGCACACGAAAGACGCCTTTTAAAGAAAAAAGCAGCTAAAAAAAGAACTACTGAAGTAAAAGAAACAAGAACGCCTCATAAAAAGAAGACAAAGAAAGTAGTTAAAGAAGAAGCTGTTGTTTAATTATATAAGATAGCAAAAAAGGTCGGTTGAATTACCGACCTTTTTTATTTTGTATAAATTATTAAATTTCTTTTTGACCATAAGAGCTTACAACATGAGGAATAGATGGGTAATTATTAACAGTTACTTTAGCGCCCACACTATTTAATTTTTTATCCAATTCATCATATCCACGCTTAAAGTGATGTATGTTTTTAATTGTGGTTTGACCTGATGCTACAAGGCCTGCAATAACAAGTGCGCATGACGCTCTAATATCAGTAGCATTCACTGACATTCCATTTAACTCTTTAACACCTGTAACCAATGCTTTAGTTCCATTAATTTGAATATTTGCACCCATTTTATTTAATTCAGCAGCATGCAAAAATCTATTTTCATACACTGTTTCTTCTATTTCACTAACACCTTCAGCTAAAGCTAAGGCTGCCATCATAGGCGCTTGCAAATCTGTTGGAAAACCCGGATAAGGCATTGTCTTAAAAGACACAGCTTGTGGCTTATTAGTTGCGATTAATCTTATACCCGGAATATTTTCTTGAGTAATTATTGTGTGACCCATATCTTCTAATTTTAACAAAAAAACATCTAAGTAATTAGCTTGCGCGTTGGGTATATAAATATCACCACCACTAATCGCTGCAGCTAATAACAAAGAACCGGCTTCTAGCCTGTCACACATTACAAAATGGTCAACAGGTGACAATGTTTGCACGCCTTCAATTTCTATAGTTGCTGGTGCTAAGATAGAAATATTTGCGCCCATTTTTTTTAAAATATCTATTAAATCTAAAACTTCTGGTTCTAATGCTGCATTAATTATTGTTGTTTTACCCATGGTTAAAGTTGCTGCCATAACTATATTTTCTGTAGCACCAACACTTGGATATTCTAAGATAAGTTTTTTTGCATTTAATTTATTTACTTTACCTACTAAATATTCACCATCTTGTGAAAACTCTACGCCCATTTTTTTAAAATTAGTTAAATGGAAATTAATTGGTCTTGTACCAATACTGCATCCACCAGGCATTGCTAAACTTGCATACCCAAAACGTGCCAATAATGGACCTAGGGCCAATACCGACGCGCGCATGCGCTTCATAATTGTAGAATCAATTTTAAAGTTGTTTATGTGTGAAGTATCTGCATACAATGTTTTGTTTATAATATCAAAATTAACTTCTACGCCCAATTTTTGCAAAAGTTCAATCATGCAAAAAACATCTTCGGATGCAGGAATATTTCTTAAAATTGATTTGCCTGATGTTAATAACAATGAAGTCATTATTACTAGTACTGCGTTTTTTGCACCCGATAAATTTACTTCACCATTTAATGGCAATGATTTTTCTACGAGAATAGATTCTTCAAACATTGTATTTTATGCTTTCTAAATATTTTTTAATTTAAATTTTTATATAAGAAATATTGTATATTATTACACGCGCAACTTAAAGAAAAAAATTATTTTCTTCACATTTAAATAAATACCAATTTAGATCAAAACTAAAAGAGCTCGTTTTTCGTTGAAATTACTTTTGAGAGAGCTTTTTTTAACATCCCAGGTTCAAAATAGTAATTTTTGCCAACTATTGAAAACACAATCCTATTAATGCTAAACTCATAATTATGGAATAACTGAATATTAAAGGGAGTGTTATGAAAATAAAAAATTTACCTGTCCTTCGTAGCCTTGGCGTAGTAGGAGCGATATTTGCACTGACAATGCTGCTAATAAACAATATCTCTGTTTTTGCTAAACCGGATTTAAAAGCAGCCCCTGTTGATCCTAAGCTCGCTAAACTCAATGCACAAATCGCCGCTGAAAGGGCAAAAATTGCTGCAGAAAAAAACATGTCAAAAACGCAAATAATTCAAAAAAGTTCACCTGCTGAACTTTCATATATTCCTGATAAAAATGCAAAGAACAACCCTACTCTAGCTAAAATTAATGAACAAATCTTTGCTAAAAAAGCACAAATTGCTGTTAACATTGGAATCATCTATTTATATGGACATAATGTTTCACAAAGTTATTCCAAAGCTTTAGAATATTTTAATGCTGTAATTACTAACCCTTATGCTGACCCTGTTTCATTATCACAGGCACAAGAAAAGCTTGGTCATATGTATTTTAATGGTTATGGAGTTAAACAAGATTATTCACAAGCTTTAACTTATTTTAATGCTGTTATTAAAACCAATACTCCAAAGGTTGTTGATTCAAGATCACTTGCAGTGGCACAAACAGGTCTTGGTATTATGTATTTTGCTGGTGAGGGAGTCACTCAAAGTTATTCTCATGCTTTCACATATTGGAATGCGGTTGTTAATACTGACCCAAAATTTGTTGATCCTAAACAACTTTCAAGCATCCAAGAATTCCTTGGTTGGATGTATTTTAATGGCAAAGGCGTAACACAAGATTACAATAAATCTTTCACTTATTTTAATAATGTACTTAATTCTAAAAACTTAACGCCTTTTTTACTTGCTGAAACTCAATATTATCTTGGTGTAATGAACCAAACCGGGCAAGGAACAGCACAAAATACAACGCAAGCAAACACATATTTTGCAACGGCTTTAGCTGGTTTTAATAGTGCATTAACTGATCCAAAATACACAGCAGATAAAAATATTATTTCTAATATCAATTATTATTTAGGGCAAGTATATAACAATGGTTATGGCGTACCACAAAATACAGCAACTGCGTTAGGTTATTACAATAAAGTTACACAAGATGCGCATTGGGCTTATGCATTGGCGCAGGCGATAATTAATGCTAACAAAGCTACATAAAAAAATTAAGGGGAATGTTATGAAAATAATTATACGTATTTTATTACTAAGCTCGATAGGCTTCATGCAATTAAAAGTAATGGCAATGAATACTGCTGCTATAACAAATCAGGGTCATAAAAAAAAACCTAAAAGTGCTTTGTGTAGTTTTTATGCATTTGAAAGCAAAGATGGCAAAAAAGATTACTTTGTAACGCAATGCGATAAAAAATAGGAGTGTAATGAAAAAATTAAATACAAGAAAAGTCAGTTTATTATTGTTTTTAACAATCACTCAATTTTATGTGATTAATGCCATTCAGGAATTTTCTAAAGAAGCTCCTAAAAAAACAGCTGCCAACCATAAACCACAAGAAACTAACGAAAAAACTTTACCAAAAAAACCAATAAAGCCAGTTGAAAAGGCAGTTCCTGCCGCTCCCCCTGCCTTAACCACTGATGCTTCTACTCAGACAACAGATACCACTGATACTGGATCTTCTGAATCAGTTGGCGACAAAGTGAAAATAGTATTGGAAGATATAGCTTATGTTATAGGATCTGTAATATTTGGCGCTGTTGTGTTACTTATATATGCAGCAGATATTGCCTGGGATCTTTCTTGGTATGACAGACGATATTCTAGATATAATAGATACCGACCTTCTTATGACATACAAGATGCAATAATAATACAGGTCGAAAGCCAAAGACCTACAGACACTACATATATAGTTAATAAAACAAATATGAATGACATGAAACTTATTGCATCACAAGATAAACGATTACAAGCAGATAACAATACTTCATTAAGCACAATGCGTGATAAAATAACAGATAATGTTGCTACGCGCGCAGCTGAAGAAAAGCTTGAAACATTAAATGCTAAAGAGAAACTTATTAATTTACAAGAGCAAGTAGCTGAAGGCACCAATTCTTCCACTGTTGTAAAAACTGAAACTGATGTTGCTCCACCCGGAGGCCTTGAAATTGATACAGAGGTCAAGAATGCTGATGTAGTTTCTAACCCAAAGACAGAACCTATATTGGGAATGTGATAATAAAAAAAGGAGTACTATGAAGATAAAAAATTTAATTATAATATTATTATCTGTTCTTTTGACTAACAATTCTTTTGCAAAAGTGGATGTAAAACCAAAAGCCATTTCGCAAATTGCTAAGCCTAAACCGGCAAAAAAAGACATTACAAAAACAAAAACTGCAAATAGACAAACTAAAGTCCAAAAATGTATACCAGAAATTGAAAAGGTAAATGCTTGTTATGCGGCTAATCCAAAAACAAAAGATACTGCTTGTGCAAAGCAATATGAATCGTTTTCAAAGGCATGTGAAGGAGTAACACCTAAAGAGGTAAATGCAGCAACTAATGTATCTACAGCCAAAATACAAAAATGTGTGCTAGAAATTAAACAAGTAAAAACTTGTCAAGCAGCTAATCCAAAAACAAAAGATTCTGCTTGTGCAAATCAATATGAATCGTTTGCAAAGACATGTATAGGAGTAACTCCTGAAGAAGTAAAAGCAGTAATGACAAAGGCTTCATCTGCACCAAAAACACTAACAGCGAAAGATTATACAGCTATTATTAACAATCCTAAATCTGATCCTAAAGATGTAGCACAGGCTCAGTTTGGTTTAGGATCTATCTATTTGCGCGGTGAGAATGATACCAAGCAAGATGCTCCATTAGCGATAAAATACATAACTGATTTTATAAATAATAAAAACTCTGACCCTGAATATGTTTCAGCAATAGCCGCTAATTTAGGAGCCAATTACTATGTGGGTGGTGATGGACTTCCTCAGGATTACGTACAAGCGATAAAATATTTTACTGATGTAATTAAAACTAACACTCCAAAAATTGTTGCTCCTCTTTCACTTTCACAGGCACAATATTATCTTGGATATATGTATTATGCTGGCCTTGGTGTTACACAGAGTTATTCGCAAGCTTTCACATATTGGAATGCTTATGTTAATACTCATCCCAAAATTGTTGATCCAAAACAGCTTTCAACAGTTCAAGCAGCACTTGGTTTGATGTATTTTAATGGTTTAGGCGTAACACAAGATTATAATCACTCTTTCACTTATTTTAATAATGCACTTAATTCTAAAAACTTATCGCCTTTTTCACTTGCTGGAGCTCAATATTATCTTGGTCTTATGAGCCAAACCGGGCAAGGTACGACGCAAAATACAACGCAAGCAAACACATATTTTGCATCAGCTTTAGCTGGTTTTAATAGTGCACTAACTGATCCAAAATATACAACCGATAAGCGTGCTATCTCTGATATAAATTATTATTTAGGGCAAATATATAACAATGGTTATGGTGTACCACAAAATACAGCAACTGCATTAAGTTATTTTAATAAAGTTACACAAGATTCGCCATGGGCGTATCCATTGGCGCAGGCGATGATTAATGCTAGTAAGGTTACATAAATTTGTGTTCATGGTTCGATACGATTTCTAAGAAATCACTCACCACGAACGGTAAAAAAAGGAGTGCTATGAAAGCAAAAAATTTATCTAAAATATTATTATCAGCCTTATTGGTATGTAACATTGTAATTAAAGCTGATGTGAAACCTAAAGGGGCAAAAGCATATTCAATAAAACAACTTGCGATTGCAGATAAATTATATTCACTGCATGAATATACACAAGCTTTACAAGCTTATACAAATGTTGCCAATAAACCTGAAAATGCAGACCCACTATCACTTTTATTAGCACAAGCCAACTTGGCAAATATGTATTATAGTGGCATTGGCACACCTGTAGATTATAAACTAGCATTAATATATAATACTCTAGTTTCTGATAACACTTTATCTCCATTACAAGCTCAATCAGAGGCGAACTCAAGACTCGCAAACATGTATCGTCTGGGATTAGGAACACAACCAAATTATAAAATGGTTATAAAATATTCAACTGCTGTGATTAATAATCCTAAGGCTAGTAATATATTAGTTTTTTCCAACAGACTAACTTTGGCTAATTTATATCATTTTGCACAAGCCGGATTAAAAAAACCAAATTATGCATTAGCTTTAAAATATTATAAAGATATAACTAAAGAAATTAATGCGGAGCCTATATCAAAAATAGCTGCACAAATTAATCTAGGTGTAATGAATGCAAATGGTGAAGGTGTTAAAAAAAGCGCAACTATAGCCCAGGATTATTATCAACAAGCTTTAAATAAACTTAGGGAAATTCTTAATGACGCTAAACAAAATGATCCTGTAGTAATTTCAGGAGCCAATTATTACTTGGGTATAATGTACGCATATGGATACGGAGTACCAAATAATGGTTCAGTTGCACTTGAAAACTTCAAAAAAGTTACTTCTACCACGCCAGTTTTATATACACAAGCACAAACTATTATTAAAGATAATTTAAATATAAAATAGACGAACTTCTTAAGTTGAATTAAATTTATCTATACAACTTTATATTTATATTTTAATAATTTTTAAGGACATTTTAATGATGCGCAAAAAGGGTTTGCTTGAAGTAGTTTGTGGATCTATGTTTTCAGGTAAATCAGAAGAACTAATACGTAGGTTGCGCAGAGCTGAAATTGCCAAGCAAAATGTAATTACAATAAAACACACCATAGACGATAGAAGATCTAACGAATTTGTAACATCACATGTTGGTAACAAAATATTAGCAATAGAACTTAGCAACCCAAAGCAAATTCTAAACTTTGTAAATGAGACGACTGATATAGTTGGAATTGATGAAGTTCAATTTTTTGACAAGGAAGTTGTAAACGTTATCTTACAACTTGTAGATGAAGGCAAACGTGTAATTGTAGCAGGACTTGATCTTGATTTTAGAGGTGTGCCATTTGGTTGCATGCCAGCACTACTTGCGTTTGCAGATAAAGTTACAAAACTAAAAGCAGTATGCATGGAATGTGGCAAAGATGCACATTTTACACAACGTATTATTAACAATGATCCAGCAAAATATGATGACCCAATAATTTTAGTAGGCGCACAAGAATGCTACCAAGCTCGTTGCAGAAATTGCTATAAAATAGATAAGACCCCGTTCACCCTGAGTGAACGAAGTGAGTCGAACGGGACACATGTCCAAATCTAAATCAAATTTTAATTGTACAAATTGCGACTACCAAACTCCCAAATGGCTAGGCTGCTGCCCTGACTGTGCTGAATGGAATAGTTTTGTAGAAAAATTGATTAGTCCCTCAACTCGTACTTCATCCTCACTTGGTATGGGTGGTGGCGGACAAGCGGCTCGTCACAATACCATAGAGATGAAACCACTTGCAGAAATATCATTGGAGACAAAAAAGAGAATTTTTGCAGATTGCAATGAATGGGATAGAGTTTTAGGCGGCGGCATAATGCCAGGTTCTTTCTTAATTTTAACTGGTGACCCGGGTATTGGAAAGTCTACACTACTTTTACAAATTGCTAACAAGTTAGCAGGCAAAAATAAAGTGCTTTATTTTTCTTCAGAAGAATCATTAAGCCAAGTGAAACAGCGCGCAAGCAGAGTAATTGACGGTGAGAGTAATTTACTATTTTCTGACAACGGTAATTTAGAAGCAATTATACAAACATGTGAAATTGAAAAGCCGGATATTTTAATTATTGATTCTATTCAAAACTGCTATTTTTCTGATTTGCAAGTTATTCCTGGAACTATAGGCCAATTGCGCGAAGCTGGCTTTAGACTAATGCGTTTGTCTAAGGAGAATAATATTGCAGTTATTGTAACAGGTCATGTAACAAAAGAAGGTCAAATTGCAGGTCCCAAAACGTTAGAACATTTGGTTGATGCTGTTTTTTATTTACAAGGCGAAGATCAATATAATACACGAATACTACGCTCTGTTAAAAATAGATTTGGCCCAGTCAATGAAATTGGTTTTTTTGAAATTAACGCAAATGGCCTACAAGAATTACCAAATATAAATCAGCAGCTTTTGCAGAATGTTACATTTGCTCCGGGCTCAGTGTTGATAAGTTCAACTGAAGGCTCCCGACCTGTTATGCTTGAATTACAAGCATTAACAATACCTTCTAAGTTTGGCATGCCTCAACGCGTGGTTACAGGTGTTGACCATAAACGTGTCGTTTTAATTGCAGCAATCTTAGAAAAATATCTACAAGTTAAATTGAGTACACATGATATATTTTTTAAAGTGAGTGGTGGCTTTACTATAAAAGAAAGTTCGGCAGATTTGGGTATTGCCTTGGCTATACTGTCTAGCTTTTTTCAACAACCAGTTTGTGAAAAATCTATTGCATTAGGTGAAATAAATTTAACCGGGCAAATTAAACCTATTAATAATTTAGCAATTCATGCAAATGAAGCACAAAAATTTGGAATGGAAAAGCTTTTTGTCTCGCGAAACCAGAATACTGAAAATTGTGTAATTAAATTCGAAAAGTTTAATAATGTGTTTGAGTTACTAAAGTTGTTTGTAGATTAACATTCGGCAATTGGAAAGCTATCATCAAAATCTTCATTATCCCAAAGCATATCATCTTCTTCTTCATCATCTATATCCATATCTGGGAAGTACCCGGGATTTGGAATTAAAGATGGTACAGGCATAGGGGCAGGTGAAGGCATAGGTGAATGACAAAGTTGGCCAGGTTTATTTACACCTAAAACACTTATTTCAGCAAAGCATGCAAATCCACAAGCCTTATTAGAAAGCCTTGGGTTTT
This sequence comes from Candidatus Babeliales bacterium, assembly GCA_031292305.1. Lineage (GTDB taxonomy): Bacteria > Babelota > Babeliae > Babelales > JABDEC01 > JARLHJ01. The sequence goes on from JARLHJ010000029.1 coordinate 14,615, forward strand.
GAGTAACTTCCAGGTTTGAATTTATAAGTGAATCAGGGGATACAAACACATTTTTCCTAGTTCTTAACATAGTAAATCTTATTAAATAATTTTATGGTAATTTAGGAAAAAAGCTATGTTTAAATTAAATATTTAGTAATATTTCTATTTGAATTTAAGCATAGCCTGGCTTTTACTACTTCTTTGTTATTAAATTTTTAAGCTCTTTTTGGTGTAATTTCAAGAAGTTATATAGATTTTCAGATCCCAATAAGCAATAGTTAATTTCTTCTAATGTATCTTTAATATCTTCAATCTGCTCTATAAACTCACATTCTTTTTGCATCTTAGATTGCAATTCAGAAGTTAAGCTTCTTAAACAGCCCTTAAGTTCTGAAACCTGGGTATTTAATTCACTTGTAAATCCAGATAGACCTGTTTTGGTTGCAACTAGGTACTCCGCAATTGCTTGGATTTTATTGGCTTGTGTAGCCTCAGAATTTGCTTGCAACAAATCATTACACTCTTCGAACTTTATATTCTTTTGTAAAACATTCATAGTTTTAACCATTATATCTTCTTGATCAAACAAAGACGGAACCTTAAATAAACCTTGAACTCCATAATAAGGTATTATAAATGCACCAGCTGGAATTAGAAACAATAGTGCCCATTCAGCTGAGTAAGAACTATTAAAATTTGTAAGTATACTTATTGCCAGTGTAAATTTTAAAATACTTTTTTTCATAATGTTTGCCTTTATATTGTAAGTTTTTTCAGGATGATTTTTTTGTTAAAATTTAAAAATTTATATAACTCTTGCAGCCTTGATAAAGAATTATTAAGATCGCCCTCATTTCTTGCCAACCAAGATTTTACTTCGCTTTTATTCTTTTTATTAGATAAAATCTTTCTGTTATTTTTTAAATCAAAAATTAATCCTTTTAAGCTACATAAATAATTCTTAAATTGGCCCTGCGAATTAACACTATTTTTATCTAAGCTTTGCAAAAGCAAATCTATCTTTTCTTGTAAAGCAGATTTATTATTCAGCCTTAAAGCATCTACTTGTTCTTTAAAGTTAAGACATTTAACAAGATTATCATCTGCATTATCAATAAAATGTTCATCAGATTTAGATTCCATTAAAGATTGGCTACCAATAATGCAACCACCTAAAAGTCCACCTAAAAATATTCCAGGTATTAATGGACCTACAAAAAAGAAGAATAGAAGCCCAGGAGTTGACGGATTTGGTTTTGCTTGTGGCATATATCCAAACACTAAACAGGCAATTAATAAATTAAGAAAACATTTTTTTATCATGAAGTTTTTACCCTATTGTTAATATCATTTTATTTTAAATTATTTTTGAAAGTTTATTTGATTCGAGCGTAAAATGCTGTTTACACAAAATTATTTACAACCCAAACAAAGTTAAAATTTAATATCAAAGCCAATTCCAAATTCATTTGCCAAAAAATATTTCTCAGAAAAAAACCTGTAAGCTAAATTTAAAGAAAAATTTTCTTGTGCAATAATCTCTAAACCTGCTTCTGCCTTAAATGCAAATGAGGTTGATAACGGAATAAACAATAATGTATTGTGAGATAAACCTACCCCAACGCCGATATAAGGGCTAAATGTTCTATCAGAAATTTTATTATCCTGCAAATAAATATTAGCCAAATAACTTGCATTTCCAAGTAATGCGTGCCCCCTAAAGCATAATTCTCCATCCATCTTTAGAAAATCATTAATTATTCCACCTACATTTAATTGAAAAAAACTTGTTGTCCAATTGCCAGGAACATACTCCGGAATATATGTAGAACCATTGATGTCAGACCACATATTGGTTTTAAAATTGATAATTGTGGGTCCACCACCAAATTTTACAAATATATTTTCTGCAGAAGAATAATTAAAAAAAATAGATGCAAATAACAATAGAACTTTGAAACCTTTAGAAAGCATGCCAAAAACCCTTATTAAAAAATACTTATATATATCTAAATAAACTAATCTATGAGAGTGTAAAAATTATGCCTTTAAACTATTTATAATGGCCGTTTTATTTGTACCTATAAAACTTTCTATTGCGTCTAACTTCTTTAAATTTAACTTCGCATTAGTTATAGCTTCTTTGATGTCATAAACACCCAAAGTTTCTTTCTTTTGTTCTTTAACTACTAATAAGGCATCAAAGCGACTTATGTTATATTCTAAATTCGCTGAATGCTTTTTTAAATTAAATAAAAACTTATTTAGCTTTTTTTGATTGGTTATTTTTTGATTTTTTAAACAGCTTGTAAACGCAGTGACACTTTTTGTGATTATTAAATCTAAAAGCTCTTGATATTTTTCTAGCTCTTTAATGACCAAAATGTTATTTTGTAGCAATTCATTTTCTGTATATGGTCTTGCAAAACTATAAATTCCATAACCAATTCCAGTTGTAAGACCTATACCAGCTACGGCAACTCCTGCAATCATAGCTCCGATTGGTGTTGCTGTAATTAATATGAGACCAGTGATCGCTTCCATTGGTTTTGCCTGTTGTGTGTATCCTACCAATAAACAAATAACTAACAATTTTAGAAAAGTTTTTTTAACCATGTTTATCCTTATGTAAAAGTAAATATCTTAAATCAGGATAATCACTTTAAAAATAAAAACAAAAGCCCCCCTATTGCTAATAATTTATAAAGAAATTATAAAAAGAAATATTTTTTAATTTTATCAATATAATACCTATACCTTGAAAGAAAAGCTTTTTAGAGCTACAATTTTATAAACAATTTCTATTTATAGGGCACAAGATGCAAACAAATAAAACATTCATTATAATTTTAACCATACTTACCACCTCTAGCTTCACTCATTTATCTGCAATGCATGCACTTAGAGCAATTACACCAGTACAAGTTAGAGTTTTACAACAATTAGTCAGATCCGGAAAAATTCAGCCTGCACAAGCAACTCAATTAGTATCCAGAGCGGTTGCGCCTGCAAGCTTTCAGCCACAAAGACATTATGCTGTTGATCATAATAAAAATGTTAGAACAAATACCTTTGGTGAATTTAAGGATAGTTTCGATGCATTGGCAAAAAGAACTAAAGAACTCGTTATAAAAAAATTACCAACAAGAAATTCCTACCCTATCTTTCATCCAAACTTAAAATCTGACTTTTTTCTATACAAAAAGTTTACAAGGATAATTAAAGAAATAAATCCTGTGAATAAATCTTCTGAAGATAATTACAACTTATACAGAAACGAAATAAAAGCATTTCTATTAACTTATCACGTATGTGAACCTTTTTTATTAAAAAAGTTTTTTTTCAGCGCTAAATTAGTAGATAGAAATGGGCCTATGGGACTATATACGTTATTTAATGCTGTAACTAGAAAAAATCCTGATTACGAAATGATTTTGATTTTATTGCATCTAGGTGTTTCTATTCACAGTGAAGTTATATTAGAAGATGGCGAAGTTGTGACAATA
>JARLHJ010000030.1 GCA_031292305.1 Candidatus Babeliales bacterium
GGTTTTCGCAAGCACAAATTGATGCAAAGTTAAAATGATAAAAAAATTAGGGGGGTATTTAAATGTTAAATAAAAATATTATTTTCGCATTATTATTTGCGTTTAATTTAATAAATGGCGCACCTGCCCCTATTGCTATCTCTGAAAAACGCATTAATGAATTATCTGAATGGTTTGCAGGAGGCATGTCTGAATATCAAAAAGATTACGACAAGGCGAACCCTGTTATAAAAGCCCCACTTGATGCAAATAGATATACCCAAACAGAAGCTGATATGAAATATCTTTTTGATTCTAATAAAAGTTCGTTTCTTCCTTCTTTTTTTAACTCAATACCAAAAATCACATCGCTTGCTGGCTTTAGATCCCAAGAAGATAAATTAATTCAATGGGTATTACAGCTTGAAGAAAAAAAATTAAGCCTAAAACTTCAACCAAATATTGCAATTTTAACTAAAAATATTTTAAATAAAGAGCGGGAAAATTCTAATGATTATGTATTCTATCATGCACATAATTTGCAATATGGCCTAATATTTGATTTATACCGTGAAATAGAAAATTTCTTAACACACGGCATATCGATCTTTAATTCTGAAAAATATGATAAAGATAAATTAGATACTAATAAAATTCAACTAAGAGCAGCTTCTGGTATAAATTTCCCATATAAAAATATTAATGAGTTTATAGAGTATTGGGAAAAATATTTTACTAGCTCCACTTGGAACGATGATGCTACTCCTGAATTAAGAAAAAATATTATTTCTACCAATTTAGCACTGTTTGGAAATTCTGCAAATTGGGGAGAAAGTAGTTTTTATTATTTTATAACGTCTACAAGTATAGCATCTAGCGCTGGCTTATTAGACAATATTTTTACCACATGGGGTTTTGATAATAAATACAAAACCGAATTAAATAAATTATATGAAAACTTTATGACAACAAACACGGGGCATTTATTGCAAGTCTTTATTCCTGCACATTTAGTTGACCAATATGCATTTGCTACTCATGCATTTGCAACACCTTATAGATATAAAATTACAAATACCTTTGTGCAAAAATACTCGGGAGCTTTAAATTTATCTCGGCATAGTGATATTAAAAGTATTCTTGATCTTTACAGATCAGGCAACTTTCCAATTGGTTCTTTTGATAGCATACAAGCTCGCGTTGTATTAATGCCTTCGTTTTTTAACCCAACTAATGGTATTAAAATGTTCAGATATACTACATCTGGTCTTGAATTAGAATATGGCGGAGATTATAGAAAAGGTTTACGTATTATAGTTGCTAAAATGATGATCAATTATATTTTAAAAAAACAAGCTGACATATTAAATGGCAATGATTTACAATTAAAACAAATTTTTTATGAAATATTACAATGGGCAGATTTATCTGCAGCACAACAAGCACAAATTGATAAAGACAAAGCTGATAATCTACAAAAATTAAAGGATAAAGATAAAACTGATAAAGAAAATAAAGAAAAAGCTGATAAAGCTGCCAAAGCTAAAGAAGCAAAAGATAAGGCTGACAAAGAAAAAGCTGACAAAGAAAAAGAAAAAATCACTAAACAATATGATTTAGGCTGGAAATATTTTGTTAACGGCAATTATTTAAAAGCCATACAGCCCCTCAAAGAATCTGCCGACCAGAATTTGGATATATCTAAAAAATCTTCTGCAAGTGATGCTCTTGCAACTATTTATGCCTACGGATTAACGGGAGTAAATAAAAACCTTAATCTTGCAAAGCAATATGCAACTACAGCTGTAAATTCCGGTGCAACCTGGGCACAAACAACATTAGATTATATTAATACTGAAATTAAAAATGAAAAAGCAGCTAAAGAAAAATTAGCAAAAGAAAAAGCAGCACTAGTTAAAGCCGCCCAAGACAAAGCCGCAGCTGCAGCCAAAGCCAAAGCCTTACTTGCAGCCAAAGCAAAACAATTTAAAACAACTACAGATCTGCTTACAAAACAAGCAAATATTATATGGCAATTTAAAGTTGCCCAGGCCTCTAAAAAAGCTTTACTTGTAAAAAAGCTGGCTCCGCAAGTTAATAAGCTTAAAAAAGACTTAGTTACAGTCCCTGTAAATATTAAAAACGCACAAGGGCAAACACCGTTAATGTTAGACCCAAGACGTGCGCCAATTGTTTATGGTTTAGAAAAAAAGAAAGCAAAAGTTACAGTTAATGCAAAAGATGCTAAGGGCAAAAGCGTATTGCAATATTTAATTGCATCGCCCTTTGCTGGCAATATTAATTTATACAGAGCATTAATTAATGCCGGTGCAAAAGTTAATAACAATGATATTAAGGTTGTACAGAATAAATTAAAAACTAAGCCAAAACAATTAAAGCCTATTGTTGCAGTTTTGCAACAAGGTAAGAAGTTGAATAAATAAGGGAGGGGTAATGATGAAGTTAAATATGAAAAGAAAAATAATAGCATCATTCATTTTTATTCAAACTATTAATATATATAGCGTAGACACTCAATCTCAAACAATAAAGGCTTTTTTACAAAAAGCATCTGCCATTCAAATCTTCCAGAAAATAGATAGTACCAAAATAAAAGTTTTTAGTACTGATTCTCTTATTAGATCAGGTGTATCACAAGAGGGTTTTAACGAATGGGAAACACTTACTAAAGTAGCAAACGAATTAGTAAATCAAGAAATACAAAATGATTCAGAAAATTTTAAAAAATATAAAGATTACTTGCACTCAATTAATTTAGTTTTCTCTTTTATAAATAAAAGCATTAATTCTCTTCATCAAAAATATAAAGATTTATATGTAAAAGCATCAGATGAAAGCAAAAAACCCATCCTAAAAATAGGTTCTAGAAGCTTCAGCTTGGATGATTTAAAAGAAATCAAAGATATAGTAGATCTATCTAAAATACATGCTAATCAAATGAATAAAATTAATTCTATAACATTTAAAAATTTAACAAATGGCGTTGCAATTCCAAAGCCTTGGTCTAATCAATTTTACGATGAAAAAGGTAAAATCATAAATGCTGATGAAATTATGGATAACTATAAAGGATTTTTAAATAGTTATAAAAAACAAAAAGATTTTAATGAATTTATGGAAATTAATAATATAACTAACACCAAAGTTTCTGAACAAGTAATAAATAAATTAGAACAGATTCTATATGTTATGAATGAAAAAATAAAAACAAATAAAAAAAATAAAGAGCGTGAAGAAAATATAATTTTGGTAAATCAAATTATAGATAAAATTCGTGAAAGTTTTCCTAAAATAATTTCAGGCTTGCAAGGTGTGTTATTTAATTCAACTGATGATAAAACATCAATGATCTTGTTCGCCCAATCAGGAGCATTTGAATCTGTCTTGAATCAATTACATCGTGACGCAAAAGAATTGTATAATTCTGCACAAGAAGCAGAAAAAATTGCTGCGGTTAAAGCTGACGCTGATAAAATTATTGCTGATAAAATTGCTGCCGATAAAGCTATTGCTGACAAAGCTGCCGCTGATAAAGCTAAAGCTGCTGCTGATAAAATTGCTGCTGATAAAGCTCACGCAGATAAAATTGCTGCTGATAAAATCGCTGCCGATAAAGCTATTGCTGACAAAGCTGCCGCTGATAAATCTAAAGATGCTGCCGA
>JARLHJ010000031.1 GCA_031292305.1 Candidatus Babeliales bacterium
ATCCATATAAAGCACATGGAGTGATCTTTCTTCCAATAACAATTCTCAAAGTAAACACAGAAATGAAAATAAAACTTGATGCCATTGTCAAAATCAAGTGTGAAATATTCCTCGCTCTGATATGTTTCGAATTTCTCTTCCATATGATTCCCATAGTTGATATAATCAATAAAGTGTAGTAATAGATCAAGAATGTTAACATGAAGGAAAAAGAAACTAGTATTTTAATTTACAATGAGATTTTGGACAATCAATCATGAATTATTGGTTATTAAATATTTTCTTATATATACAAATCTATTTGCATCCATGTACTCTTTGCCTGCATTTTTAATTAATGCAGCAAAATTAGGATCTTTTGGATCAAAACCATAATGAATTTCTTTAAGATTTGTAATAAGTTTTTTTGCATTTATAATTTCATTGGCATTTGCAGAAATTGAGCTTAGAGTATTAGAGCTTTCAGCTTTTTTTATTTTATTAATATAGTGATGGTATAATTCTATTAATCCTTCGTAGCTCTCATTTAATTCTTTTCCTGGTTCCTTAAATAATAAAAGTGCTTTAGTTTGAATTGTAAAAAGTAGAATAATTAAAACTAATATATTTTTTTTCATAATTTTTACCTTTTTAATTTAGTATAATCTAATTATTTTCAAATATGCAATAATCTTACACCTGTTCATGTTTTTATATGCTATGTAGAATGCTTTGCCAAACCCCAAATTTATGATAGAATAGTTTCAGGTAGAAAACGCTGGAGGGTTAAATATGAAAATAGCTGTATTGGTATCAGGTGGGGTAGATAGTTCAGTGGCCTTAAAGCTTTTAAAAGACCAAGGGCATGAGCTTACCGCATTTTATCTTAAAATTTGGTTAGAAGATGAGCTTTCTTTTTTGGGGAATTGCCCATGGGAAGAAGATTTATCCTATGTGACAAAAGTTTGTGAGCAACTTGAAGTGCCGCTTGAAGTTATTTCATTTCAAAAAGAGTACTGGGATCAAGTTGTATCTTATACTGTATCTGAAGTTAAAGCTGGGCGAACCCCTAATCCTGACGTTTTATGTAATACACGTGTTAAGTTTGGTGCATTTTATTCTGCATTAAATGGTAGAGGTTTTGATAAAATAGCTACCGGGCATTATGCTCAAGTCAAAGCAGTTGATAATGAATTTGAACTTCACACTTCACCTGATTTAATAAAAGATCAAACATATTTTTTATCGCATTTAAGTAAAGAGCAAATATCAAAAGCATTGTTTCCCATAGGTCATTTGCAAAAATCTGAGCTTCGCCAATTAGCGCAAGAGTTTGATTTGCCTAATAAAGATCGCAAAGATAGCCAAGGAATCTGTTTTTTAGGCAAAATTAAATTTAAAGATTTTATACAGCAGTACTTAGGTACCAAAGCAGGTGATATGGTTGAATTTGAGACTGGTAAAAAGCTAGCAGAACATGAAGGCTTTTGGTTTTATACAATTGGTCAAAGGCAAGGTATTGGTCTTTCTGGTGGGCCTTGGTATGTAGTTTCTAAAGATATAGATAAAAACATAGTTTATATTTCTAAAAATTATCACAATCTTGATAAGCCACGTAATCAATTTACTGTCGGTGAATTTAATTGGATTTCTGGCAATAAGCCTGAGCTACATAATTTAACTGTTAAGCTTCGTCATGGTCAAGAAAAGTATAATTGTTCAATTCAAGAATTTAACGAAGAATTTGGTGTTACAATAGATAAAAATGATCAAGGTATTGCTGCTGGACAATTTGCAGTATTTTATAAAGCTAACATTTGTCTTGGAACTGGCGTTATAATTAAATAATTTTCTTTATATTATTTATGAATTTATTATTTTTTTTAATTTTACATCCCAGTCATTAATTTGATTTTCTAAATTTTTCATTATTGCATTAAAAATAGTCAATTCAGGATTTTTAGCTTCGATTTTGTATCTATTGTATATTTGGATAAAATCTTTATAAAAGGTTTTTAAAAGATCTAATCGATCTCTTAAAAATGATAACCTTTGGTTGTGTTCTTGTTTAGTTAGTGGTTTTCCGCACCAATAAGTGATTGTTTGGTATTCCCAATTATGCTTATTATATAAATCAGTAGAATCATTAGAGATTTTTATAAGCTTATCATTAAGAAGTTTTTCAGCCTCCATTTGGACTTGTTCTATTGGGTAAAATTCTTGGGCGCATTTCATTTCATTTATATTCAAAAATATTAACAAAGCTGTAAAAATGCAAAATTTATAAAACATAAAATCTCCTTCTAGTATCAATTGTATCAAGGGTATTTTATATTAGTCAATAGTTTAAGGACTTTCTTGGTTTTTTAGGGTTTCTAAGGTAAGCTTTAGTAAAAATCAATAAGTTTTAATTGTATAGGACAAATTTGAAATTTAATTTATCATCTTTTAAAAAATGGCCTGCTCGCGAAAAAAAATTAACATTATCCACCCAGATTACTTTATTTAGAATATTTATTATTCCTTTTATTGTTTTTGCAATAGTTAACCAATATTGGGGAATAGTATTTAGTCTGGTGGTGTTAGGGGCAATAAGTGATGTTGCAGATGGTAAAATTGCCAGAGCGCGCAATGAAATAACGGCCCTGGGAACTTGTCTAGATCCAGTGGCAGATAAGTTGTTAGTGCTTTCGTGTTATTTAGCGCTTGCAAATACTGATACAACTTTTCTTTCTATTCCAGTATGGTTTTTTTGGTTAGTTTTATTTAAAGAATTTGTTTTAATAATTGGGGGTATAATTTTTTATTACTTAAAAGGTAATATTGTGCAACCCGAGTTTGTCGGTAAATCTGCAATGGCTTTGCAAATAATTTTTATTGCATGGTTATCAGCATGTTATTATTTTAACTGGCACCCATACATTACTTATAATGTAATGCTTGTAAGTGTAATTGTTTTTGTAGTTGCCTCTTTATTGCAGTATTTTAAAATTGGTTTAACTCAGTTAATATCAAAAAAAACGTTTTTAATTTTAATGGTATTTCCTATCTTGGGTCAAGATAATGAATTTGTTTTGCCTAAAAAAAAAGAAAATGTATCAACAGCAAAATTAAAAGATTCTATTGTTAAAAAATTTGGTGATATTTTGCACGCTAATATAACATTAGATGAAGTTTCTCTTGAATTAAGAAAATTCACTTTGGTTCAAACTGAATCAGGTATTAAAGATGAAAATAGTTGTTTATCTAAAGCAAATAATGACGAATTAAAAGCGATCTTAGATGAACTTAAAAAATTAGAAGATGAATTAAATAGTAATTATAAATCATTAAAAAATAAGTTGTCAAAGTTAAAGAAAAAGTTCAATATTAATTAATAAACTAGTTGTAGAAAACTATAAAACATAGACAAATTAAGGGAACACATGGCTGGATATAATAGAATAATTATAGTTGGGAACTTAACAAGAGACCCAGAATATAAGCAACTAACTTCAGGTCAAGGAATTTGCAGATTAGCTATCGCTTCTAATCGTCAATATAAAAATAAACAAACAGGTTCGTTGGTTCAAGAAGTTTGTTATGTAGATGTTGATGTTTGGGGTGCGCAAGCAGAAAGCTGCAGACAATATTTGCAAAAAGGAAAAGCCGCTTTAATAGAAGGTCGTCTTAAGTTTGATACTTGGGAACAAGATGGTCAAAAAAGAAGCAAACATATAATTGTTGCAGATAGAGTTGTGTTCTTATCAAGCGCATCAGCAATGGATGTAGAATCTGATCAATTGGAAGAAAAAATTGAACCAAGAAATCAAGTAGAGCGTGATATCTTAAATCAATTAGATGATTTAAAATCTCGCGGTTCAGATTCAATGGCTGCTACAGGGCCTAAAAAAGCTAGAAAATCTACATCTGATTTTGGCTCAGATATTATGAGCACAGGTGAAGTTAATTTTAAAGATGAACCTCCTTTTCAAGACGATTTACCTTTTTAAATAAGAATAGGGTGGTATAAAAACCACCCTTAATTTTTGCAAAAGAATTATATTAATTTTTTTTGCTCTATTATCTCTTTCTTTTTACAACTATCCAACCTGTACGTTCGTCAATTTGCTTTAAATATTGGTAACAAGATTCTTTAAGGTCTTTAAATTCTTTATTATTGCAAGCGGTTAAAACTGCATTTTCAAAATAAATTCGTGCAGTATCTAAATCGTTTTCTAAATTTCTTTTGTGATATGTTAACCCTAAATAAAATTCGGCTTCAATTCTTAAATTATTATGAACTTCAGGTTTGATATTTTCATATATTCTATTTAAAACGTGCTGAAATAATATTATTGCACCTGTGTAATTTTTAACATTATAAAGATCAATGCCGCGTCGGAAATATGCGATCAGGCGTACTTGAGTATCGATTTTTTTATCTTTGATGATTAAATCTAATATTGCATCTGATAAATCATTATATTTTTGAGCTGACATTGTCTTTTGTATAAATAAAATTTGATTCCAATCAATAGAGATTGACTCTATTTGGTGCCTTTGTTTAATAAAATGAACTACAAGAGCATAATTTTTTGTAATTTTTAATTTTCCATTAAAATGCATAACTATTAATTTATTTAAGATATATTTAGCGCGATGGCTAGATAAATGTGGGCTTTCAAGTGCCTTTATAAATAATTCATCCGCTTTAATATAATCATTATTTTTAAAATAAATATCGCCCAATAGAGCTATAGCTATAGTAAATTCTTTTGAAGATTCTTTAAGATCAAAATCCATTGTTGGTTCTAATAATTTTTGAGCAGTTTTATAATCTTTATTTTCATAAAATTTTTTACCTAAAGTGATTTGATTGTTTATGCTTAGGTTAGGTAAATTTATTTCTGAAATTTCTTTGACTGTCATATTTTCAATAAAAATTCTTTTAAATGTATCTTTTGAATCTAAATTCATATGTAAATCAAAATCGGAGCATAAATAAACAAAACTTAATTTATTATCTTTGACTGAAGAAATGTAATAACTTATTTGATTTAAAATTGGTTTTTCTGATTTTGGGTCATATTTAAATGCTAAGTAATTAGTTGTATATCTATTAGATTCCGGATTAAGATAATTTTTGCCAAATAAATGTTTATTAAATTCATGTGCAACGTAATAAGACTTACTTTCTTTTGTGTGGGCAATTATAAAATGTGTTCCGGCCTTAATATGTTGTTGTGCTAAATCACTAAAAGATAACTTGGTAAAATGTTCTTTAATATGAGTAGGTATAGAATTTGTATTATTTTCAACAGAAAAAAATAGTTGTTTATCTAGTTTTATAGACGCTAAAGGTTGTGCAGGCTTGCAAGATGATTCGCTTTGACTGCATTGAATTTGTTCGGTTGTATTTGAAATAAATACTAGCAACAATAATAGAATTAATTTAATTTTCATATATCTCCATTTCTGCGACTTTACCTTAGTCGTTATTATCTTTATTTTGATTAAGTAGGTTAGTTTGTTGTTCTTTTAATTGAGCTTGCTTAGATTGAATTGATTTAATACGGTTTTTAGCTCTTTTATGATAATCATCGCTCAAATTATTACTATTTGCTGCAGTAGTAAACAAGAGTTGTGCTTTTATAAAATCAGTAGGAGTTTCTTTTCCTTTATAATATATAAATCCTAATAAAAATTGGGCTTCAGCTATAACAGGAGAAGATTCTTGAATATTTAAAAGCATGAGTTCTAAAATGCTTCTAGCACTCGCATATTTCCTTGCATAGAATTTTGTTATACCTAATTCTAATAGCTCTTCTATGTTTGAATTAGGTTCTATTTTTCTAAAAAGTTCAATCATTTGTAGGCAATTAGAATCTTGAATATTTTCTAAGAATTTTAACATTAGGTTCTTAGATTTTGTTTTATCTACGTGCAATTCATAATCTGAACCTAATTTTTTAAATATTAATCTATTATCTTCAAATGAGGCAATATAATAAAATATTTGGTTTAAAATAGGTTGTTTAGTTTTAGGATCTTTTTCAAAGTCTAATATTCTAGAAGTATATCTATTAGTGTTAGGGTTAAAATAATTTTCACCAAACATATAGGTATTAAATGTATGAGCATCATAATAATACTGAGTTTCTTTACCTTCAGTATTTATTGTGACTTGGGCTAATATGAGGCCAGTTTCATTCTTAATATTTTCTTGTATTAAATCTCTAAAGGTTAATGTACTAAAATGTTCATTTTCATTTAAAATTAATTCAAAATTTTCATAGTCAAAACCTACTAAATCAGTTTCTGCCAATATTTCATATTTGGGTTTGTCTTCACTGGTATGATATTTTTGATATTCCTGAAAGCTTAAATCATATACGCAATGAGCTTGACTTGGGTTTGCATTAGACGAACTGTCTGCAGATTTTGCAGGTTCGCTAGCTTGTGCTAAGATAAAAATTGTCAAAATTACCATTAGTTTAATTTTCATGCCTACTCGCTTATTTTCTTTAAGAATTTATATTTGTATTATTATAACTGGTATTAAAATTAATACAATTTCCAGATATAAAATAGCTTATGGGGCGGCAATTTAGTCTATTTTGGGGTTGCGCACTCACATTTGTTATCACCACTATTGTCAGGGTTTGTAAAACCGGTGTAACATTTGCCAGGGAATTCTGTTTTGCATTGATCTTGGCAATTATCTGCTTTTGCTTGCGTATTTACCAGGTCGGTTTTAAAGTTGTCATCTCTAAATTTATTCATTACTTTTTGATAATCAGAATCATTTAATTTATCTGTATCAGTTGGCATTTGTGGGCAATTTAATTGTGGTGTCAAAGAGATTGCTGTATTTAAAGATTGCCCAGCAGGTGGTGCTTGTTGAACTACAACAACTGTAGGGTTTGGTTGTGAATCTGGGCTTGTGTTTAATCCTTGGTTTTGTTGTGGATTGTTGTCAGCTTGATTTGCTTGTACAGGTTGTGAATTTGTATCTGAACTTTGTTCTTGTTGTGATGCTGGGTACATGGAATCTGCTAAGCCTGCTACAATAACTGGAACAGCAATAATTGTGGCACCTTGATTTATGTAATTTGATTGATTGTTATCAGATGTTTGTGGTCTATTTTTTTCAAAAGGCAATGAAGATGAGGTATGTGGTGGCTTTTGCGGCATTGTAGGTTGTTTGCTTGCAAAGCCTGTTTGTGGCCTTGGTCTTGGAGCAACTTTAGCTTTTGTTATAGTCGGCACACCAGTTTTTGCAGTGCCAGCAGTAGCCCTTGGCGAAGTCTGGGGAGCAACTGCAGGTGTTGATATTTTTTTTGCAGGCTGAGAAGAATGGTTAACTGCCAGCTTTGGTTGAGGAGCAGGCGCTGGTTTTGTTATTTGTTGTATTGGTCTAATCGGTTGAGCTTTTATTGGCGAGCTTGCAATCGTCTTAGGCGCAGGCTTGGTTACATGAACGGCAGTTCTTTGAGGAGCGCTAGGTCTGGTAACGTGCGAAACTGCTTTTAATTTATTTGCAGTATTAAATATCAAAAAAATTGATAATAAAGTGTGCATGATCATACTATCGTTCATATTCAGCCTTTTTTTTACTTTAAAATCCCAGTTTTATTAATATTATGACCTATTTAGAATTCGAAACGCAATAATAACCCGGGCTATTCAGACTGTTGATTTTTTTGAATTAAATTTGTTATTATATTAAAGAATAATTTCAACGTGGTATTCTGTGTGAGAATTTTGTGATTTAAGAATTAAGGTGAAGGTAATGAAAAGATTAATTTTTATAATTTTAATATTTTTGAGTTCAGATTTATTTAGTGCTGAGGGTGCTTCACCTTTAGTAATAAGTATTACTCGTGTTCAGGATGAAAAACTAATAGTGCCAAGACTTAAGTTGTTTCATAACTCAACTGTTAAAGATTTAAATGAATTAATTTATAGTTGGTGGGGTACGCCAGCAGATCAGCAATATTTAGAGTTTGATAATATTGGTTTGAATAACAAAGAATCTGAGCTAAAAGATTACGGTATAAAAACAGGTAGTAATATATATTTGCAAAACAAAAATGCCGGAGATTTTTTTATAAAAGCTCAAAAAGGACTTCGTGGACCGATCCATAGTCTAAATGTTAATCCAGAAATTACTGTAAGTGAATTGAAAGATTCATTTAATAGCCAAGATTATGGTTTTGTAGTACCGGTTTATATATTGCTAGGAAAAAAAATTCTTAAAGATGATGAAAAGCTTAAAGATGTGGGTTTAGAAGATGGAAGTAATATAATTGTAATTCCTAAGCCACAAAGATAATTATTCATTTAACCATTTAACAGTGTTGTTATGAATAATTTTTAACCCAGCAGCTTTATATTCCATTGCTTTTACAGGTCGTGAAACCCAATTTACAATATGATTAGATTTTCTAAAAATTAAACCATAATCAGCTGCACATAAATATTTATAAATATCTTCGTGCTTAACTGATAACACTAAATAATTTTTTATATTTGCATGTCGTGCAATCATTTTTTCAAATTCTTCTTTATCTTGTGATAAAATTAATAAAAAAATATTTTGTTCGTGTTCTAACTTTGTCTGAAAATAATTAATAACTAAGTCAGGGCATTGCCATGCCTTGACCGCACCGTTGTAGCAATAAATTTGGGTCATAGGCGAAATGTTTAGTTTTTTTCGACTTAAGACTCGCCATTCATTTTTTTGTTCTTGTGAGATCAATTCTGGAATGTCATCTTTTTCTATAATTATTTTATTAGGGTCAGCTTTGTAAGTTTCTATTAAATAATCTGCCAATGCACTGCTTACAGGTTTAATTGTGCAATTTTTGTTCGTGTAAGCTTCTTTTTCAATTTTAAATAAAAAGTTTTTGCGCCAGGTATGCCAGACATGTTTAAATATATTTTTTCCAGGCAGGTGTGAAAATTCGTATTCTTCTGCTAGTAACCCACGGGCTTGTAATATGTGTTTAATACAATTTTGATTCAACGCTTTGTCGGCAACCCAGCCAGCAAGTGGGCCCCTAGAAATTATTTCATAGTTATCAAATTGTTTAAGAAATTTTTTTAAATAATAAACGCTAGGGTACAAACTAATTTTTCCTAAAACTGGCAAGCGCCTAAAATTCACAAAAACTAAATTTTTATTTTGGGGAATAAATTTAGTGATAATATCATGTGATAAAGTATTTTTTTCAAAACTAACAATATAAACTTTTAGTTCAGGATTATTATAAATTCTTTTTAATAATGGCTGAATAACTTGACCAGAAAATACAGAATTTTGAATTCCGTCATAAGTCACAAAAATTAATTTTTTCATTTAATAATGTTCTACTTTTTTTCAGTTTTTGTAAATATTATAAAAATCTTCTAATTCGGGGTTGTTAAATAAATGAGCATTAAAAACGGCCTTTATATTAAGTGGTTTAAGCACTAATGAATAATTAAAATTGTCTGGATTGTTGAGTTCGCCATCCCAATTAGCTTTTTCAAACGACGAAATGATTTCTAATTCTTTATCAATTTCAGGATCTTCTTTTCTTCTTTTTTCTAAATCCTCACTAATAATAAAAGGACCCGCAACATATCCTTGATCATTAACAAGATTTCTTGCGATAGCTTGTATATGAGAAAAACCTTCAGCAATAACAATAGATGATTGATTATATTGTGTAATCAAAATATCTATTGCTTGCAATGTTAAATTGTCTATTTCTTTATTTTGTTGACGGCTAGATATTTGGTTAGGGTTTCTAAAATCAGGATTAAAGTAATAAGCACCCGTAGAAAGTGCTACAAATTTTGATTCTGTAAATTTTCCAGTAAGTTTTTCTCCAATACCTAAAAGCGGTGTAACGAATGCAATGTACGTATAAGTTTTTTTATAATACACGGTGGTTCCAAGATGTCTTTTAATTAATTTATTAAGTTCTTTCTCTTCTTTCATTCCTATATAAGGCATTCTAGGTGGCCAATCTTCATTTATTAACGATATTTTATTATTTTTTATAATATCCAATAGATCATTATGCTGTTTAGATAAATTGGGTAAATTGTCAGCAAAAGATAATAATTTGTTTTTGATATGTTCGTTATTGTACCAAGGTACTTTAAATTTATATTCTTCGGATCCAATAGTTTTTTTATAATAAGCTATTTTACTAGGATCTTTTATAATAGATTTTATTTCGTTAATTATTTCATTAGATAAACTTGGGTCATTGGGTATGCTAGCATGCACATCATACAATAAATAAATAACTTTTTTGGTTTCAGGATGAATCAGTCTGCGAAATGCAAAAAAATCAGCCTTGAGTGATATTGTGATAAATAAAATTACATACAATAAGCTAAAGATCATGAAATCCAATGTTTTAGTAATTATAAATTTATCTATTGCGCTGCTGGATTTTTAAGGTGATAATCGACAACTTTTCCTGTCACGTCAGCCTTAAAGTAAACTTTACCATTGCCTTTGTAGTCACCATCTTCAAACAATTTACTATATCTGTTTGACATTTTTTGGTCGCCATTTCCTTGTGCAAAGTAAATAAGGCTTGTAACTTTTTCATTCCATCTAGGTTTTTTATTTAAGCCTTCTTGATCTTTAAAAAGTTCATATATTTTATCTAATAATCTTTGAGCGTTTTCTTTTCCACTTGAAGCATAGATTATAATAATTGGCATATTATAATCAGGGTTAAATTTATAATTTTCAAACTTTGTAATGAATTTAAAATCTGCTATTAAGTGTAATAATTCATCATCTTCTTGTGCAGCTTTAATTAGTTTTAACACTGTACTTTGTATATCTTCTTTTTTTGGCATTAAATGTATTTTATAATCTTCAAAATTTAAGCCACCAAAAACTTTATTTTCTCCTAAAGCGCCTTTAAAAAAGTCATCTAAGTAAAAATAGCCATCTTGTAAGTGCCAATTTAAGTTATTTTCTGATGCAGCCTTATAAATTTCAGGAAAATTTGTTTTTAGATCTTTATGTTCATAAGGTTTTTCTTCTTCTTGGGGTTCAGTCAATTCAAATTTTTGAGGTTCGGTCAATTCAAATTCCATATCAGGTGATTTGTTCAAGTCTGGTATTCCATTTAAGCCTTCTATTCCCATGGCAGAAATATTTGAATTAGATATAACTAGAAAAAATTTTAATAAAATAATTTGTTTTATTTTAATGTTCATAAATAACCTCATTATTTAGGCATGTTTTTGGCAGAAATATACAAATTAATCTCAGGGTTTTGCAATTCAGGGATTGTTGAACTGCAAGCTGCAGCAGGGTCACCAGAAGCAGATAATGCGCCATCCCAATATTCGTTGCCAGGATAAGAATTTCCATCCCAAGCGTATTGTGCAACTAAAAGTTTACCAGCATCTTCGCCTTCTAATTTATCAGAAGGATTTCTTTTTGAAAAATGTATTTTAATATTATTACTATGAGTTTTAAAATGTTCACCATTTTTAATTCCATCAATAGTATTTACATTAAACCAGCTAAAATTTATATCTGATATATGTGATAAGTTGTGTTTTTTTATTATCTCTGCATAAACTTCGAGCATTAAATTAGCTTGTATCGGTAATATTTGCCATACACCCAGACCTAAACCAACAACATGCACATATACCTTTTTGTGATATTGCTCGCCGCGTTTTTGGCCATCTAATAAAAATGGTTCAATTACTAAACGCATACGTTCTTTATAAACTTCAGAATCCAAAAGTTTTTTACCAAATGCAAAAGGCTTATATCTGCCTGTTTTGTCTTCTTTTGCCTCGTGAAAAGTAGGAAAATCTAAGCCATACAATTTTGACCATATAGCCAGTTTGTTTCCTGGTTTATCTATTTCTGTGCTTCCATATCCATTTTCTTTAGTATTTTGATCCTCTGTTATAATCATATGTTGCCATTCCATTAAACCTGGTCTTTCAAATCGGGCGCCAACTAAACCAGCATACACACCTGTAGGTTCAAATGTTCCTGGTTGTTCAGCTTCGCCTTCATTATTTCGTGAGCCATTGTTAATAAAGTAAGTTGGCACTGATAAACCTATCAGAGCAGCAATTTGCATTTCATCATATGAAATATAATCGTGTAAAACTAATGGGGATTTTTCGTCATTAGTTCCTATAGCCTCAAAACCTCCATGGCCTCTTGTTTTTCCATCTCTTAAAAGGTGGTAATCACTGTCTGTCATAAAAACTAATGGTCGTTTTGTAATAAGTCGATCAATAAATTTATATGAATTCATGTCTTTATATAGATTTTTTTCTATTTCACTTCCATGGGCTTTTTTATACTTCAAAAAATCATGAATTAAAGATAAAACTTTTTTATCAAAAATAGGGTATGCATTACGTGCTTGTTCTGCAATTTCTTGCTGAATCATTTTATTATCACCCGCAATAACTGCGATTTTATTATTTTCTGTAGGGAATTTAACACGTTCTTCAAAAGCTTTAGAACGTTTTAATAGTTCTTCAAAAGACGTATGTTTAACTCTTTTTAAACTTTCTGTTATTGCTTGGGAATGTTCACGGTCAAATTTTTGTTTAGGTGTTTCACTTTTAATACTGTCGAGTATAGCTTGTTCTAATTCAAGTTGATTTGTTATTGGGTGTGGGTTTGGATCAGCAGCAAAAATATTTATGCAACTGAATAGTATAAATAAACTTATAATTTTTTTCATTATTTGCCTTTCTAATTTTTAATGCGAACCTTCACGAACTTTTTTTAAGTTTCTTTCTCTTTTAATTTTTTCTTGTGACTTGCGTTGCAGCTCTTTAAGTTTTGGCCGAAATTCTGATGGTCTTTTAGATAAAGGCAGAGATCGGTCATTTAAAGGGCGGTTCCATTCCAATTTATAAGTAAGATCTTTAAAGATTTCTTCAGCTTCGTCTCCACTGCTTTCACCTTTAATATCATTATTTATATTATTAATTTCTTCAATTAATTTTGTTTTATTTAAAGGTTTTTTTAATCCTTGTTTCAAAAGATATTCAACTCTTTCTTTAGATATTTGTTTTATTATTTCTTGAATAGAAGGGTTGCGGGGTGCTTTAAGTTCTGCTAACTTATTAATTGCTTTGTTATAATTTTGCAGTACATCATCAGGAACTTCTATATTATCAGGATTTTGCGGATTCCAATTTAATAATTTTGTTTTTGCATATAGTTCTTCAAATAATTCAACATTATTTTCAGCATCTTCAATCTTATTTTTAACTTTTTTAGTTAAATCTAAACGTACTCTTTTTGATAATTCGAATTCTTTTAAATAGTGATCCCTAGCCTTAATTTGTTCTTTTTTTAACTCTCCAAGATCTGCGTATCCACGAGTGTTAATTGCGGCTCTAAGATATGCTTTATTTGCATTATCATAAGCTTCTTTTGATTTAGATAATGCGCTTTTGCTTTCTATATTCCCTATCATATTTGAAACACTTTCCTGTGGTTTTTGTTCAGATGATATAATATTGAATGTAAAAAGCGACACTACAAATAAACTTACAAATTTAACCTTCATTGTATCTCCATTTCATGTATAACTTGTTTTAAAACATTTTTATAAATCGTAATATCTTGCAATTCATCTTCATCTTTATTTCTATCATGAAAAAGTACAAATCTAATTTCTTTAAATGCGCCTGGGTTATGTTTTACATATTTAAATATCTGGGTAAGTGCAATTTTAGACGCTTGTTCAATTGGATAAGCAAAAATGCCTGTACTAATTGAAGGGAACGCAATTTCATTTACACCCGCTTTATGTGCCACTTTTAAACTATTTTCATAAGCATTTTCTAATAAAATTTTATGTTCTGCGCTCGGGACCGTACCATTTCTAAAAGCTGATCCGGGATAATCCGCAAGGCTAGGTCCAACAGTATGCACAATGTGTGCGAAATGTTCTTTTAAATTATGACTACCGGTAATACGAGCATGCCCAATTGGACACCGGACACCCTGATCATCTGCCTTTAGTTTAGCACATTCTTCATTTAAACCGGGACCAGCAGCACGATGAATAACACCACTAATTCCACCGCCTCCTAATAATGTTACATTGGCAGCATTTACAATTGCTGCAGAAGCCGGATTGTTAAATTTTTGCTTTGTAATATCACCATCTACAAGAGTAATATTGGTACCATTAAAATTTACACTTGACGATTGTTGTGCGGCATGCAAATTGTTTATAAATATATTTAGCAAAATTAGTAAAGTTAATAGGCCTTTGAAATTGGTTTTTAATTGACTCATTGTCTCTCCCCTTTTTTTTCACTAGTCTATTATTTCTAATAGTAACAATTTAAAGAGGTTGAAATCAAGAAAATGGTTTATAGATCGTCAAAAGATCTAAATTACAGGTTTAAGAGATTTTAATTTTCATTGTTTTTAAGAAATCTAGTTTAGCCGAGTGTTCTTTAGGTTTGGTCTTTTTTAACGGTTTATTCTTGTTCTTATTGAATGTGATCTTTTCTTTAAACCTATTATTGGGTTGTAATTCAGAATGTTTTTTTAAGATTTCAAATTCTTGTTTATATAAGCTTATAATATGGCTATCTTCCAAAATTATTACATTTTCTTTATTTTGTGCTTGCGCATTTTTAGTAAAATTAAAAGATCCTGTCCAAATTAAGCTTTTACCTTCTATGTTTTCTTCAAATATAATAAATTTATTGTGCATTAGTGCAGAAATATAATCTTTAGAATTTGCAGACCCAAAAAGATACATAGGTATGGAGCTTTGTTCAAGTAGGGCGAATTTAGAATATGAATTATGGTAACCATCGTAACCTGTAACTACTTCGATTGTAATACCACGTTCTTGTTTTGCATTGATTAAGGCCGCAGTAATATCTTTATGAGTTAGCATATATATTGCTAGTTTGATAGATTTTTTTTCTGAATTAATTAGCTCTAGTAATACTGATATGATATCGTGTTGAGAAGTAAATAAAGCGCATTTAATTTTACCATCTTTATATATTAGATCTTTTATATTGGTTTTAGTTGAGAAAAATGTGTTTTGCGAAATTACAAAGAAGGTAATGAACAATATAACAAAGCAATAAAAAAAGTGGTTTTTAATTTTTATTTTTATTTTCATTCTTTTCTTTAGGTAATTCTAAATATGCAATTATATCCGCATATAAATTAGGTTCCAGAATTTCTATTTTACTTATAAATATTTGTAGATTTGGATCATTATCGTTAAAGTGCTTATCTACTATTTTTTTAGTATAACCAAAAATAATTTCTTTGGCTGTTTTATTTTTAATTAATACAAAAACTGTCTCTTGGTAGTATTCAATTAAATCATTTTCGTTTGTTAGTTTTTCTAGTTCTTCTAAGTGTATTAAGCTATTTTCTATATCGTTTTCATTTAATAATGCCAATAATATGCGTTTTGTAGTAAAAATAACTTTATCTTGGAAGTTTAATATCTTATATAATTGCAAAAGCTTGTTATAAAATTCAGATGATTGCGGATTTAAGGAAATCAAATGTTCGTATATTGATATTGCTTCTATTATACGTCCATTTTGTTGATATAATTTTGCAGCTTTTTCATATTGTAGAATGGCATTGGTATCATTAAAAGCTAATAAAATATCACCTTCTAGTTGAAGTACAAGCGCAGGATCATTTATTGAAAGTGTAAGTAGTCTATAAATACCAAGTGCACGTTCCTTTTCACCTCTGGAAACAAATTCTGCTAGCTTGAACCATGCTATATTGTATTTTTCTGACTTAGATTTGAAAGATGAGTTTTGGTTCATCTTTAGCTTCCCCTTTTTTAATTCTGAGATACTCAATTTTCTATACAATAAACTGTATTGAAAAATTTTTCCAGAAGAAGTTTTTTTTTATTAAAAAAGGTGCAAAAATAGGTTAAAATTAATTGAGTTTTTTGTCCAAGATTTGGGAATAATAAAGAGGCACCAGATTTTTTAAAAATTTGGTGCCGCGAGATGGGATCGAACCACCGACACTCTGCTCTTCAGGCAGATGCTCTACCACTGAGCTACCGCGGCATAATTGCTTGGATATATAAAAGATGCAATTGATAAGAAATAGAATATACTTATATATTATTATGTCAATTATTTTTGCGACAAATTTACATTGTCAATCAATGATCCCTTTGTTAATATATTCAAGTTAGCGTCTGACAGGAAAGTTTTTTTAAATTTTGGATTCAAATGGATGATCTTAAGCATCAAGTAGAACAGATAAAAAATCAATTTCTACACAAATTAGACCTCGCTCAAACAGAAGTAGAATTAGAAAATGTTCGTATTTTATTTTTGTCTCGAGAAGGTAGTATTCCTAAATTGATGCATATTCTTAAAGAATTATCACCAGATGACAAGCGCCATTTCGGCCCGCTTTTAAACGAGCTTAAAAAAGAATCTGAACAAAAATTTGAAGAAAAAAAGAAAAAGTTAGCTTTAGAAGCATTAAATAAAGCTGAAATGAAAAAAACCAACTTTGATGTTACAGCATATGAATCTAAAATGCCTAAAGGGTCGTTGCACCCTTATACGCCAGTAATTGAGCTTATAGAAGATGTTTTTATTTCTATGGGTTATAAAGTGGCTCAAGGGTTTGAACTAGAAGATGAGTTTCATAATTTTGAAGCTCTTAACATTGCTAAAAATCACCCAGCACGTGATATGCAAGATACCTTTTGGATTGATGTTAATAGATTAATGCGTACTCATACTTCTACTGTTCAAATTAGAGAAATGGAATCCCAGAAATTACCTTTAGCTATTCTTTCTTATGGTAGAACATTTAGAAATGAAGCGACCGATGCTTCACATGACTTTGTTTTTATGCAGGTTGAAGGTCTATTAATAGATAAAAACGTATCTATGGGTAATTTGTTTGCTACATTAAAAATAATGCTGCAAGGTATTTTCCAAAGAGATGATCTTGATATTCGCATTCGTCCTGGGTATTTCCCATTTGTTGAACCTGGTATAGAAGTTGATATGGCTTGTCCATTTTGCACTTCTGGCTGTTCAGTATGCAAAAAAACCCGATGGATTGAAATGGGTGGAGCTGGCTTAGTGCATCCTAATGTTTTAAAAGCATGTAATATTGATTCAACAGAATATTCAGGCTTTGCTTTTGGTTTTGGTTTAACACGTTTAGTTATGCTTAAATATGGCATAAACGACATCAGGCTATTAAATAGTGGTAAGCTTGAATTTCTTGAGCAATTTTAAAATACATGTTTCACATAAACTTAATTTTACTTATTAAACCAAATCATTGTTAATTTTAAACTCTACCTGTAATATAATATTATATATAATTTAAATATATTAGATATTGAAATTTAAGAAAAGCGGGGAGAGGTGAGATGAGAAATTTGTGGTTTTTGGTTTTAATAAGCATTTGTAGTAATGTTTTTTCTTGTCCGACTAAATTAGCATATGAACTATTAGAGCAAGAAAGTATTTCGTTTAGGGATGTAAATACAAGTATGGGTGATTAAATGAATATAAAAAACTTCATATTAATTATGTTAATTACCTTTAATTATCAATTATATTCAAGCATAGGCTGCAGTGATAATTCTTATCATATGCAACGCCCGAATGATATGAAAGAATGGCATTATGTTCATTGTGATTGTCCATGCGAAACTATTTTATCGGAGCGCGGCGAATGTCCACGTTGTAGGCATTATGGGAACCCAAAGCGTGGAGAATTTAATGCATTACAAAAATTTGATAATTTTTTTAGATAATTAAAAAAATAAGCCCAGAAAATTCCGGGCTTATAAGAGTATTTTAAATTTCAGTTTTATTTTCTAGCAATATCATAGTTTTCAACAAACCATTCTACACTTTTTTTCATACCATCCTTTAATGATATAAATTCAAAGTCTGGTACAAGTGATCTTAATTTCTTATTACTAGCTGTTTTTTTATACTGGCCATCTGGTTTGCTTCTATCAAAAATTACTGGGCCTTTAAAATCCATAGCTTCAACAATTTCATTAACAACATCTTTAATTGACACTTCTGTAGATTCATCAACTGAAAGAATAATTGGTTCTGGTGTATTATAATTTTTTAATACCCATAATATTAATTTTGCTAAATCTGTTGAATATATAAATTGTCTTAAAGGTTTGCCAGAACCTGCAATAGTTAAAGCTGTATTATTTTTCTTTGCTAAATAACATTTATGAATTAATGCAGGTATTACATGTGCATCTTCTAAATTATAATTATCATTTGGTCCATAAACATTTGTTGGTATTATTGCTGTAAAATTAGAGCCATATTCTCTGTTGTATGCTCTGTTTTTAACATCTAACATGCGTTTTGCATAAGCGTAAGATTCATTTGACCAGTGTGGTGCGCCATTATGAACCATGGTTTCATCTATTGGGTATTGAGTTTTATCAGGAAATATACATGTAGATAAGCAAGATACTAATTTTTTTACATTATATTTATGTGCGCATATATAAATATTTTCATTAATTGCCACATTGTTTACCCAGAAGTTTACAGGTTCATTTATATTTCTATAAAGGCCGCCTACATGTGCTGCTAAATGAATAACCATAGTTGGTTTATGTTTTTCAAATAATTGTTGGGTTTGTTGTAAATTTCTTAAATCACAGTCTTTGCTTGAAAGAAAAATCCAGTTCTCATTGCTATTTTTAGTTAACTGTGCGATTGCTGAGCCTACTAATCCCGTTCCTCCTGTAACCAGAATTGTTTCTTTTGCCAGTATACAAGTTGTAAATGTTATTAAAAAAATTAGTTTCTTCAATTTGACTCCTTATAATTAGTTAAAAATTCTAGAACAGTATCAGGGTTCAATGAAATTGAGTTTATTCTACAATCAATTAAAAACTTAGCAAGTTCGGGGTAATCGGATGGAGCTTGGCCACAAATGCCGATGGGTTTGTTATTACGTTTTGCACCATCAATTGCCATTTTTAGCATAATTTTTACAGCTTCATTAGTTTCGTTAAAAGATTCTGCTAAAACTGCTGAATCACGGTCTGCTGCTAATGTAAATTGTGTTAAATCATTTGACCCTATAGAAAAGCCTTCAAAAAGCTTACTAAATTCATCTATTAATATTACATTACTTGGGATTTCACACATCATTAAAATTTCGGGTGCATTTGGGATATGTTTATGAATTAAATCTAAAACAATTTTGGCTTCTTTAGTGGTGCGTACAAAAGGGACCATAACTTTAATATTAGTAAGCCCCATTTCATTGTAGATTTTATTTATAGCAGCCAATTCTAATGCAAAGGCATCTTTGTAAATATCATTGTAATATCTGCAAGCGCCTCGAAGGCCCATCATAGGGTTTTCTTCTTCTGGTTCAAAATATTGTCCACCGATTAAATTGCGGTATTCATTACTTTTAAAATCAGAAAATCTTATAACAACTGGTCGGGGATAAAATGCTGCGGCAATCATACCGGCTTCTTGTGCTAGACTGTCAATAAAGAAAATTTCTTTGCTTTCATATGGTGCTGTTAATTTATCTATTTTTTCTTTAACTTCTAGATCTTTTACGCGATCAAAATGTATAAGTGCCATAGGGTGAATTTTAATATTATTAGTTATAATAAATTCTAATCGAGCAAGCCCAACGCCATCTACTGGTAAAAAGGATTGTTCAAAAGCTTGTTCAGGAATACCACAATTAATTAATAACTTGCATGGTAATTTTTTTAGCTCACTTAATTCATAAGTTTTAGTTTCAAAAGAAATCTCACCGTCATAAATATTTCCATTCTGGCCTTGTGAACAATCTAATGTAATTTTCTGTCCGGTTTTTATTAAGCTAGTAGCATTATGGGTACCAATTATTGCAGGTATACCAAGTTCGCGACTTACAATTGCAGCATGACATGTCCTGCCACCTTGATCAGTAATAATTGCTGCAGCTAATTTCATTATTGGAACCCAATCAGGGTCAGTCATGGAAGTGATTAAAATATCACCAGCTTTAACTTCATTTATTTGTTTAGGGTTTAAAATTACTCGTGCTGTACCGGATACAATTTTTTGCCCAATGCTTTGACCTGTGCAAATTATTTTCTTACTAGAAGTGTTTTTTAATAAATATTTGGTATATACATTTTTATTTTGTTGTTTGTTATGAATGGTTTCAGGGCGTGCTTGTACAATATATAATTTATTTTCTGCGCCATCTTTTGCCCATTCAATATCCATTGGCGTCCATTTAGAATTAATCTTAGAATAATATTGTTCAATAATTATAGCCATGGTTGCAAGTTCAAGAATTTCATTGTTATTAAGTGTAAATTTATTTCTTAACTCATCTTGAGTATCAATAGTTTTAGTATAATTATTTGTATAAATTACTTTAGTTTTCTTTGTGCCTAGATATTTTTTTAGTATGGGTCTAAAACCTTTTTCTAAAGTAGGTTTATGTACATAAAAACCATCAGGGTCAACACTGCCAGAAACTACAGATTCACCAAGTCCCCAAGATGAGTTTATAAAGACAACATCTTTAAAACCTGTTTCTGGGTCCAATGTAAATGTTACGCCAGCACAGGCTAAATCTGAACGAATCATTTTCTGCACACCAACTGAAAGTGCAACTTTAAAATGATCAAAATTATTTTCTATTCGATAAACTATTGCGCGGGGAGTAAATAAAGACGACACACACTTCTTATAACTTTCTAACAGCTCTGATAAGCCTTGTACGTTTAAAAATGATTCTTGTTGCCCTGCAAAAGAAGCTGTTGGTAAATCTTCTGCAGTTGCTGAAGAACGTACTGCTACACCTAGATTTTCTGTATTATAATTTCTTGATAAGTTTTGATAACCAGCAATTATTTCTTTTTTTAAATCTTCAGGTATTGGTTGAGCTTCAATTAACGTTCTTATTTTTGAGCTTGTCGCTTGTAACTGATTTATATTTTTGTAATCTAAATTTGTAATTAAAGCTTTGAGTTCTTCTAAAATGCCGTTTGCAGTAATAAAATGCCAATACGCTTCACTTGTAACTGCAAAACCATTTGGTATAGGAATTTCTTGTGCTGAAAGTTGAGATATCATCTCACCGAGTGATGCATTTTTGCCACCAACTAGCGCTATGTCTTTTATACTAATATCTTTAAATTCTTTAATATATTTCATTTATAAGCCTAGAATAAAATTTTTTATCCTAAGCTTATAAAAATAGAAATTTATTTACTAGAGTTTCTTGAAAGGCGTTGGATAGTACCTAGCTTCGCTAAAAGTAATTTTGAATTTTTTGGATTTTCAAAAGATTCTGCATATCCAGGATTTTGCTTTTTAAAAGCTAAGTACATCAGTTGCAGAGTATGTTCAATTTTTTGATTTTTGCATATTAGCTGTTTTAAGCATAAAGTAGCTTTTACTAAGTCATTACGTTCTTTTAAAGTTACAGATATTTTGTCATTTTCTTTTTTAAACTTTAAAGTTCCGTCAGGATTCAGCTTAAAAGAACCGTCAATGTTTTTATCAATAAATAAAGATAACGGTAAATATTTAGGATATGCCGGACATGAAGTATTATGAAAATCATGGCAAGAACAATCACAAACGCTAATTTCTGTAAGAATATCTGACTCATTTAAGGTTAAATCAAGCTTTTTTTCCATAAAAGTTCTTATTGAAGTTGGCAAGCTAGATTTTTTAATAAATTGCTCTGCAGAATTTATATACAGGTTGCCTGTATTTGCGTTAACTAGGTTTAAAGTTAAAAGGGCTAAAATAAGTAGTTTTTTCATAGTTATCCTTAATAAAGTGTATAGTTATAAGGATAATAGTCCCAAAATATATAGCAAACGGTGCCTCAATCTACCTAATTTGCATTATTACCCTAATAAGTTATACTTTTATTTATCGTTTTTTAACTGTTTATAAAGGTTTTTAGAGCAAAATTATGAAAAAAGTATTCCAATCAGATGTATTAGCAATAGGTTTAGCTATATTTTCTATGTTTTTTGGTGCAGGGAACTTAATGTATCCAATAAAAGTAGGTATAGATTCAGGTGATAAAATTATCTTTGGGATGTCAGGCTTTTTAATAACTGCCATTATTTTGCCCTTATTAGGTTTGTTAGCCATGATTTTATTTGAAGGTGATTATAAGGCTTTCTTTTTTAGATTAGGTGAAATTCCGGGCAAATTAATACTTTTAATATGTATTTTAATAGTTGGTCCTTTGATTGCCATTCCAAGAATTGTAACATTGTCTTATACAATGATGTCGCCATTTATACCTAATATTTCACTTGTAATATTTACAGCTTTATTTTTAGGTTTAACTTTTATATGCACATATCGTGAAAGCAAAATTGTTAATTTATTAGGTAAATATATTAGTCCTGCATTATTAGTTTCACTGAGTATAATAATAATTAAAGGCTTTTTGACTGGTACTAATATGATTCAGACATCTATTACTCCATTTAATGCGTTTAAAGAAAACTTCTGGAGAGGTTATGAAACTCTTGATTTATTAGGGGCAATTTTCTTTTCATCTGTTGTATTGCATATATTAAAAAAAGTTTACATTGGTGCTGATTCAAAAAAATTAGCATTTGTTGGATTTCAAGCAGGGGTTATTGGTATTTCATTACTTGCTTTAGTATATATTGGTATGAGTAACTTAGGTTTATATCATGGTCTTGGTCTAGAAGGTATAAATTCTGGTGAATTATTTAGAGAAGTTTCATTTAGAGTACTCGGCGTTTACGGCGCTGCAATTATTGCAACAGCTGTGATTATGGCCTGTTTATCAACTGCAATTGCATTAGCTGTTGTTGTTGCTGAATTTGCACAAGTTGACCTATTTAAAAATAAGATTAACTATGCCCATTCACTTATTATCGTTTTATTAAGTTGCGTTCCACTTTCTTTATATGGCCTTGATGCAGTTCTAAAGCTTACTGGTGGGGTGATTACATATGTTGGTTATCCAATTTTGATTACCTTAACATTGCTAAATATCGCTTATAAACTATTCAATTTTAAGCCTGTAAAGTTACCTGTTTTAATCGTTGGAACACTTGCGTTAATAAGTTATTTCTTATAATTGATTTTAAATAGGCTTATAGAAATATAGGCCTATTTTCTTAAGTAACACTCTAATATTCCCCAAAATATATTCTGATAAGCCTGCTAAGCTTCAAATTAAGTCCTTCAATCTAATTTTCAGAGTAATAGTCACTTAAATTGACTATTTGGCAATTTGTGATATAATTAATATAATTAAAATAAATACCGGTATTATAGGGGGGTCAAATGAAAATTTCAAAATTAATGTTATTGCTTCTTTTAAATAGTTCATTTAATGCCTTTGCAATGGATGAATGTAAAGAATCTGATATTGAAGAACGTAAAGAAGCTCAAGAAGAAAAATATATCCAGCAATTAGAACAAGAATACACAGAACAAGATATTAAAGAATTAATTTGGAATCAACAAGAAGTTGATAATGGTAAACATGTGCATAGTGAATTTGGCAAGGTTGTACCAGGTATTACTCATATTATTAATGAATATTTAATAGGCGATAGTTTAGAGGTTTCTGAAGAATTTTTAGCAACTGTTGGATTAAGTATACCTTTTGGAGATATCAGACGAATTTTGAATACTGCAGATAATAAATATATCATTGTTTGCGCAAGAGAATTTGTATCAATTATTAATACTGAAATAGGGCAAAAAATTCACACAATTAAACATAAAGACCGTGTATTTTGCAGTTTAAGTAAAGATAACAAATTTTTATTAACGTGGTCTGAAGATGGTTCTGCAAAAGTTTATTTTTTTGAAAATGGAAATGAAGAAATAATAATACATAATGCTCCTGTCAAATCTGGGATAATAAGTGATGATTGCAAACTGATTTTTACTTATGCAAAGCCGAGCTATCAAAAATCAAGTGTTAAAGTTACTCTGGTAAATGATAGTAGTATTTTTACGCTAGCATTAAATGCAAATTCAATTCTAAATAATATTGAACATGCAATTGATAGTGCAGTTATGGCATCTGATAATAAATTTTTGGTAATTTCCACAACAGATGGTAATTTTTATAAAATAGATTTAGAAAATACTTATGAAGATGTTAAATTAAATTTTACTATAAATAGTAAGTTTGGTCATTATGAAGCGAGAAAGATATGTACAGAAAAGCATATAACACCAGATAATAGATATTTAATTATTAAGTATTTGGATCGTATAATTATATATGATTTGATTGAAAATAAATATAATGATTTTGATCCTGAAATGACTGATCATCCAGAAATATTTGTTACAAATGATTATTTAATATGTAAAGTGCTTGCAAAGCAAGGTTTTCCGGCTAATGAAGCTGATGAGTATAAAGTTTATGATATTAAAAAAAATAATATTGTAACTAGTGGTAAAGGCCCATTCCACATATTTTTAAAACAATATAATAAATTTATTTATACAGTCAAAAAAAAATTACCTGACGATAGCATCGAACATATTATAACTATTAATGATTTAGGGACAGGAAATTCACTAGAAATAAAAATAGATGGAATAATAAAACATTTACAAGTTTGCCCAAATGAAAAATATTTAATAATAATTAAAGATTCAAGTTTTTTGATTTATGATTTAATTGCAAATCGTTTTTATGGTGAACATGAGATGATTCCAGCAGCTAAGTTCACTATTAAATTTGAAGAAAAATTGAATCAATTTTTTATAATATCAAATAACGAATTAATTCTTTTTGATTTACAAACCAAAACTATTGTAAAAACTTATAATCAAAGTGCTAGGTTTTTTGACTCTAATGATAAATATTGTGTTTTTTCAAATGCTGCTAATGGCGAAGTTATTGGGTGGAATCTTCAGGATAATGCAATAGATTTCCAGATTAAAGAACCAGCTGGAGAGCAATTAATAGAAGATGAAAATCAAGCAGATGTGGGCATTAAACATTTGAAAATTTTTAATGAACATTATTTGGCTATAGTGTCTCATGATAAGACCGAAATTTTTGATTTGGATAAAAATACTATACTTCGTACCAATATTCCAACTATAAGTTATGTGCCTACGCATGAAGATTTTCCATTCAGAAAAAGTATTTCAAGATTTTTAGAAGCAGATGATAAAGTTTTAATTGGTAGAACTCATTTAGAGGATCGTGATTTAGTTGGTTTTAATAATAAATTATCGATTCATAAATTTGATAAAAAATCTTGGATCAATAAACTAAATGCAGAGCAAATTGCATGTGTAATTGGTTTGTATAAATGTAATGAATTTAATAGAATTAAAGAAGAAAATGGTATGCCAACTGCGCCATTAAAGTTAAGTGAAGAAATGTTAAAGACTTTTAATACGTTGCCATTTTTTATGCAAAATGCATTGATGCAAAAATATTTTCCGCTTCCGCCAATAAGATAAATTAATTTATCCCCAAGTTTTAAAACACTTGGGGATAATATTTAAATTAACCTGCCTTTAAAGCACTTAAAATAGCTTCACCACGTTTACCTTCGCGCGCTTCGTGATTTGCAAGTGTATCACTTATAATAGATTCTACATTTGCTTTTTTGGCATCAAGTTTTTTACTATAAGTATTCACTTGTTGAATTGCTGTTAAAGCTGATTCTAAGAATGCTTCTTTGTGTTCTTTAGGAACATCAAAATATTGTTCAGATATTTGATTAGCTTCTTTTACTAATGCTTTTTCTGACGGATCTAAAAGATGTGCAATTGTACCAATTCTGTCGCTAGCTTCTTTTTCCCAGAATTCAGTTTCTTTTTCTGGCGAATAAATTACACCGTTTAATTTATCTACAAAATAATCTAATTCTAAAGTCATGTGTTTAATAAGACTTGGATACAACCAACCAATCCACTGCTTTTTAGATTTATTTATTGCAGCAACTTGTAAATTACGCTCTTGTTTTAACAGTGGTAAGATAGCATTTATTTCTGGAAGAGTTTTATTATGCTTAAAATGTCTTCTAAATTTTACAATTTTCTTATGTAATTTATGAGCTTGGTTTTTAAGATGTACATCAGTTAAACCTAAATAAAGAAATAATGCGTGTTCTTCCATTT
Organism: Candidatus Babeliales bacterium; assembly: GCA_031292305.1. Taxonomy (GTDB): domain Bacteria; phylum Babelota; class Babeliae; order Babelales; family JABDEC01; genus JARLHJ01. The sequence continues at coordinate 26,149 of JARLHJ010000031.1, forward strand.
GTTTCGACCAAAAGTTAGTTTCATCAATTAAGGTATTTAAATTATTATTAGTTCTTTTAAATAATTTATTATTAGTCGGAGAAATTTCACCAGAAGAAATTTCTTTGCTTAGCTCAGATTGAGATGCATAATTTAACGCGGGTACAATGCTTAATAAAGCAATGAATAATAATTTCTTCATAATTTTTTCCTTTTGGTTAAATAAGGGAGAAGATGTCTTCTCCCTTATAATTAATTAACGTGAGTGATTATTGCGATCGTTAGAATTGCTTTTTTTATTAGCAGTCTCTTCTAGATCGTTATTATATTCTTGCCCACGCTGTTTTTCATTTTCTGATTGATTATTTTCTGAACCTTCATAGTCAGCTTTTGTATAATCAAAAGAACATTTTTTGCACGTGTTTTCAGATCTATTAGATCTTTGACCTGCGCCTTGTTCTTTTGCACAATTGCAACCTGAATGGCTATGTTTTTTTTCATTTGTCATATTATCTCCTTAATACTTATCTAGGGTGAGTAGAAGATTTACCACCTTGCTTAGATTTTGATGCATTGGCAGTTTCTCTTACTTCAGTAGATTTTCTTCCAGAATGAGAATCTGTACCTTTGCCAACTTGTCTCATTTCTTCAGCTTCAGTAGATTTTCTTCCAGAATGAGAACCAGTACCCTTTGAACCTTGTCTCGCTTCTTCAGTTCTTGAAGAACCTTTTGATCTTGAATCTCTTTCTCTTGACATAGTGCCTCCTTTTTTTACTTTGTACCTAAAGATACAAAATTTGATACTTAACCATTAAGCATCTTAATTCACATTGTAACAAATGCTAGATTTAAAAATCAAGCTTTTTTAGTCCTCTTTTTTTAAATTATCCGCTATAGTATTGCTTTTATAGGCTTGGTTATAATACAATTAGAAATAATATTAAAAATAAGGGTTAAGTAGGGGGAGATATTATGAAGGCATTAGTTTTTAGAGGAATTGGCAATATATCCTTAGAAGAAGTTAAAGATCCAGTTATTCAAGATGAAAAAGATGTGATTGTAAAAATCACTGTGAGTGCAATTTGTGGGACAGATTTGCATCTTATTCGTGGGACTGTTCAAAATATGAAAACGGATACTATTTTAGGTCATGAAGGAGTAGGGATAGTTGAAGAGGTTGGATCGAATGTACAAAAATTTAAAGTAGGCGATAGGGTAATTATCCCTTCAACTATTGGTTGCGGGCATTGTAAATACTGCAAGCAAGAAATATATTCACAGTGTGATAATGCTAACCCAAATGGTAAAGAGGCAGGTACGGTATATTTTGGCGGACCAAAAGAATCTGGACCCTTAAATGGTATGCAAGCTGAAAAAGTATTAGTGCCATTTGCTGATGCGAATTTAATAAAAATTCCTAATGATATAACTGATGAACAAGTAATTTTGCTTTCAGATATTTTGCCTACAGCTTATATGGCAGTAGAAAATGCAGATATACAACCAGATGATACAGTAGCTGTTTTTGGTTGTGGTCCAGTTGGGCAATTAGTTATTGAATGTCTAAAAAAATATAAACATAAAAAGATTTTTGCAATTGATCGTATTAAATGCAGATTAGAAATGGCACAAAAAAATGGCGCTACTATTATTAATTTTGATGAAGTAGATCCAGTAAAAGAATTAAAAAATTTAACTAATGGAGATGGTCCAACAAAAGTTATAGATGCAGTTGGTATCGATGCACAGCAGCCGCAACATGGAGGAATAATAAATTATTTTAAAAATTATTCTCTAAAAAAACAGTTTAGCCAAGAGGTTGCAGATGTCGCTCCACATAGAAATGAAGATTATGGTAATTGGGTTCCAGGTGATGGTCCTTCTCAAGTTTTGCAGTGGGCTGTAGATGTAGTCTCTAAAAATGGAATAATTTCGATTATTGGTGTCTATGTTCCGGCCTTAAGATTCTTCCCAATTGGTAAAGCAATGGGTAAAAATTTAACTATTAGAATGGGTGATTGTAATCATCACAAATATATCCCAAAGTTAATTCAATGGGTACAGTCTGGTGAATTTGATTCTAAAAAATTTGTGACTCAAAAGCTTCCATTTGAAATGATAGTTGATGCTTATAAACATTTTGATAAGCGAGAAGATAAATGGATTAAAGTAATTTTAACATTAAATGGAGGCGAAAATGATTAAGTTTTTAAAAATTGTAATATTGGGTTTAATTTACTTTATAAACAGTCATGCCACTACAATATTTTACAACCTTAAGCGCCCAGCATTTGCAGCATATTATTATAAAATAGGGAATAACTATATTGCCAGTCCTGGTGATATTAAAGGCCTGCGTGGTGTAGGTGTAATTGATATAGTAAAACCTGAAAAATCCAGAATTAAAGGTGATTTTTTTAAAACTAACCAAAGAGTTATTTTAATATCCAATAATCCAAGGATGCTTGAAGATATAATAGATGGTAGTACTGTTATCCAACCTTCAGCGCCTTATGCGCAAGTGTTACCTGCAAAAAAGATTGTATCTAAAACAAAAGGAAATGAATCCCCAACAGAATTATCAAAAAGGTCTCCAAGTGTATCTTTAGATTTATCAAAGTCTGAATCACTAGACGACTTTCCAGATAGTCAAAAACCAAAAAAAACTTATCGTCAATTGGTAGCTTATACATCAGCAGATGCTAAAGACGACAATAGTATTTTAGCTATTCATGCCCCTACTAAACAAGATTATATTTGTATTGATGAAATAAACAATTTGAGTGTATATAACAACATAAAATGCGTTGGCAGGCATTTTAAATATCTAAGAAATAAGAAAAGGAAGTAATAACATGTTAAAAAAAGTAATAGTTAGTGTATTAATTCTTTATATTAACTTTAATAATGGATTTGAGGCATTAAAAATAACTGAAAAATCAAAAGAAGCAAAATATGTAAAAATCAATACCGAAGTTATACATGAGATAGCTCAAAAGGCAAAAAAACACTGTGAAAAAAAGTTAGACGATGCATCGTTTTATGATGATGTTAAGACTGATTATGCTAGAAAAAGTATTTATAATAGATGTTTTAAGTTAGAAAACGATAGATTGCTTAGACAAAGATTGCATTTTTATAATGTTATAAATTCATAACAACTAAATTAAATTAATTTTGCTAATGGATTGTTTAAAGCATATCGCAACTAAGATTTAAACTATGTTAAACAGTTATTATTGAATTTATTGGTAAGTGAGTGTGTTTGTTTATCTATAAAAAAGGAGTGAAGATATGAAGAAAAGAATTTTATATTCATTTTTAATTGTATGTTTTTTTGGATTAACATTAAATATTATTTCAAAATCGGTTCCAGTGTTAGATGAAGAAGAGCAAGATATTGTTTATTCTGGTGGTGGTTCTGCAAGTTAAATATATAAACGATAAGGCATATAACTTTTTTATATGCCTTATCGTTTTAGTTATTATTTTTTTAATATAGTCAAAAACGCATCTTGAGGTAATTCAACATTACCAACTTGTTTCATACGTTTTTTACCTTCTTTTTGCTTATCTAAAAGTTTATTTTTACGGGTAATATCACCACCATAGCATTTTGCAATAACGTCTTTCCGCATTGGTGAAATAGATTCACGTGCAATAATTTTGGCGCCAATAGCTGCTTGAATTGCAACTTCAAACAATTGTCTTGGGATTACCTTACGTAATTTAGCAACTAATTCACGTCCAACATAATAGGCCTTATCAACATGTACAATCATAGAGAAAGCATCAACTGGTTTGCCGTTTAATAATATATCAAGTTTAACTAACTTAGCAGGTTGATATCCAGCTTCTTCATAATCTAAACTTGCATAACCAGAACTTAAAGATTTTAACTCATCATAAAAATCTGTAGCAACTTCATTTAATGGAAGCGAATATTTTAAAATTACACGGTCTTCATCTAAGAAGCTCATATCTTGTTGTTTGCCACGTTTTTCTTCACAAAGCTTAATAATATTACCAAGATATTTCTGCGGAACTAAAATGGTGGCATTTATTACTGGTTCATATATTTCTTCAATATGCCCTGGATTAGGAAAGTCTGCAGGGTTTTCTATATCTACAGTTTCACCATTAGAAAGTTTAACCCTAAAACGTACACTAGGCGCAGTTGCAATTACTTCAACATTGTGTTCTTGTTCAAGACGTTGTTTAAAAACATCCATGTGTAATAAACCAAGAAATCCGCATCTAAAACCTAGACCTAGCGCTGTGGAACTTTTCTTTTCCACTTTTACACTGGCATCGTTTAGTGTTAATTTTTCTATAGCATCACGTACTGTTTCAAATTCACTGTTATCTACAGGATAAATTCCGGCAAAAACCATTGGTTTAGCGGGTTTAAAACCAGGAAACGGCGTTACAGGTTTTTTAGTTTGGTATATGGTATCACCAACTCGTGCTTCTTTAACTGTTTTCATACCAGAAACTAAATAACCTACTTGTCCAGCGCGCAGTTGACCAGTTGGAGTTTGATCAGGGTACATTAAACCAATTTCTAAAACTTCATAATCTAAACCAGATTGCGCTAAGGTTATAGAATCACCTTTTTTAATTACACCATCTTTAACTGCGATTAAACAGATTACGCCTTTGTATTCATCAAACCAAGAATCAAAAAGTAATGCTTTTAAATTTGCTTGATCATTACCTACAGGAGCAGGAATGCGCTCAACAATTGCATTCAATAAATCTTTTATACCAATTCCTGATTTTGCAGAAGTTTTAATAGTTTCTTCTGGGTCAAATTCAAAAAGTTTTTTAATTTCATTGCCAACGCGTTCAATTTGCGCATTTGCAAGATCGATTTTATTAATTACAGGTATAATGGTTAGATTTTGCTCAAAAGCTAAATAGAAGTTTGCCATTGTTTGGGCTTGCACGCCTTGTGCTGCATCAACTAATAAGACCGCGCCTTGACACGCATATAATGAGCGAGAAACTTCATAGTTAAAATCAACGTGACCTGGGGTGTCAATTAAGTTTAATAAATATGTTTCGCCCTTGTAATTATAAAACATAGAAGCAGTATTTGCTTTTACAGTAATACCACGTTCTTTTTCTACCTGTAGCTTATCTAAAAATTGCGTGTTTTTAGTACGCATAGAAAGCGTGCCTGTTTCTTCTAGTAACCTATCAGAAAGAGTTGATTTGCCATGGTCAATGTGGGCAATAATAGAGAAATTGCGTATCTTCTCTGGTGGAAAATTCTTAAGATCTAAAGTTTTAATGTCCATATTTTTTTTTATTCCGAGGTTTGATTCTTTGATTATATATTAAATATAGTCTATTTTTGTATTTTGTTAAAGATAGATATTCTTAGGTTTAGATATTAAATTGTTTATATAAATTATTTATAACTTATTTTATAGGTAAAAATGTTTAAATTATTGATGATTCTAATTTTGGTTTCTAGCAATGCTTTAGGTGAAATTACAGCTTATGGTTGTCAATATAATGCCAAAAACATAAAGCATGCTTGTCTTAAAGAAGAAAGCAAGAAATATACCGATTATTTCTTTGCAATTTATGATGGCCATGAAACTGCTAATGTATCTGATTATTTAGAATCAAATTTCTATTCTAGTTTTAAGAGAATTCAATCATTATATGAAGCTACAAAAGTTAAATCTTTTGTGAGTTCGTTATTTATAAATTGTTTTGCAAAAACATATGAAAGTTTAGATGAGAAATATCGTAATGAAGGTTCTTCGGTTTTAGTTGCTTATATATTCAATAACTATATCTACATAGTCAATTGTGGCGATTCACGTGCTGCAATTTGTATAAAAGGCCAACCTTATAATTTAAATGCAGAACATGTGCCTTTACGTAAAGACGAAATGGAACGTATACAAATAGCTGGAGGTAGAGTATCTATACAATATAAGAATAAAACAAATAATGCATTGGTTAACAATATCCATTTAAGCGATCATAATTATATTGATCTTGCAAAAATTCTTTATCCAACCGAAGAGACTGATATTTTTCATAAATATTGTAAATACTTTGAGAATTTTGAAGTTTATGGTGAGCCTTTAGTAAATAGGCAATGTATTTTGACCCGGGCAATAGGTTATAAATCTTTAAAAAATTTAGTTATTCCAATACCTGAAATTAAAAAAATAGCATTAGATGAAAATGTGGAATTTGTTATTATGGCTTCTTCTTGGTTTTGGAAATTTATTTCAACTATTCAAGCGGTAGAAATTATTAAAAATTGTTTTTTGGCTAATAAATCTTTACAAGATGCTACGCGAGAATTGGCTTACAGTGCAATTAATAAAGGAGCTAAAGATAATATCACAGTTATTTTGATTAAATTAAAATAGTGTTGCATACAGTTATTTGATTTATTTATTATAGCCCTATGATAAATAAATCAATTTTTTTTATATTAATTTTTATTTTTATTAATCTCAATTCAAGAAATATTTCTGTGGGACTTTTTATTGACCAAGGTCCAAGAAATTATATGGAAGACAGATATAGAATTATTAACCGTCCTGAAACCGATGAATATTTTTTTGGTGTTTTTGATGGCCATGGAGGCTCCAAAGTATCAGATTATTTAGCTAATATTTTGCATCCATTTTATCTAGATTACATATATGAAAAATTTACTATTCCAGATGCTTTAATAAAAAGCTTTGAATCAGTGCATAAAGAATTGGACTCCAATACATCATTGTATCAAGGCTCAACTGCTTTGGTTGCAGTAATTAAAGATGAAAAAATATATGTTGCCAATGTAGGGGATTCAAGAGCAGTTTTATACAGAAATAGTCAGGCAATTGATTTATCATATGATCATAAATCTAGTCGTAAAGATGAAGTTGAAAGAGTTCAAAAGCTTGGAGCGCATGTATATATTCCTGTAGAATCTTTAGATGGATCCAGATTACAATGGAGTAAGATTATAAACAATACTCAATTTATTGATGTTAAGAAGGCAGAATTATTGAAGTTATTAAATATTCCATTCAGGCAAATTGATACTCATTCAGCTTTAGTTTTTAATTCGTCTGGAAAGTGTTCCTGTTTGACAAGGGTTATTGGTTATAAATTAATGCAGGATATACTAATTCCAACGCCTGAGATAACTATTATAGATAAGATTGCAGAAGATGAATTTATAATTATGGCATCAGATGGAATTTGGGATGTAATGACCAGTCAATATGCTATAAATTTGGTTAAAGAATTATTAGAAGAAGGTAAAAGCGTTGATAATGTTGCTCGTAGATTAGCTCGCAGAGCACGCATTTTAGGAAGCGCAGATAACATTACTGTTTTAATTATTAAATAATAACTTGTAGCAAATGATCAGACATAGTGTAGTTTTTTGCTCAAAATGTATACTCTGATCATTTGCAAGATCTGTTAATTAAGCTTTAACTAAAACGGGTGGCTTGTTATGTCTTTTATAATGGTTTTCAAGAACCTTTTTATAATAAAGTCCACTTTTTCTAAGTTTGCGTTCTCTTGTTTTTAAATTAACTTCAAATAATCCAAATTTTAGATCAAAGCCCATATCCCATTCAAAGTTATCAAGTAATGACCAGTAAAAATATCCACGTACATCATATCCATCTTTAATAGCTTGTGATACAGCATATAAATATTGTTTTAAGAATAATTCACGGCGATCATCTTTGGCATCAGCAATTCCATTTTCTGTAATATAAATTGGAACGCCAATTTTAGAGACTTGGTTAATAGCGCGGTACATGCCCTCAGCATAAATACCATATGGCATATCTGTTTCTATTTCACCATCACGGTATTGAGGTTTTTTCGATTTCCAGTTGACCAAAACGTGAGAATAATAGTTAAGTCCAAAGAAGTCTAAGGTTGATTTAGCATCTTTGTATTCATACTTTACGTTCGCAAAAAAGAAAGGCACTTTGAATTTATATTTATCAGTTTTAAAGAAGTCTAATACAGCTTCAAAAAAAGTATGATTTAAATAATATGTAATTGTTTTTTCTAGTTTGTTTTTAGGATTGAATGGTTCAAATTGAGTAATGTTGTGTACTATACCAATTTGGGCTTTTTCTTTGCTTGGCTCCATTGCACGCAATACGTTGTAAGTGCTAACGTGTGCGCGTAAAATATTACGTGTTACTTTACCTGCAAGTTGTGTATTGGTTTTACCAGGAGGGTAAACGCCGCGCATATAGCCTTGGAAAACATAAACGCCAGGTTCATTAAAGGTTACCCAATATTTTGCTTTGTTTTTATATTCATTAAAAACAACTTTGCAGAATCTAACAAAGTATTGAATGTTTTTTTCGCGTTCAAAACCACCTAATTTTTCAAACCATTGTGGGTGTGTAAAGTGATGCAGAGTAACAAAAGGGGTTATATTATTTGCTTTTAATAAATCAAATAAATCATGATAGTGTTTTATAGCAGCTCGATCAAAAACGCCTTCTTGCGGTTCTATGTTGCTCCATTCAATTGAGAATCTATAAGAATTAATTTTGAATTGTTTTAATAAGGCGATGTCTTTTTTATAAACATTCCAATGGTCACATGCTTTGCCTGATTTAAATTCTAAGCAATCATTACCATTTTTCTTTTTTTGTTTTTCATAATGCGCCCAATTGGAATCCGGACAATTATCTGCGCCTGAAATTTGATATTCACTTGTCCCAAAACCAAAAAGGAAATCTTTAGGGAATCTTATATTATTATAATTAATTTTGGTCCAATCCCAGCGAAGTTCTGTTTTAGATAAATCTGGCTGAATTGGAATTGGCTTGGAAAATGATTTTGATGTTATTGAGTAGTTAGCATGTACAAAAAATATTGAAATTATCATTAACTTATTTAACATCTCATAATCCCCATTGATAAAATATCAAAAATCACCATCTGTTTATTAGTTTATCTGAATTTATTTTGCCCGCAACAGCCCCCTATTTAAAGGAGCGTGATTTTTTGGACTATTTTTTAATCTTTTATTAATGCATTATAAAAACTATAAATAGTTGATACACATGCAAGAATTGTAGCAGTATTTTTTAATCTAGGGTCTTGTTTTGCAATTTTTGTTAAAGAAGCTTTGTAGAATAGGCTTGCTGCAAATAAACCTAATATAGATTTTATATATATATTATATGGTACTGACGGTGGCAGAGAAGGTTTTTTAGAATAACTTGAAGAACTGAAAGAACGTGGTTTTGATGGATCATTTATCAAACTATGCTCTATTAGATCAGAATAACTTGAACTAGAACGGGAAGAACGTCGTTTTAAATGAGTTTTTGTTGATCTTTGCTTTATTATATCGGGTTTTTTAGAATAACTTGAACTTGAGCTAGAAATTGAACTGAAAGAACTTGGTTTTGAAGAAATATTTATCGAATCTTGTCCTACTTGTTTAATACCATCTTTTTGTAATTCAGCTGTTAATATCATCTCTATATTAAGAGGTTCTTCAATTAAGCTGTAAGTAAGTTCTTTATTTTGTGTAGATGTAAGCCTTTGATGAGAATCTACTAAATTTTCACAATCTTTTAACATTATATCAAGATGTGGTAAATCTTTTCTTTTATCTTGCAAAGCAGGACTAATAATTAATGGTTCTATTTGGTACCCTTGAGAAATTAACTGTTTAGCTATTATTCCAATATGTACATAACCCTCTGCAATTATCACTGCCTTTTGTTTATATTTTATAAATAATTCTTCAACTGCATTAATTGTATGATTTTCAAGAATTTCGTTTGCATCAATCCCTGCAGATAGCCCACCCCTCGTTCTTTGGTCAGGATTAAAAAAATATGCTCCAGAATCAAGTGGAACAAATTCACATATGGTAGATTTGCCCGTAAGTTTGTTTCCAATTTCCAACATAGGCGTTATATGAGTGGTGTAATAATTATTTGTATTGATAGTGAAATTGTCTCCACCAAAATATCTCCAATAAAAATATTTATTTAATTCACCCTCTACGACGCGGTCCTCAGAATAATCTAAAGGTGGCCAATCTTCAACGATAAAAGACACTTTATATTTTTCTGCTATAGTTAACAAATCTTTTTGCTGCTTAATTAAATTAGGAAAATTATTATAGAAAGACTTTGCTATTTCTATAACTTGAGGGTTACTTTCAGGAATTTTATTTTGTATTCCAGCTTCAATTATAAATTGATTTAGATCATTTATTATTTGTTTTTGCAAAGGTTTAGTGTGTTGAGATCCTTTACTTGCATGAATATCATATAATAAATATACAATTTGCCCTGTCTCAGGATTAGTTAATTTGCGGAATGCAAAAAAATCACATTTAATAAAAGTATTAGTAGAAAGTGCAAAAATTAGGATCAACAGTAATATCTTTTTATAAAGCATAAAATCCACCATATTATTAAAAACTACAAAATTATATTATAATTGAATATAAAACAATATTATTTAACCGTCAAATGCCCCCCCATGAGCTACTCAAAGTTGCTGCAGGTAGGAATAATTTTATGAGCAGTATATTGAATCAAATGAAAGATTTTAACACTTTTTCAGTGGATGTCTTGCTATACTAAAGCATAGAGTATTGGTAACCATCACGGTATGAACTTAAAGGTGTATAAGAATTTACAATAAAATCATTTGACAATCCATTTAACGAAGACATGGTAATTATAGTTATATTTAAGTAGGCAACAGCCCCGTTAAGTTAAGAGTATCAACTTGTATTTTTTTCCTTTTTATCTATACTTTTAAGAAGCTCGTTCTAGCCTTTTTATTCGTCTAGTCGAGTTTAAAAATAAACTTTGTAAATTTAAATTATCTCAAGGCCTTATTTAAAAATTTATCCAAAAAGGGCTATGCATGGAAAATATTCCAAATAATAAAGATCTGCCAATATTAAATGATAAAGTTTCACCTGTTTTGATCGAGCAGGAGCTTAAAAACTCATTCCTTGATTATGCAATGTCTGTGATTATTAGTCGTGCTTTGCCTGATGTGCGAGATGGGTTAAAGCCAGTTCATAGACGTATTTTATATACCATGCATACGTTAGGTTTTCATTATAATAAGCCTTATCATAAATCGGTTCGTGTAGTCGGGGAAGCTCTGGGTAAGTACCATCCACATGGTGATCAATCACTGTATGGCGCTATGGTTGGCCTAGTGCAGAATTTCTCTAAGCGTTATCCATTATTAGATGGACAAGGTAACTGGGGTTCAATCGATGGCGATTCACCAGCTGCTATGCGTTATACAGAAGTTAGAATGGAAAAGGTTACTCAAGAAATCCTTGCAGATATAGATAAAGAAACAGTAGACTGGGTACCAAACTTTGATGAATCTACAGTTGAACCTGTAATTTTACCAAGTAAGCTACCTAATTTATTAATTAACGGATCTTCTGGTATTGCAGTAGGCATGGCAACAGATATGCCTCCTCATAATTTGGGTGAAGTAATCGATGCTTGTTTAGCTTATTTAGCTGATGAAAATGTTCCTGATGAAAAATTATTTGAATTAATTCCTGGACCTGATTTTCCAACAGCTGGTATAATTTGCGGTAGAGCTGGAATTGTAAAAGCTTATAAGACTGGACGTGGAAATTTAATTTTACGCGCGGTAATTGATATTGAAGATACAAAAAAAGGCAAAGCTTTAGTTGTAAGTGAATTGCCATATCAAGTAAATAAATCTAATTTAATTATAAAAATTGCAGATTTAGTAAAAAATAAAATTATTGAAGGTATCTCTAATATTAGAGATGAATCAAATAAAAAAGGTATTCGCTTAGTTATAGAATTAAAACGTGATGAGATACCTGAATTGATTTTAAATCAATTATATCAGTTTACATCATTGCAAACTTCTGTTTCTATTTTAATGCTAGCGCTTCTAGATAATAGACCACGAGTATTTACGCTACGTGAAATGATCCGTGAGTTTGTTCTTTATCGTCAAGAAATTGTTCATAAACGTACAGTTTATGATTTAAAAAAAGCTCAAGAACGTGAACACATATTAGCTGGCTTTATTATTGCATTACAAAATATTGATGAAATTGTAGCATTAATTAAAAAAGCAAATGACGCACATGAAGCAAGTGCAGCTTTAAATATGAGATTCCAATTTAGCGAAGAGCAATCTAAAGCTATCTTAGAAATGCGTTTACAAAGATTAACTGGTTTAGAACAAGAAAAAATTGCTAATGAAATGATAGAATTAAAAGAAGAAATAGCTTTCTTTAGATCTATTATTGGCGACAAGAATGTTTTAAATAATGAAATTGTAAAAGAGCTTACAAATATTAGAGCAAGTTATGCAGACAAACGTTTGACCAGAATTGAAGGTCCGATTAATGCAATAACAGAAGCTGATCTTATACCACAAGAAGATGTAGTTGTTACATTAACCAAAAAAGGTTATGTAAAACGTGTACTTCTAGAAACTTATGGTGTGCAACATCGTGGTGGTAAAGGTAAAATGGGTATGGCTTCTTTAGATGATTCTGAAGATATTATCCAAGACGTTTTTGTGGCCAAGACTCATGATGAGTTATTGTTCTTTACCAATTTAGGACGAATTTACAGCTTAAATGTTTATGAAGTTCCTGAAGCAGGTAGAATGGCTAAGGGTCGTGCTGTTGTTAACTTACTTTCTTTAGGTGCTGGCGAAAGCATAGTTAAATTATTATGCGCTAGTGATTTACAAAACAAAAAAATTGTAATGGTTACAAAACAAGGCACAATCAAAAAAACCGATGCACAAGAATTTGCAAAAATTAGAGCAACAGGAATACGCGCAATTACATTACATGAAGGTGATGAATTAGTATTCTGTGATCTAAGTTCAGGAACAGATACAATAATATTGGCAACTGCTAATGGTCAAGGAATTAGATTTAAAGAAGAAGAAGTCCGTACCATGGGTAGACAAGCGGCTGGTGTTATTGGAATTAGGCTTAAAAAAGGTGACTTTGTGGTCGGAATGGAAATCATTTCTGACAATACTAAAGATATATTATTTGCCACTGAAAATGGCTTTGGTAAGCGTGTAAGTGTTGAAGACTTTAGAGTTGCGCATAGAGCTGGACAAGGTGTAAAAACCATACCAACTACTAAACGTAATGGTAAAGTAATTGGCCTTGCATTAGTAACTGATAATACTGACATATTATTAATCGATGCAGCTGGAAAAATAATCAGATTGCCATCAACAGAAATCCGTACTATGGGACGTCAAGCTGCTGGTGTAAGATTAATACGTATGACAGAAGATCAAAAACTAACTTCAATTGTTGCAATTGATAAAAGCGACATGGAATCTTCATCAGATGATTCTGTAAGCAAAATACCAACTGCAAAAATAGAAAATCTTGCGCCTGACTTGTCCCAAGAAGCTGAAGATTTAGAAAATCAAAGTGATTTGGATGAATTGGAACAAGAAGAAATAATAGAAGAAGAAAACGCAGAGTAATTAACTTGCGATAATTAAATTTACATGCCGAGTAATCTGTGAAAGCAGATTGCTCGGCATGTTTTTATGTTAGGGGTTAGTATGTTTAAAAAATTATTTTTAGTTTGTGCTTATATTCTTTCATTAAATGCTGCAGACCCAGTTCCCGTTAATCAAAAGCCTTATGTTGTTTTTCGTGATCAAGGAAAATGTGATTATATGCAAGATAGATCATGTGCAATTATAGAAAGTGATCATGCATTTTTTGGTGTATTTGATGGCCATGGTACTAAAGAAGAAGGGCATGTAATTGCAGATTTTCTTTCTAAAAATTTATATAAAAATGTTATTGCTCATGGCATGCAAGAAGGTTTTGTAAATTGTGATTTACAAATGACTGAAGAGCTAGCCGATAATATAATGAATCGTGAAGGTTCTACGTCATCTGTTGTATTAATTAAAGAGAATAAAATCCAAGTTGGCCATGTTGGCGATTCAAAAATTGTTCTTATAAGAAATAATGAAGTGATTGAATTAACAAATGATCATACACCAGATGATAAAGACCCAGAATATCAAAGAATTAAAATTTTAGCTGAACAAAATAATAAAGATTTTAAAAATATTATTAGAAAATATGGACATGAATGGTATGTTATATCTATAGAACATAATAGTGCTTTAACAATGACTCGAGCTTTTGGGGATAGAAACTATTCACCTTATGTGATACCAACTCCTGAAATTAATGTTTTGGATCAAACAACTGAAGATGAATTTTTAATATTAGCAACTGATGGTATTTGGGACGCTTTGAAACCTCAAGATGTATGGGATATTTTAAAATCATATCGTGATTGGGCGTTTGGCGGTCAACGTGTCTTAAGTACTGCAAAAACATATTGGCAAATGGGTGGCGACAGAATAGATAATATAGAAATTGTTGTGGTCAATTTAAAGTTACTTAAAGAACAGCAAAAACAAAAAGCATTATCTCGAATAATTCAAGAAGCTAATGAAGATGAAGAAGATTATCAGTTGCCACAATTTCATGAAGAAGATTAATAATATTTATTAGAATGTTTCGGGGGTTTTTTAGGTGTTTATAAAAAAGTTACTTATTTTAGCTAGCCTTTCTATTCTCTCATTAAATTGTGCAGAGCAATTCCCACTTAATCAATTGCCATATGTTGTTTTTAGCAATCTTGACAGAGATGATATAATCTTTGATAGATCTTGCGCGATCGTAAATCATCAACATGCATTTTTTGGAATTTTTAATGGATATGGCTTCCAGCAAAAAGGGCATATTGTTTCAGAATATATTTCTAAAAGCTTATATAAAAATGTTGTTGAGTATGGCATTCAAGAAGGTTTTGCCCAAACCGATAAGCAAATGATTCAAGAACTTAATAAAGAAGTTATCGCAGTGCATGGTTCTACTGCATCTGTAGCCTTTATAAAAGATAATAAAATTAATATTGGCCATATAGGTGATTCGGCAATTCATATTGTAACCAAAGATAAAGTATTGCAATTATCTCATCAAGATTTTATACAACATTCAAATGAAATGTTTGGATCTGAAGAATTTAAAAGAGTTATGGATTTATTCTATAAGAATAATATTAATCAGACGAATATTTCAATAGCTTTTGTTAGCAATATTTTATTTTTTTATTATTTGCAAAATAAAATATCATTAACACGTAGTTTTGGTTATAGGCAATTTTCTCCATATATGATTTCTACACCACATCTAACTACTTTTGATATTAATGATGAAAATAATTTTTTAGTTTTAACATCTTCTGTATGCCTAGAATCAATCAAATATGAAATTTTTAATATTTTGCAAACAAATAATAATTGGAGAGATAATTGTCAAAAAGTATCAGAGATAATAAAAAGTTACGAATCAACTACTGACAACATTCAAGTTATAATTATTAATTTAAAATTATTAAATGAATACTTTCAAAAACCTATAAATCAAATTGAAAATGCAAAAAAAATTCAAGAATCAAATACTATAAGATGTGGCGTAGCAATTTCTGCAAACGGTAAACTAATGCAAGATGCACATAAAATAGAAATATCAAAAGACCATGATTATTTTGGAGTGTTTGATGGTCATGGCAGAAGTGGTGGCAGTATAGCCAAATACCTAGCTAAAAATTTACATACACAAATTTGTTCTAATTTGAGCTATAATATTTCTACTGTTATACCGGGCGCTTTTAAAGCAATAAATGATAAAATTAAAGAATTGCATTTTTCTTCTGATAATGAATCATATTATGATTCTGATGATGAAATAGACTATCGCAAAAGCCAATCTACTTTCCAAAGCGGGTCTACAGGTTCTATTGTTTTAATTATAGATGATAATATTCATGTTGGTTGGGTAGGTGATTCTACAACGATGTTTGCACGGGGTAGCGAATTTGAGTGTACCCAAGACCATAGAATGGTTCTTAATAATCCAGAGTATAATAGAATTTATAACTTACACCAGGATCGCCATAAAAATTGCCGAAAAAATTGCCAAGTCAGACGACAAGATATTTTAGTGCCTACTAAACAAGCAGATTATTTTAGACTTGGTAGTGAAAAAATTAAGATTGGTAGTTTGGCTATCTCAAGAGGGTTCGGTGATTTTGCGTGTATGCCTTATCTAATAGAAACTCCAGATATATTAAGTTATAATAAAGCAGATATAGATTTTATTATTATGGCAAGTGATGGCTTATGGGATGTTGTTAGCCGTCAAGGTGCATTTAACTATGTCAAGAGCATGTTAGCTTCCGGTAAAGGTTGTCAAGAAACAGCAACAGGTTTATTAAATGCTGCGTTGGGATACTGGAAAGGCTATCAACACAAAGACAATATTACAGTCATAGTTATTAATTTAAAAAATAAATAATAAAAAAATAGTTTATTAGGGGCTTCATGGTTAATAAAAATTTATTTATAATGCTTTTAGTTGTAAATCTATCATTAAATGCAGCAGACCCAGTTCCTGTTAATCAATTGCCTTATGTTGTCTTTAGTGACCCAGGCACAAATGATTATATGCAAGATAGATCTTGTGCTGTTGTAGAAGATGGCCATGCATTTTTTGGTGTTTTTGATGGCCATGGATCTACAGAGAATGGACATTTAGTAGCAGAGTTTGCTTCTAAAAATTTATATGCAAACATTATGAAGCATAAAATGAAAAAAGGTTTTGAGCACACAGAT
The DNA here is from genome assembly GCA_031292305.1 of Candidatus Babeliales bacterium. Taxonomy (GTDB): domain Bacteria; phylum Babelota; class Babeliae; order Babelales; family JABDEC01; genus JARLHJ01. Next base: position 42,872 of record JARLHJ010000031.1, read on the forward strand.
GCACAAATGAGAAATGAAATAGATAAAGATGTTATAGGAAAGAATGGTTCAACTGCATCTGTCGCTTTAATTAAAGATAATAAAATTTACATTGGCCATGTTGGAGATTCAAAAATTGTTTTAGTCAAAAAAAAGGGCAAAAACGTAATTGAGCTGACTCATGATCACAATACCAATCCTGAAAAAAACGACTTTGAGTTTAAAAGAATACAAAAATTAGCTGCTGATAATAATATTGATTTTGAAGATGTTAGTTGTTTTTTAAATAATAAATGGTTTGTATCTAACGGAAATAACATGTTGAGTATGTCTCGTGCTTTTGGGGATAAAGAATATTCTCCATATATCATAGCAGAACCTGAGGCACATTATCGTGAAATTACAGATGAAGATGAATTTTTGGTATTAGCAACTGATGGGCTATGGGATACGTTAATAATACCCAGTGACAATGAAACTAAGCAGCGCCAGCTTAATTATGTTGGAGCTTTTTTAAGGTCAAAAGAAAATTGGCAAGATGGAGCAAAAGCTTTATTTAATTATGCACTTGAATGTTGGGCTACTTCTAAAAATGGATCAGATAATATTGAGATTGTTGTAGTGAATTTAAAATTATTAAAAGAGCAACAAGCAGTAAAAGATATTAAAGAATTAAATGGTCTTATGAGAAATATTAATTGCTCGCAAGAAAGTAAGTAATTAATAAAAAAGTATTTATGTTATATGGGGGATCATGTTTTTAAAAAAATTATTTATATATTCTTTGTTATGTTTAGGTCTAAGTGCTGCAGATATAAAGTATGGCGTGATTTCTGATAATGGTGGAAAGCCATTTATGCAAGATAGATATAGAGTTAATATAAATAAAAGCCAGATATTTTTTGGTGTTTTTGATGGCCATGGATCTAATGAAGATGGCCATATGGTAGCTGAACTTGTATCAAGTAGAATTTATCGCAATATAGTTAAAGATAATATTTATTTTAAAGCGAACAAGATACTTCAAGCAATTGTATTAGGTTTTCAAAAAACTAACGATGAACTTCCAGATTATCAAGAAATAAAAAAAAATGGATCAACTGGATCGGTAGTTTTAATAAAAAACAATCGATTGTATTATGGTTATGTTGGAGATTCTAAAATAGTAGTAGCTAGTAAAAATAGTTATTCAGAATCTATTGATCATAAAATGATAGGCAATGGTGATAGTTTTAGTGATGAATATCATCGCATTAAAGCATTAGCGATTAAAAATGAAATAGATTACAGTTATTTTATTAAAGAAAGTCGATCAAAAGAAAACTTTTTTAGATTAACTGTCCCTTGGAGTTCTAAAAGGCTAGCAATGACAAGGTCGTTTGGGGATAAAGAACTTCATCCATATTTAATTTCAGAGCCTGATGTCCATTCTATTTTTATTAATGATGCAGAGTTTGTAATCATAGCAAGCGATGGTCTATGGGATGTGGTATCTGCTTCTGAAGCTATTAACATAGTGGAACGTGAAAATATTCATGTTCATAAAATTAATTGTAAAATAGCTGCTGTAAAATTAGTCAAATTAGCTTTGCAAAGATGGCAAGCTCATAGTTCTAAAGCCGATAATATTACAGTCATGGTTATAGATTTAAAACAGTTTCATAAAAATAAAGTTAAAGATTTAATTTCCAATGAATAAACAACAAATAATTTTACATTTATCTTTGATTAATGGAGTGGGTCCAACCACTGCCTGGAGATTGTTGCAAATTTTATCGACCCAACAAGATTTTCTTAATTTATATAATTTAAGTTCTTTGGAACTTGGTTTTAAATTCGGGTTACCACCAAAAGTAAGTTCTTTAATTTATGAAGGTTTAAAAGATAAATCATCTTTAGAGTTAGAATTAAAACTAATTGAAAAACATAAAATTAATTGGATTACTTTAATAGATGAAGAATATCCAGCAATTTTAAAAAACAGTTATTTACCTCCTTTAGTTATCTATTATAAAGGGTCAAATATATTTAAAGAAAAATCGATAGCAGTAATAGGTTCACGTAAAATAAATGATTATGGCATTAGAGCTATTAACAAGATAGTGCCTGAGTTAGTTAAAAATGATTGGGTAATAATAAGTGGCGGTGCAATTGGTGCTGATACAAAAGCCCATGAAACTGCTGTAAAAGCTGGTGGTAAAACTGTGGCGATTTTAGGATCAGGTCTTTTGCATCCATATCCATATTCTAATCTACGATTATTTGAAGAAATTATTGCAAAGGGTGGGGCAATAATTAGTTCTTTTCATTTAAACATGCAACCATTTGCGAGTAACTTTCCAGCCCGCAATAGAATCATTGCAGGTATTTCTAAAGGTTGCTTGGTTGTGCAAGCTGCTATAAAAAGTGGTACACGTATAACAGCTACATTTGCTTTAGAACAAGGCAAAGAGGTCTTTGCGATTCCTGGTTCAATAGAAGATGAATTAAGTGCCGGTTGTCATGTTTTGATTAAAGAAGGGGCTAAACTAGTCCATTCAGCCCAAGATATTTTCATAGAATTTGGCGAGGCAGACAAAGAAAGCCATACTGTCCAGGCTAAAAAAGAATTTAATCCTCCGGTAGTGAGTGCTTTTGAAGCAATTGTATCGAGCCATCAGCCAGAAGAAGAAGAGCTGGTTAAGCTATGCTACCTGCCTGCATCAATAGATGAATTGTTAGAAAAGACAGGTTTGAACCTGCAAGAGCTGCAATCTAAGCTGTTTGAGCTAGAATTAGACGATAAAATTAAACAAGATTTTGCAGGAATGTGGCAAAAAATTTAATTTATATACATGTACATTCCACTGAAGGCAATTCAGAATCATAACCTTCTTGACCTGCAGGAATTACAACATAATCATCAGTAAATTTTTTACCATTTGCTTCACATTCAGTTTTGCATTGTTGTTTAATTAATTCAGTATTGTTTTCTTGGCCTTTTTGAATTGTTATAACATTTACAGAATTCAGATTGTCATCATCAAGCAATTCTGTAGCATCAGTTTCTACCGTATCACTTGTATAGTTATTCGTGATGGTAACCATGTTTAAAATTAAAAACATATAAATTAAATTTTTCATTAAGTTCCTTTTATTTATTTTTTTTCTGCCCAATTTGTAATAACTTAACAATTGGATTTTTTAACTTCGGTTTATTTTTCAACTTATTTTGTACAACCTTTATATCATTATTATTAATTTTAGCCCCTGAAGTAACCAGTGCATTGTAAATATAAACTTTATCAGCAAATGGAGATTGGATTGTATATTGTAAAACAGTTTTGCCTTTAGGGTCTTTTGCATTTACAACGTTTTTAGCAACCTTCTTATTTAGCACATACACAACGGGCGCAATTCTAGGATTAACCATTATTGGTGTTTGCCCATTCTGATTTTTGATATTTACATTTAACTTTTTTAAGTTTTGTTGGGCTAAATTAACTTTTTTCTTAAGCTGATTAATTTTTTTAACATTTTTGCTCTCTTGAGCCTGCTTAAATTCTTGAAATACATTTGACAAACCCATAAGCTTGGTTGTTGTATCTTTAAATTGTTTTTCCTGTTGTGCAGCAATTTTAGCAGCCAGATTTTTATTGGCTTTCTCTTTAGCAATCTTATCTTTAACAGTTTTGTCAGCCTTATCTTTAGTAATCTTATCTTTGGATATTTTATCAGCTTTGTCTTTTTCATCCTGTTCATCCTGAACAATTTTATCCGCAGCTTCTTTGTCTGATTTGTCTTTTGCATCTAAGTCTGCCTTGTCTTGAATAGCTTTATCTGCAGATTCTTTATCCGCTACTTCTTTATCAAGTTGTGCTTTTATCTTATCTGCTTTTTCTTTATCTTTATCGGCTTTGTCTTTTGCTTCTTTGTCAGCTATTTCTTTGGCTAGTTGTGCTTTTGCCTTGTCAGCTTTTTCTTTTGCAAGGAGTGCAGTCTCTTTGTCAGCTTTTTCCTTATCGGCTATTTCTTTGGCTAGTTGTGCTTTTGCCTTATCAGCTTTTTCTTTGTCAAGGCGTGCTTTTTCTTTATCGGCGACTAGTTTGTCAGCCGCTTCTTTGGCAAGGCGTGCTTCTTCTTTATCTGCTTTATCTTTAGCAATTTTCACTCTTAATGCTTTGTCCTTATCCGTCTTTTCTTTCGCAGCTTTTTCTTGATTTGAGATTATTTGAAGTTTTATATTAAATGTTCCATTTTTGTTAACAAATTGTTTTAATATTTCCCTATCTTCTTTAGATAAAAGTTTGAATAAAGATTCAAAATCAAAATCTTTTTTTAGTGTTTGCATAGAAGAATCGTTGGAATCAAAATAAGTTATAATGCTATTTAAATAATGATTATTTGGCACATTATTAAGTGTTGGAATATTTAATTTTGTAAATTCTGATTTTAAGTTATTCATCATATATATTTCATTATCCGGGAATGTAAGTATTGCGGTAAAAAATTTAGTTTGGTTGATGCCCTTAACTAATATTAGTACATTTTTGAAAGTTACTATTTTATTATCTAAGGTTGTTGTTAATGAATTTATAAAAAAATATTTATTGAAAACAGGAGCAACTGCGCCCATAGAATTATATAAAAATTTATCAAATGAAGTATTGATGTCCAAATTATTAATTTTAGTTATAGAGATTCCCGCTGTCATTGCAACTATAGCTGGTGGTCGCTTATCTTTTTCTGTAATTATTTTTATGTCGACAGGTATTTCTAATGGATAAATTAATATTACTTCTTTATTTTTTAAAACAATTGGTTCTAATTGATTTACAAATTTACCATTTTTAATTTCAAGGGTATGTTGCTTTAAAAGCACTTCATTAATTACACTTATTTTATCGTCTAATGCAATAGCCCTAAATATTTCTGTTCCTGGAAACATCACCGAAGGCAATGCTGTGATTCCATATTTTATTCCAGTTCCAGATTTTTCTTTTACGCGATCCGTAACATAAATAAGAATTTTTTTTAATTCTTTATCTTTATAAATTACTGCTTTAGTAGCATCAGGTGCATATTTGTTTAATGAGTCAAAAAACATTGAATAGTTAGCTGTTCTTGAAATCTTTGGATCACTACAACGTAATAAACTACTAGAAGAATTTGCCATAACTGATTCGCTTGTTAATGCACCAGCTGCAATTGTAAAATTAGGTTTTTTAATACCGCCTTTTACAACTCCTTTAGAATTTAATACTGTTGTTATATAAGGTAAAATTAGATTTGTATCTCCGCCAAAACAGGTTGTATAATATAAAAAATTTGTTTTTACATTAATGGTTAAAAATTGAACTAAATTTCTATAACCATTAAAAGATAAGCCTGCTATATGATTAGAATAACTTTCATCAATAGCATTAGGCATACCTACTTTTAATAAAAAATCTTTGGGATAGCCGCCATGGCCATCTATTAAAATGTTCCATAAGCCAAAAGTATCATCAATGCCTTGAGTGAATATTTCTAGCCAATTTACATTTTTTAAATTGTTTTTATTTAATAATGACCAATTTTCAAAATCTGAGTATTGAGACTTTGTAGTATCAAATTGTAAATTTTGCCATGAAACCTTTTTGAAAATTCCTGCTTTTTGATTGATTCTAAAACCGGTTAAAATTTCATCAGAAGTAAATTGAGGATGTTTTTCAGCTTCAGATTTAAATTCAGGGGTATTATATTTTTCAAGAGAATTAAGATATGTTTTTGGTACTAATAAATATAATGATTTAGATCGGTGTTGATAAATATCCCAATCATTATCATTTAAACTCAAATCTTTTAATTTCTTACTTCTACCATATTTAGATTCGTAAATTGAATTAGTTATAATATCTTGAATATTATGTAAAAGTGAAGAAGTTGTAAGAATAGGAAAAGTTTTTTGACAAAGTGCGACACCTAAATCAAGGGTTATGGGTCCTTTAGAAGTGGATTTGTTTTTCATTTGACTTAATTCTTGACCTGTATCCAAAAACATAGCCACATCTAGAAATCGGGCATTTAATGAAATAATTTGAATTATGAATATGATCAGAAAAAACAATCGTTTAAACATTTTGCTCCTATATTTTTATAAATTATATTCGGTGATGTTATCAATTATCAATAATTATTTAGGGGGGGGGTGAAACCCTTATTTAAAGTAAATTTGGATCTACCCCTCTACTCATAGTCTAGCGACTATTCCATTGGGGTAAGCGGCGGGAGAGTTAATTTGAACCTCGGATATTACATGATTTCAGGTTCAAATAAGCTTTTAAACCTGGGGGGATAGGGGTGAAGTAGGTATAATTTTGTAGGAATGTGGCAAAAGACTTAGATTCTTTTGCGTTTTTTTGAATTTTTTGTATCCTAATATGTAAGAAACTAAAATTTTTAGTTGAAAAATTAAAATCTATTAAGGATTAGTATGCCAGTACCAAAGCGTAAGCGATCCAGGTCGCGTAACCGAATAGCACATGCAAATAAACAATTAAAAGGCAAAGATAAAGTATTTACTTTATGTCATAATTGCCAAGCTCCAATTGAAACGCATGTAGCTTGCCATAATTGTGGTTTTTATAAAGGTGTTAAGATTTTTGACACCAAGATGGACAGAGCCTTAAAACGTGGTCTTGCTAAAAAAGCAGCTCAACCAGTTGCTCAAGATCCGCAAGCTCCACAACCAGCTTAAATTGTAAACAAGAAAAATCTTCCATATAAAGTGGAAGATTTTTTGTTATTATGGGTTTTTAAACAAAAAAATTGAGGGTATAATGGATTTTGCAGAAATACGTGAACGCGCACAATATGAAATAAAAGATTTTTTAGCAGATAAAAATAACAGATTATTTGCTATCGGTTTAGCAGCTCTATTAGTAATAGGTGGTGCTTATACAGGTTATAAGTATTATTATAGAGGTATACAACGTGCAGCTCAACGCGACTTTGCGCAAGCTATGCAAACTTATAATGAAGCTGTAAGTGGACAAGCTAAAAAAGAAAATATTTGGAATGAAGTTGAATTTGCTTTTAAAACAGGTTATGAACAAAATAAAAGTTCTTCGATTGCTCCATTTTTCTTAGCTTATCAATCAGAAGCGTTATTAAAGTTAAATAATAAAGAAGAAGCTTATAAAGTATTAACTCAAGCTGTTGATTCTATGAAATCTCCATTTTCTTATTTTTATCAAATAAAACAAGCATTAATGGAAATTGATATGAATCAAGCAGATAAGGGTGTAAAACAATTAGAAAGCTTAGCAAATGATACCAATAATCAATTTGCAGATTTAGCTAATTTTTATTTGGCTGAATATTACTGGTCTAAAAATGACATTAGCAATGCACAAAAGCATTTTGCTTTAGTTGCTTCTAAAACTTCAGATGACAAAGAATCTATGGCGCAAGCTCCTTGGGTTCAATCTGCACAAGAAAAGTTAGAACAATTAAGTTAGGAGCGCATATGGATGCCCCTATAAAAAATTCTCAATTTAACAATAGCCATCTTTTATTAGATGGCTTAACTTCTGAAGAAATTTTAAATCTGATTATAGAAAATAATGAGAATGTTTTTGAAAATAAAATTAATTTAAATAGAGAAAAGCTACTTACCTTAATTGAAATATTTAGAGATAGATCTAAGACATTATTAAAGATGTGTATGCATTTAAACTCTATTTGTGCGGTTCCGACTACTTATGATTCTGAATATTTAGATGAATTAATTAATGACAATACTGCTTATCACATCGAAATGCTTATAAAAAGACTAGAATTATCCACTATTGAGTGGAACGAAGAATCTGTTACAGAATTAATAAAATCCTTCAGTAAAGAATTTGATATTAAAATTGCATACATAGCACATATAATAAGATTATCTTTAATAGGTAAATCAGATGGACCAGGCATGTATAAAATGTTATCAATGCTAGATCGTGATGATGTTATAAAAAGATTAAAGAAATTTAGGTCTTATATATTATAAAAGATTAAAATAGTAATTGTATGGAGGTTATTAATATGAAAATCGGATTAATATTTACCGGCTATGATAGTCAGTTTGTAGGCATGGCTAAAGATTTTTATGATGAGTATCGTATTGTACAAGATTATTTTGAAGAAGCTTATAATTGTTTAAACATTAATTTTGTAAAACTATGTTTTGCATCTTCTGATCAAGAATTAAGTAAAGTTTCTAATGCATATCTTTCTATTTTTTTAGTAAATTCTTCATTATTTGCTTTATTAAAAGAACATGGCATTAAACCAGATTTAATTGCTGGCTACGGCATGCCAGGCTTTTATTCTGCAATATATAGCGCGAATGGTTTTACATTCCCAGATGGTCTTTATTTACTAAAAAAATTTACATCCTTTTATGAAGAAGCTTTTCCTAATATGGCTGATATTGGTATTGTAAAAATTGAAGAAATTACAGAGTCTAAATTTAAAAAATTATGTAATACATTGAATTTGCATATTGCTAGCTATAATGGAAAAGATGAGTTTATAGTAACAGGTTTAAATTCTGATATTTTAAAATTAAAAGAAGAAAAAAATAATTTAAATTTTAAAATTAA
>JARLHJ010000032.1 GCA_031292305.1 Candidatus Babeliales bacterium
AAGGTCAAAGAAGTTGTCAAAAGTTCACCTGTATTAGATAAGTCAGCGAGTGCAATACTTGCACGTAGAAAAGCTATTCAAGGTGATGATGAAGAAATGGGACCAGGCATCGAATTAGATGATGTTCTACCTTCGCCTTCAACTAAGAATTCAACTTTAGCTAGATCGACATCTGCTCCAACCACGGCGGCAGAAAAACAAGCGATATTAAACAAACAATCTGCTGCGCAAGCAAAAATGAAAGCAAAGGCAGCGGCTACTAAGGCAAGAGTGGAAAAAAATATTAAAGAGGCTCAAGAAAAATTAAGCGTTGCTAAAAAAACTGGTACAAAAACGGAAATAGAAACAGCACAAAAAGAATTATTGGATGCTCAGAATCCATTACTAAGTAGTATAAGAGCTGGTAAAGAATTAAAAGAGTCTGCAAAACAAGAGGTTGTAAAAACTCCAATCAAGCAAGAAAAAGCTTCAGCAATAAGCTCTAATTTAAAAGCTAAAGTTCAAGCAAAAGTTTCTAAAGGCGCATTAAAAACCGCACAAGATAAATTAAAAGAAGCAAAAGATGCACATGATTGGGAAGATTCTAAAGAAAGCGCTGCAGCATTAAAGCAAGCAGAAGCTGAATTGGAATTACTAAAAGTTCAAGAAGCAGAACAAGCATCTGCAAGTGATGCTCCGCCAGCGGGAAGCCAAGCTGCCGATAATATAGCAGAATCTAATGTGACAATAGATGATGTGACTACAGAACCTGTTATTGATGTTAATAGAGAATCTCTTATGGGATTATAAAAAAGGAAGGATTTTGCAATGAAAAAATTATTAATGACCTTATTAATAGTGTGTTCAATTAATGGTATTGCCAAAGTTGAATATAAACAGTTTGTAAAGCAGCCAACCGCAAAGCAGCTTTTAGCAACAAAGGATATTGATTCTTTTGTAAAAGTAATAGTTGATAAAACGGTTGCAACAAATTTGCAAAACCCAAGTATGAAAACTAGCGCGACTGATATATTTAAAGTATATGAACGCGATCCTAATTTTAAAAAATTGATGCAAGACAAAGATATAACAGTGCAAGAAGTTGCCAAATTATTGCCTGCGCAAGACAAAATGATTCCATCATTAGTTGCAAATGCAAAGAATGCACAAAGGGCAAAAGCTGTTGCGTCTCAAAGTGCACAAGAAAGAACTGGCAAAACTTCTGTCAGCGATGATAGATTAGCTTCTGCTAAAGAGTTTGTTACTTTAGAAAATTTAGTAACTGAAGCTTCTAAGGCTACTTCTCCAACAATTAAAAAAAGTCTTTTAGATAGCGTAAATAAGCAACTTAAGTCTAATAAGTTATCAAAAGTTTCGGATGCTTTAAAAAATGAACTTAAGCAAAAAATAGAAACTTTGCAAAAAGCTGAACCTGCACCAAAAGTGGAAACTACTTCCAAAGCCAAATCCACAGCACAGCAAGAATATGAGGCATATAGTAAAGCAAATAAAGGTTATGCACAAGAATTGGAAGCAAGAATGAAAGCCGAAGCACAAGCAAAGGCAGCGAATGCAAAAACATTACTTGATGCAAAAGCAGAACTTGCGCAAGTGCAAGCTCAGGAAAAACTTACAAATTTAGAAAATAAAGCTAAAAGCGCTGGGTCTAGTGCACCAGCAGCTGGAAGTCAGGCTGACCAAGCTATGCAAGACAATGTAACAATAGAAGATGATGTAAATTATGAGCCTGTTGAGATGTCAGAATCTATTGCAGGATTATAAAAAAATAAAAAAGGGGTTTGAGCTATGAAATTAAAAATATTTTTTTTAACAATATTAATGTTAAACAATGCAGTTGTTCTTCAAGGTGCGCCGATTAAATTGAAACCTAAGGCAGCTAAAGTTGTAAAAGCGCCAGTAAAAAAAGCGCCAGTAAAAAAAGCTCCAGTAAAAAAAGCGCCAGTAAAAGTTCCAGCAAAAAAAGCTCCGGCAATTAGCCCAGCACTTGCAAAAATTAATGCACAAATTGCAGCTGAAAAAGCAAAGATTGCAGCTCAAAAAGCACATCCAGCCACAACAGCAACGGTAATTAATGTAACAGCATTAGCAACTTGCTTGAAAGCTGATCCTTCAAAGCCAACTACAGCTGCTTGCCAAGCAGTTTTTGATAGTTGTGTAAATGCTGATCCAAAAGCACAAACTAATGCACAATATAAGCAATGCATATCTTTAGAACAATTGATTTGTGGTATAACCAATCCCGATATGACACAATCACAAGCGCAAACCTGTGGCAATGTTGCAAAATTAACTGATAAGAGTGGTGGCGCGAGTGCATTTACAGCATTTATATCAACTCCATTGGGCGGTTTAACTGCGGCTCTAATTGGTTTTGGTGTTCTTTTACCACTATTGCATGCAGGTATTCCGGCAATTGGTAAATATTTAAAGAGTTTAGCTCCCAAAGTAAGTGAGTATGAAGCTTCTCAAAATAAATTAAATGCAGCGCAAGCTAAAATGGATGCAGCGCAAGCTAAATTTAAGGCTAATCCAAATGACCCGCAAGCATTATCAGAACGTACACAAGCAGCTAAGGAATTAAATAGTGCAAAACTAGAATTTCAACAAAAAGGTCAAGAAATGTTAAAAAGCAAGGCTGATGCCCATGCACAAATAGCTAAAGATGCAAGAGCGGCAGCTAATGCCGAACCAGGTAATAAAGCATTACAAGAAGCGGCAACGAATGCTGAAGCTGCATCTAATGCCGCAAAAGCTGACGTTGTACAAAATGCAAAAGCGAATCAGGCAGCTACTGCTGAAGCAGCATCTGTAGATTTATCAGGTGTTGAAACAGAACTTGGTACGCCAGTTAGTGCAAGACCTGCACCAGTGGTTGATTTAAATAACCTTTCTGAGCTTGACCTTGAAACGCCTTCAACTAATACACCTTTAGAGCCTCAAGGAGTAACAACTCAACGTGCTTCAGTAGGATCGGAAATTAGTGCCGCAGATCAAGAAGCAGCTAATTCTGCGCAAACGGAAAACCAAGGAAAGTTGAAACAAATATCTCAAAATAATGCAGCTAATTCAAGCGGGGAAGAAGGTCTCACAGAAGAAGAGGAAGAAATGATGGCAGAGGAAAGGCCTTAATTGAAATGAAATCAATTATATTAATTAAGTGTTATAAAAGGAGGCTATTATGAAAAAGTTATATGTTGTTTTATTATCAGCGTGTTTAATTACATTAATTAATATTAATGGAGCAGGTGCACCAAAGGCAAAAGCAACTGCAGTAAATTCAGCTAATGCTGCTAATAAAAAAGGCAATAAATGTAGTTTTTATGCATTCCAAAGTAAAGATGGTTCAAATGCATATTTTGTTACTGAGTGCCCTATAAATAAGTAATAAAAAAAGAGCTAGTTTTATAGAATATTTTATTTGGGGGTTATTATGAAAAGGCATTGGATATTTTTACTATTTTTAGCGGTTAATCATATTCTTGTAATTGAGCCTATTGTAAAAGGTGTAAAAAAACCTTTGGTTAAGACTAAAAATGTAAAACCAATAAAACAAAAGCCAAATGTTGTAATAGCGCCAATAAAAGCTACCACAGTTTCGCCAATTGTAATAACACCAAATGTTACACCAACTCCAAATGTGAATACTGTACCAACAGTTCATGGAGCACCGGCTGTAAAACCTATCGGCACAACAGCGAATAATACGCCAATACCAACTATTAATCCGGCATCTGGAGCTGTTGCAACAACCTTTGCATCAAAGGCAGATGGTTGTAATAACATTGGTCAAAGTTGCACATGTTCTAATAAGGGTTTAGGTATATGTAGCGTGAAGGATAAAATATTATCATGTAATTGTTCTCCTATCGCTTTAGGTAAAGACGGAACGTGTTCTTCTGGTTATCACAAAAATGATTCTGGGACATGTTGTCCAACAAATCAAGATTTAGACTCTAATTTTCTTTGTGCGCCAGCAAAACTTGCAAATGACCCTATGGATTGGACCAAGAATTTCCTATCTATGAGTAATTGGAGCAATGAAAGCGATTCACAAAAAGTTGTAAGCGTACTTGAAGAAGTTGGTAAGATTGCTGTAGTTAGTATAGGTGCAACAGCAGCTTTGGCTATATTAGCAGCATTTGTGGTTGTAGCAGTTGTTGTAGAAGGTAGTAGTTTTGGTGGTTGGGGTGGTAGTGGCCGTGTTAGAAGTTGGGGTAGCAGTTCATCTTATTCAAATCAAAAAGATTTTGAGAATGAAATTAAAAATCAAGAACCGGCAAACCCAGATAAAATTTCTAGCGCAACTACTATTGAGGGTATGGAACTTAATCCAGCTGGAGATGGCCAACCAGCAAGAACAGTGCAAAATAATCTACCACGTGAAAATATTAATGTTGAACCAGGCAGTGAAACACCAATTGATTTAGAAAATATAGATCTAGAAGCTCCAACAGATTTATCAAATCTTGAAGGTCTAAGCGCGCCAGGTGAAAGCCCAATAGGTAACGTCGGCGAGAATGGCTTTGATGTTGAACCAGAGGCAACAGGTCCAAGTGCTTCATTAGCTGGCGAAGTTAGTGCTACGGATGCGCAAGCAGCTCAAACTGAACATGCAAAAATGCAAGGTCAACAAGACCAGATAGCTAAAAGCAAAACAACTAATTCTGCGACTCAAGAAGAGTTGTTAGAAGAAGAGGAATTATTAGACGCGCGATAAATTAATTATAAAATTATTTTTAAATTGTAATTAATTATTGATTTTTATATTGTGATTTTATTAATATTAGTAATAATGTTGTTTTGTGCTTTAAATTAGGAAAACAATGAAAGCAAAATTTTATTTATTAATATTTTTATTAACAACTTTTGGCTACAATCAATCCAAAGTTGCAGAAAAAAAGAGCGATTCAAAAACTCAAGTTAAATCTCAAAAAGAAAAAGCTAGTGATAAAGAAGATTTGGCTAAGCAAATACAGGGTGTATTAAAAATATTTCATGATACAATAGCCAATCCTAAAACTAGTTTTAAACAAAAGCTGAATGCAGCCATAAGTATGGTTGCTGTAAATTGTAGTATTGGTAACTGTGCAAACGCTTTAGCGAGTTATAAAAAAATATTGGAATTTAATAATCGTATGCCAAAACCGGACCCTGAAATAACAGCGGCTGTTGATTTTGGTATTGGAACTATTTATCAAAATGGCATGGGTGTTAAACAAGATCTAGCGCAAGCAAAAAAATATTTTCAACAAGTATTAGACAATCCACAATCTAATAAGGAATTGATTTCAGGTGCTCATGCAGCCTTAGCTGTAATGAGTTATGCTGGCAAAGGCGCAGATAAAGATCATACAAAGTCTTTAGAATATTTTAAAGAAATAATCAACAATAAAAAATCAAGACCAGATATGCTTTCAATTGCACAGGGTAATTTAGCAATTATGTATTTTAAAGGCCAAGGAGTAAAACGAGATATTAAAGAGGCTATTAAATATTTTACTGATGTTACTGAAAATCGTGGCGCTATTCCAGTTATTTTAGCTACTGCACAAGGAACACTTGCAAATCTGTATTATGCAGGACGTCATGTCAAAAAAGATTATAATAAAGCTGAAAAATACTATAAGGGTTTAACACAAAACCCTAAGGCAATAGCATTTCAAGTTGCGCAAGCTTATTTTCATTTGGCTACAATACACAAAATTAAAAAAGATTTAAAAAAAGCCGATGAATATTATTTAAAAGCAGATAAAGAATTTACTCATGTTGTTACTAAAAATGTAGATATTCCAAAGAATATTTCAGATGCTAACTTTTTTTTAGGAATAATGAATTATAAGGGTTTTGGGGTAGCTGAAAATAAGCAAAAAGCTGTTGAATATCTTAAAAAAGTTACAAAAGATAATTCTCGCACATATTCTTATGCACAAAAATTAATAAATGAAGCACATAATTCCAAAGCAAAAAAAATTAGTAAATTAGATGGCTCTAAAATAAAAAAGACTACAAAGCCCAAAAAACAAGTAGCAGTAAAACATAAAGAGGTTAAACATGAAAAGAAATAATATTTTTCTATTAATTATACTATCTTTGTGTACGAATCTAGATTCTATTACGTTAAAGCCTAAGGCGCCAGTAAAAGTTGCTCCTAAAAAAGCGCCAGTAAAAGCTGCTCCTAAAAAAGCACCTGTTAAAGTAGCGCCTAAACCAGCTCCTAAACCTGCTGCTAAGCCAGTACCTAAGCCTGCGTCTAAACCGGTAGTTAAAGCACCTACAACAAAAAATATACAATTAAAATATGTGAATTTAAGTAGTCTAAAAGTATCTGCCGTAAATATAGAATGCAATAGCACACAAATTGCCTTATCGCCTACTGCATATACAACCGTTACTTTACCTTGCCCAGATTTAGATGTTTCAGTTGTTGCAACTTATAAATACACTAGCGATCTTTTAGAATTTGATGTGTCAGAAATTTCTTCATTAGCTGAAAATTCTAGTGCAACACTTTATATTATACAACAAGTAAATGGGTATCCTGCAATATCATTATCTACAAAAAAAATTAATTTAAAATTTGCAAACATGGCTTGGAAAAACTTGGGCGGTGTGAGTATACAATGTAATGGTGTTGTAACACCATTATCAAACTCCACTACAAAATCAATTACTTTGCCTTGCCCTGATTTAGATGTATTAATTTCTTTAAGTGGCAATACATATAAAGGTTCAAAAATTGGGTTTGATGCTAGCCAATTATCTTCATTAAATGCCAATACTAATCAAACTCTTAATATAACATTGCAAGCAACAGGGACTTTTAAAGGCTATCCTGGTATAGAATTTGGACTGTATTGCCCAAGTAACCAGGTTGCTGATAGCACTAATTCTGTTTGTGAATGTCCGGCAAACCAAGTACCCAAAACAGGTAGTAACTCGTGCATATGTCCAACAGGTCTAATTTTGGACCAAGATGGAGTTACTTGTGTATGCCCAGCAGGTCAAAATTTACAGCCCAATGGTCAGTGTTGCCCTGCTAATCAAGTTGTTGGCCCTGATGGTAAAACCTGTCAATGTTATGGAAGTCAAACGCTAAAAGATGATGGAGTAACGTGTGAGTGTACCATATCAGGAGCGCTGCCAAATTGTAATTGCCCTAAAGGGCAGGTTATTGTAAGCACAATGCAAGCAACAACTTGTCAGTTATGCCCGGGAAATCAGTTAGCCGACCCTAATGACCCTACCAATAGTAACTGTATTGCTTGTCCTGGAGATTTAGTTTCTTATGATGGAACAACTTGCCAATGTCCATTAGGAACAACCTTACAAGGAGATAAATGTGTGGCACCTACATCTGCTGCACCTGCTGCACACCAAGCCTGTACGGTAACGTTTATTCCTGGTCCAGATCCAGCAAATCCTAGCGTAGGTGCTGTTTCAGAAATCGGCATCTGTAAATAAATGTTGATTTTCCGTGACACTATTGACTTTTTATATCTATTTGAATTAATATGAGTTTATAAAGCTAGATTTTATTTACATTAAAAAAGGATTGCGATGAAGTTTAAATTGATTTTATTTTTATTAGGCTTCACAGGAGTATTGCTTTCAAGTGAAGTTCTTGTTTTAAAGCCAATAAGTGTTGCACCTAAAGTGCTTACTTTGAAACCAGTTGCAAAACCCGTTGCTAAGACTGTCGCTAAACCAGTTGTAAAAAAACCAGTTGCAAAACCAGTTCCTAAGGCTGTAGTAAAACCCGTAGTAAAAAAACCAGTTGCAAAACCAGTTGCTAAGCCCGTGATAAAACCCGTTGCTAAGCCTGTCGCAAAACCTATTGTGCAACCTGCTTCTGTAGTACCTATTGCAAAGCCAATAATTGCAGACAAACCAATATTAAAATGTACTGGTGGCCAAGTAGCAAATAGTACTGGCACTGCATGTATTTGCCCGATAAATGAAACTTTAGTAAATGGTGTATGTTGTGAAGAAGATTCTTATTCTGAAAATGGTAAAACATGTTCAACTTGTCCTGAAGGTGGCCAATTAAGTGAAGATGGTAAATCTTGCCCATGTCCGGATGATAAATATTTAGTAAATGGTATTTGTTGTGATGAAAATTCTTATAGCGCAGATGGTAAAACATGTTCAGTTTGTATTCCAGGTGGTCAAGTAAGTGCAGATGGTAAATCATGCCCATGTGCTATTTCGGGTCAAATTATAATAGACGGTGCTTGCTCTTGTCCCATAGGGCAAGAAGTTGTGGGAAACAGTTGTCAGCCAATCGGTTGCCAAGGCGGAACATTAACTGGCAATACATGTAGTTGTGCAATTGCGGGTCAAGTACCTATAAATGGAGTATGTTCTTGTCCAACAGGTCAAACCCTAGTTAATGGAATATGTTGTAAAACTGGCCAAATATCTGATGGTAAAACTTGTAAAAATTGTACAGGTAAAGCGAGCGCTGACGGTTCTGCTTGCTTAGGCAAACAACAATCCAAACCAGTTCCACCTTCAGCAATACCGTTTGCGATTTATAACAACACCTTTGATTCTATTAAAATTTTTACAGTGGCTATTGCTCCAGGTTATTATTACTCAACAAAAAATTTCCCTTCAGTTGCAAGTGGTTTAAGATGCCCAATATTTTTACCAACTAATAGCAATGCAGATTACTCAGTTGTAAATAGTGCAGTACCATTTACATTAAGTGGTCAAAGAACATATAAAGGAGCTTGGGCATGGAAAGCATCATATATGTGTCCATCTGTAAGTGATCCTAACTCGCCTTCATATTCTGCAGTTAGTAGTGTTGTTGTTGTTTATAGCGTCAATGGTCAATCAGCAAAAACAACTAAAGTTTTCTTGATAAATAGCAATATAGATAGTTTTGTTATCGCCTTTGGCAATAGCATGTACGATAGTTATAACAATCGTCTTCCTTTAGAAAATAGTATAACTATAGAAACAGCAAAACAGGCTGGTGGAACTATAGCGGGTCAAGCTGGCGCACAGATAACAACTTTGCCTTACATAGATCAAAATACAACGAATTTAGCGCCTTGTAGTGCAGATGGTATATCACCTTTAAACACTGCTTGTGGATGCACCAATTATCCAGATTCAAGCTTACCTTATGCAGGTGGAACATGTTCAAGGCTTGATTGGAGAAACAATAGTCCGCTTGTAGTGTCAGCAGCGGCAATGGGTGGAGATTCAGATGCATCGGCCGGGCCTATTTATCAAGATAGTAGTACCAGCACAGGCGGCGATATTCCAGTTGATCCTGCAGATAGTTAATATTTATAGGGGTTTTTTAAATGAGATTATTTAAAGCTGTATTTTTTATAATAATTTTAGCAAATGCTGAAATTATATTTGCAACTTGCGGTGCTCCAGGTGTTACATGTAACCAAGATAGCGATTGTTGTGGATACTGTGATACATCAGCCTCTGCGGCCGCAGGTGATATATATTTGACAGGTACATGTAAAGGTCAAGCACAATGCCCAGGGAATTTAATAATGGGCTCAAATGGCAAATGTGTATGTCCACCAAATCAAACTTTGCAACCAGGTGGTCAAATGTGCTGTCTTGCAAATCAAGTACTTGTTAATGGAAAATGTGTTTGTCCTGGAAATCAACAAATAGGGCTTGATGGAAAAACTTGCGTGTGTGATACCACTAAACAATATTTAGCATCAGATGGGAAAACCTGTTGCGCATTTAACCAAACATTTAATAATGGTGTTTGTAATAATTGCCCAGCGGGACAACTAAGTGTTAATAACGTTTGCGTTAATAACACATGTCAAAGTGGATATATTGCAGCAGTGAATCAAAATGCACCTCAAAGAATAGTTTGTAGCCCACCACCCGTAAAATTTTGCCCTGATGATACATTGTTGCCAAATAATATTTATACCAATCTTATTCCACCAATTTCAGACCCTACATATAATATGTGTTTATCATCTTGTAGTGCCCTAGGGCAATCTGGAGCCACCTACTTAAAAACTTGCGTTGCAAAATGCCCAACAGGAACAATTCCCTATTCTCTTACTGATGGCAGTACAGGCTCAGATTGTTACTTTCAAAACTCAATTGAGGGAAGTTGTGGATGCATGACGATTGTGCCTAATGCGAGTGGCTGTAGCAAAGGAACATATTTTTTTGATGGTTATCCTGCAACAGGTACACCTGTTGACTTTGGTAAAAAATCAACAGTCTTTGGGGATATTGTAAATCAAAATGGTAAATCCGCTGGTATATGCGTACCATCATGTCCCTTGGGAACTGTAGTTTCTGCTAATGGTAATAGTTGTGTTGCCGCTACATGCCCAGCTGATTACAGCTTAGCACAAAGTGGCCCTGTGCCATGGTTACATGGTAGTGACAATAATATGCCTTATGATTCTTCGGATATAACTACAGGTGGTTTGAAATGTTATAAAATACCACCAGATCCGGGAGGCTTTGATTTGAGTGGTGTAGTATCATTTTTTTCAGACGCTTTTGATGACCTATGTGCTCAAAAAAACGTCGCAGGAACAATTTGCAAGATTGACAAAAATGGCTTAAATGTAGGAGCGGATCTACTTAACTTTGGTAATGATGCTTATCAAATGGGTGTTGCTTTTGCAAATGATATTAACAATTGTCATGGCGATACTTTAACACAGTTTGAAGAGGTAGTTGGAGCTTCATCAAATAACACAGATTTTAATGTTAATTTTGCCTCTACTGGGGTAAATATAACTACAGATCAATCGGGTACAAAAAATAGCATAGCTACAACAGTATTAAATGACCCTGGAACAATACCAGATGGACAATCTTTAGGAAAGTATGTACCACCATCACCTATGAGTGGAACATTTAATTTTACTAATAATACAAAAGATACAATTACTATTAATTCTATTAATACTGGTAATTTAACAGGTTGTACTTTTAACTTGCCACTTAAAATAGCGGCTGGCAAAAGTGCAAGTCTTGGTTATTCAAGTTGTTCAATCGGAACTTCCGGTTGGCTTACATACACAAGCGGTACTGGTTCTGGTGCAGTTAATTTTACAAATTTAACTGCAGGTGGTTGTTCTAGTATTTGGCAAGCTACTGGAACGCAGGATATCTATAATTCTGGTTATCAAATTTCACATGGTCAAAATGTTATGGGTAGTGTTACAACAAATCTATTAGGCAGTGGTCTTGGTGCAACAACTTTAAACGTTTTAAGCCAAATGGGCCAAGTAATTAATACGGTATTAACAACAGGATTAGGAATAAAAGTTCCTTGTCCTGACGCCAGATATAATTTATGTAATGACTGTTCTGCACCCAATGTTTGTACAAGTTTTGGAATGTGTTCAGATGGATCACCACCTATTTGTAAAGTTCAACCAGCTACAAAATGTTCTGATGGTTCAAAACCACCTTGTAAAGATTCTGGTTCAAAAATAACAGACTTTACAAATTGCCCAGCTAAAGATAAAACTTTTCCTGATTGTGGAAGTGCAGATAACCCTTGCATATACCCACCTTGTGCAGATGGATCCAACCCGACAATAGATGCTAAAGGAAGGCCAATTTGCAAGGGATATGGATATTGCCAAGATGCCAATTCTTCTGCACCTGTTTGTAAGGGCGCAGATCCAAATGATCCTTGGGAGATGTATGAAATAAATTCTATAGCACCATGTTTTGATGGCAAGGATCACACATGTGCCGATAAATCTAAGCCAGCATGTATAGATAATAAATATGAATTAACTGCTGCTGCACCTTGGGGTGCTATTCATCAATTTGTTGGTCCAATATTTCAAGAATTTGATAAAAGTTGCTGTGACGGTTACCTAGGAATGAGTATTGACGTGATTCTTGGTGTAGTAGGGCCTGGATGGGCACCTTTTGTAAATCCATTGGACCCTGATCCACCAGCAGAAGGTTCAACAAGTGGGCTAGTAACTATTAATACGGCAGAGGGTCCACAGCAAGTAAACGTTGTAACAAGCGCTTTTAATAATATTGATTATATTTGTAAAAATAATGGTAAGGAATTACCAACTACAAATGTTTTAACTGGGACACTTAAAATAGAAATTACTGACAAAGATAGCTCTAAGCCGAGCGTGTCTTTTACCACGCAACCTTTTGCGTTTTATTATGGTGATAATTTAGAAGTGCATGTTGATCCTACAAATGCAGGTGTATCTATTTATAGAGCAGATGCTGCTACAAATAATCAATTATACTTAGTAAATTGCGGGTCTAATGTCCTTCCGGGGTATACAACTGAAATAAATTGTGGATGTAATGTAAATGGAAAACCAGGACAAATTAATTCTGCAGGCAGTGATTGTACTGGCGTTGCAGATACTACTTTAGTACAAGGTCCACAAGTGTCTATTGCAGGACCACAAAAATAAGGAATTTTATGAAAAGCATTAAAAGTTTAATTTTTGTAGTTTCTATTTTAGCTATAAACAACTTATGCAGTAATACAAAAAGCTTTGTTATTAAAAATCTAAAAGCACAAAATGGTAGCGTAAAAGCTACACTTACAATTACAGGGAGCTATTCAAATACGTCAGAGGAAAATTTCCAATGTAGCCAGAATATGACGAATGTAAAACCATTAACACAAAGTTTTGCAATTGCAAAACTTACTGCAACCAATAAAACAAATGCTGTAATCACCACGCCTAAGCCAGCTACTACTGCTACAACGGTAAAGCCAGCTGCTACAACTGTAAAACCGAAGCCGGTTGCTACAGCTGTAAAGCCAGCAACAACCCCTATAAAACTTTTACCAACAAAACCACAGGCAGCACCTGTTACAGCTGTTATAAAACCAAAGGCTACTGCAGCAGGAGCTAAACCAGTAATCCAGACAAAGTCTTTACCGAAAAAACCTGTTGCAAAGCCTAAGGCAAAACCAAAAAAACCTGTTGTAAAACCAAAACCCGTTGCAAAACCTGTAGTTTTAAAATTACAGCCAGCAAAGCCTAAGCAGGTAGTTTTAAAACCCATAGTAGTAAAGCCGGCAGTTAAAAAACCTTTAGTGCTAACCCTGAAACCTGAAAATGAATAAAAGGGAATTGCAGTAAAATTAATTACAAACTGTTGATTTTTTTAAATAAAATTTGCTAAAATGTGATTAGGATACGATTTTTAATAAAAAAAGGAGTTTGCAGTGAAGATAATAAAAATAGGACAAATGATTTTAATATTATTATTTTTTAGTAATAATATGCTAATTGATGGTATAACTTTAAAGCCAGTAGTTGCTAAAAAACCAGTTGCAGCAGCAACAAAGGCCAAACCAAAGGCAACGCCGGCACTTAAGCTGGTACCTAAGGCAGCACCCAAGGCAGCTCCTAAAGTAGCTCCAAAGGCAGCGCCTAAAGCAACTCCTAAGGCAACGCCTGCGGCAACTCCGAAGGCAGTTCCTAAGGCAACTCCAACTCCAGATTTAACTACACAAATTAACACTTGTTTAGCAGGATTAATGCCAGGTGGACTAAAAACTCCACAAACAGCTGCACAGAAAGCTACCTGTAATACTCAATTTAAATCTTGCGCCGCAGCAGCCGTAGCTGGTTCTAAAGCTCAAAAAGCACAAACAGCGGCTCAAAAAACAGCATGTTCTGGATTTGTAACAAATTGTAATCAAGCAGAAAAATATTATTCAACCTGTAAGGCTTTAAATCTCACAACTGCTACTGCGACACAAAAATCCCAATGTCAAACAATTCAGGCATTGTACGCACCTTGTATAGCTGCAGGAATAAAACCAGTTGCACCAACAGTTGCACCTACGCCGGGATTTGTATCAAGTGGAACAACTACAACTGCAACAACAGCAGCAAGTGCAACAAAGGCGCCACAAGAAGATCCTGGAAGAGTAAATACTTTACAATGTAAAATAAATACTTGTACATCTAAATATTATCAACCTACAGGTCCAAATGATCCAACGCCTGCTGGACTAAATCCAGATGCGACAAAATATTCAAATTGCGTTGCTTTTGCAAATGGAACTTTCTGTAACACTTATTCTTCATCTAAGCAAGGATTAACTCCTGCAGAATCTACAGGTTGTAAGCAATTAGCATGTACTAGTCAGTATTATGTACCCACAGGTGCAAGTGATACAACTCCTGCGGGAAAAACTCCTAATGCAACAAAATTAAAAACTTGTCAGACTTATGCAAAATCTAATTATTGCCAAGCTAATAAAGCGTCATTAACTGGTGATAATAAAGAAATTTGTACTTTATTATCAGGACCAGTGCCTTTACCTAGCAATGGTGCTTCATTAGGTTGTCCAGAAATAACAGCTGATTCTAGTATTAATGGTGCTGGAGATATTTGTGCAGCGCAAGCATATTGCATAGTAGATTCGTGCCAAAGTGCAAATCCAATTTTACAAGATAATAATGATGCAAAGGCTTGTTTAACTACTTGTCAAGTAGCTAAAGATAATGACTATGCTGATCCACAAAGAATACTTAATACAGCTGCAGTTACGGCTTGTAATGCTGCAATATCGGCAGCAGCAATACCACCTGGACCATCACTTACAGATCAAATAATTAAATATGGCGGTGCAGCGAGTATGGCATTGATGACTGGTGCTTTAGTTTATGACAAACTTAAGGGTGAAAAGAAACTTTCACCTGGAGAGAAAGCTGGAGAAAAGCCACCAGCAGCAGAAAAAGCTCCAATTGAAGCCGAAGCACCACCACCACCAGCAGAATATGAACTTGGCGCTACAGATGTTCCTAACCGACCACCAGTAGAAGATGGCTTAGGCTCAGCTGAAGGCGGTCTAGACGGCGCATCAGGATTAGAAGGCGCATCAGGACTAGAAGGTGCATCAGGACTAGAAGGCGCATCAGGCGGTATGGGCGCAGGCAGTGCATCAGGACTAGAAGGCGCAGCAGGCGCAGAAGGTGGACTGTCGGGCGGTATGGGCGGTGGAGCCGCAGCCGGTGAAGCAACTAATCTTGAGGGAGTGGCTACTACAGCAGAAAAAGGGATTATGTATGAAGGTGAATTAGTCACAATTGCTGAATTAGAAAGCATGGGAAAATCTGTCCAAGAGATCGAAGAATTAGAACGATTGGCTACAGCGGAAAGAGCAGCAGGAGAGGTACTATAAAGAATATATTAACTCAGCTAAACGCAACATCAAATATGTTGCGTTTAGCTGGATATAAAAAGGATTATTATGAAAATAATGTTTATAAATTATGTTTTTAAAAGAAATCATAAATTTTTAAGAAAATCTTTAGTAATTTTATCATTATTAATTTTTAATAATTCTTTTGCAATAACGCTAACGCCACAATCTAAAAAAACTGTTAAAAAAGTGGTTGCACCTACGAAGGTGACTAAAAAACCGGTCCCAAAAAAGAAGCCTAAACTGATTCAAAAAGTTGTAGTTAAAAAAAGACCAATTACAACCATCAAACCTAAAAAGCCTTTAACGGAAACAAAAATACAAAATTTTAAAAATTCTTTTTGTAAGCAATTGCAAACTCAAGTAAATCAATGTAAGAAGTCTACAACGCCAACATGTTTGCAAGCTCAACAATCATTGCAACTTTGTACTCCAGCTAAAGCTACTCCGACACTATCGCCGGGCACATCTGGCCAGACTTCTACTACTACCATCATTATGCAAGGTGGTAATAACGGTGACAGCAGTGGCAGTGGGTCTACTGATTTTTGGCATGATTCATTTAATGAATTTATCTTGGAAATGGTA
Source organism: Candidatus Babeliales bacterium (assembly GCA_031292305.1). Taxonomy (GTDB): domain Bacteria; phylum Babelota; class Babeliae; order Babelales; family JABDEC01; genus JARLHJ01. The sequence continues at coordinate 15,773 of JARLHJ010000032.1, forward strand.
GCTGGTCTTGTATTAGGAGTTGCTGGGATATTCATAGGTGCTTTTCAGGTTTATAAATATTACCAAGACAAAAATGCTGCAAAATTATCTGAAAGCAAGAGCCAAGCAGATCAAGCAAAAGCTGACAAATTAAAACAAGTGGCTGAACAAGCTCAACAAGATGCAGAAAAAAATCCTACCAATTCGCAAAAACAAATTGAGGCTGCAACTGCTACGCAAGAAGCCAATGCTGCACAAGTTGAAGCAAACAAATCAACAGTGCAAGCAAGCAAAGATGTTGCAAGAGTTAATAGCGGAAACGCTGCTTCTTTAGAGCAAGCGACAACTAAAATCAAGAATGCCGCACCTGGAAGCCCAGAAGCTGCATTAAAGAATAAATTACCAGAATTAGAAACGGCTACCAAACAAGCAAAAAATAATGCTACAGTAAGTAATCAAAATTTACAGGATACTGTTAATCAAGTTAATAAAGAAAATCAAACGATTGATCCTGCAGTAGACTTGCCACCTGGTAGCCCAGCACCAGAAGTTGCAAGCATAGTGCCGGATGCTCCTGCAATGACTATAGATGTACCAACTGCACCACCACTAGCACCAGATGCTCCAACTATTAGATCAAATGAAATATCACCAGGTGGGCCAAAAAAAGGAGCAACAGGTGTAACATTAGAAGAAATTAATAGTGTTAAATTGAAACCTGCTCAACCTCTGGAATTAGTCCCCCAAAAAGGACTAGATATGAATGCTGTTAAAGATGCAGCAAAAGCACGTGCTGATAGGGTTGCAAAAGGCGAAGCAAAAAAAACTGAACTAAAAAAGGCAGTTGAGCCAGAATTAAACCAGCATGAAAAATTGCAAGCCGAATTGAAAGCAAAATTTAAAACAAGAGCAGCTGCACAGGAAAAAGCCGCTCAAGAGAAAGCTGCTAAAGAGAAGGCTGCACAAGAAAAAAATGCTGTACCAGAAGAAGAGTTAAAAATAGATTTATCAAATGTTGATATTGCGACGCCTACAGATTTATCAAATCTTTCAGATCTTGGTGGATCTACTGAAGGTGCAACAAGTAATGTTGGACCAGAAGGTTTTGATTTTGAACAGTGGCAACAGGAGAATGGTGTTTCAGGCAAAACTGGTTCATTAGCTGGCGAAGTAAGTGTTGCCGATGCTCAAGCAGCTCAAACTGCTCAAGCAGAAAACCAGGCCAAGCTTACAGAGACAATTAAAAATAACGCAGCTAATTCAGGAAATGGAAGCACTTCTGAAGAAGAAGAAGCAGAACAAGAGGCAAGAGAGAGAGAAATATAAATAAATTTTTAACTAAAATTTTTAAATATCTATCTTTTAGATTATACTGATCAAATATATTAAACATAATAAGGATGATCATGAAAGTATTTTTACTAAAAGACGTAGATAAAGTTGGCGTAGCTGGCGAAGTAATTAAAACTAAAGAGGGCTTTGCTCTTAATTACTTAGTCCCACAAAAATTTGGTGTTATAATTACTGCTGATAACGAAGCAAACTTTAAAAATAAAATTAAATCTATAGAAAATAGAAAAGAAGTAATATCTTCTAAAACTTCTATGTTAGCTGAAAAAATTAAAGCATTAAAACTTGTTATTAAGAAAAAAGCTCATGACAAAGACAAGCTTTATGGCGCAATTACAAACCAAGAAGTTGCTGATTTATTAGAAGCTGAAGGTATCAAAATTGCCAAAAGCCAAGTAGTTTTTGAAAAAACAATAAAAACTATTGGTAATCATGAAGTTGTTATTAAACTTTCTAATCAATTATTACCTAAATTGTCTTTAAAGGTTGCAGCTGAGTAAGAATGTTTGATTCAAATTCAAATAATAGATACGATCGTCAAAAAAAGATTTTTGGTCCATCTGTTGAATCTATATTGGGCAAGCAATTACCAGCAAGTATTGAAGCAGAAAAATCTGTTTTAGGCGCTGTGTTATTGAATGACGAATGTTTTGTGCAGATAGCAGAATTATTAATGCCTAATGATTTTTATAATTCTGGGCATAAAATAATTTATGAAGTGATGCAAGAACTTATTGCAAAGCATAAGCGCATAGATATTGTTACAATACAAGATGAGCTTAATAAGCGAGAGCAATTAGATTCAATAGGTGGGCTTGTATATTTGATTGGGTTGCAAGAAGAAATTCCTGCAGTAGGTCTAATAGAACAGCATGCTAAAATTATAAAAGAAAAATCAGTACTGCGAGAATTAATATCTTCAGCAACTGATATTATATCTAATTGTTATGCTCAAAATGAAAAAGATATTGAATCTGTTTTAGATGCGGCTGAAAAAATTATTTTTAATATAGCTAGCAAAAAAAATTCGCAATCTTTTACGCAATTAAATATTTGGTTAAAACGTACCTTTGCGCATCTTTCTGAAATTAAAAGTCATTCAAAAGGCGTTACTGGGTTGCCAACTGGCTTCAGACATTTAGATGAAATGACTTCAGGATTGCAAAAAAGTGATTTAATTGTTTTAGCGGCAAGACCTTCAATGGGAAAAACATCTTTAGCATTAAACGTTGCAACAACTATTGCGGAAAACGGATTTGTGGTCGGTTTCTTTTCTCTTGAAATGTCTGCAGAACAATTAACTCTAAGGTTCTTATCAACAGAATCTAGAATATCACATCAAAAAATAAGAAATGCTACAATAACATCAGATGAGTGGATAGAGTTGACTAATGTTGCTGCCAAATTAGCTGATTTAAAGTTATTTATTGATGACACTGCAGGGCTTAGTATTATGGACTTGCGTGCAAAAGCAAGAAAGCTTAAATTAGATCATGGTTTGCAATTTTTAGTAATTGATTATTTACAATTATTACATTCATCTAAAAAACATGAAAATAGACATCAGGAAGTTTCAGAAATTTCTAGATCTTTAAAAGCTTTAGCAAAAGAATTACAAATTCCTATTCTTGCATTATCTCAGCTATCCCGTGCCGTGGATGCACGTTTAGATAAGCGTCCAATGTTATCAGATTTACGTGAATCTGGTGCTATTGAGCAAGATGCTGATTTAATTGCTTTTTTATACAGGGATGTAATTTATAATCCTGATACTGAAAATCCAGCCCTTGCTGAACTTATTATCGGTAAACAAAGAAACGGTCCAACCGGGACTGTTTTCATGAATTTCTTACGCGAATTGACTAAATTCGAAGATGCTGATTAACTTATACGATTATAAGTAATTCAGGAGAAAGCATGAAAAAAAATATACTTATTTTTATATTCTTACATTGTTTAATTAACTTAAATGCTGAAAATAAGCTTACGCAAGCATTTGCTGCAGAAAATAATGGACAATATACCACAGCTTTTAATCTTTACACGCAAGCTATAAAAGACATGAGCTTAAGCTTTGATTACAGAACAGAAGCAAGGATAAATAAGGCTTTAATGTATCTTACTAATGAACTTGGAAGACCAAATTATATACATGGTAGAAAGTTACTATTAAATATCTTAAGAGATTCAAGAATTTCACCTGTAAATAAAGGTAAAGTTTTATATAACATAGCAGAATTATATCAAGATGGGTTAGGTGTAAAAAAAAGCAACGAAATTGCCTTAGCATTTTATAATCAATTAATTAATTTGCATGGTGCTAATCCTGGTGACATAGAGGCTGCAAAACAAGCTGTTAGATTGATTAATAAAAAACCATAATTTTATTTAAGGTTTTTTATACCTTCTAAAAGTTCTTTATCTAGTTTAATTCTTTGTCGGATATTTTCTATATTTTTCAAATCATCTAACTTAAGATCGCGTAGCATATAAATATATACTACCAATAAATTTGTAAATTCTATTCCCGATTTTGCAATACTATGTTCGTCATCTAGCGTATCTAAACCTATAGCTTTATGTGCTTGTCTAAATGCTTTATTATCTTTTTTATATACATCAAATATCTCATTATCAAGCATATATAAATGTAATGATTCAGCTAACTCTAGGCGTTTAGTAAAATATATTTTGTCATGATTTGAAAGTTGAGAAAATGCACTTAAAAATCTACTTTTAGGATTATCTCCAGCATTCTCGATTGCAAAATTAGCGTCAGCTGCTTTTGATGAATGTGGTAGAACTAAAAACAGAGAAATAAGTAAAAAAAATAGGGTTTTTTTCATAAATTTCCTTCATAGATATTATTTTCATATTTTCTATTAGTATAATTTATTTAAAAAACCCTGTCAAATGCTTATAATTTACTCTTAATATCTGTGATTTCTTTATAGTTAGCAAGAACAGTCTTCTTCTTGCAGCTTAAGTCTTCACTTACTGCTGAATTAATTTTTTCGCCTGTAGCGATAAAGTTTTTAACAATGTCCAATATAACTCTTTGGTATTCAAATAATATCAATTCTTTTAGGTTTTGGTTAGAAACTTGTACTTGGTTGAATGCATTAATTGAGTTATTTGCTAGTACAAAAATAGCTTGAATTTCTGCATTAAAGCTTTGAAATGTAATAGTTTTTGTAGCATATTTTTCTGTTAAAGAAGATAGCGCTTTTAATGCCTTGTCGTTTATATCTTTAAAAAAAACTTGAACTGCTTCTTTTTCATTTTCAGGAACTTTAGATAATGCAATATATAAGTTCGTTAGATTTACATTACCTACTGGAATTTTATACTTACTTGTATATATTTTAATTGTTTTACTTGCAGGTGTGTGCTCTACGCAGTTTATAGAATAAATTGACGCTAATGAAATCGCCAACACCAATAATTTAAAATTATTTTTCATTGTTTTTTCCTAACTTGGTTATAATATTACTTAATAAGTATATGGCTAGTAGCTCAAAAATCAAGATTTTTGCTTTCTAGCGCAAATAAAGAGATAAAGAAGATGGTAGTTTTAGGCATAGACCCTGGTTTTCAATTTTCGGGCTTTGGGATAATTAAAAAAGAAAATAATAAAATATTACTCTTAGAATGTGGTTACTTAAAACTAAACCCTACAAAGCATCTTTCTGTTCGTGTGCAAGAATTTTATGACTATTTTGATGAAAAAATAAAAAAATGGGGTATAACAGATATTGCTTTGGAAACATCATTTTTAGGCAAAAATGCACAAAATTTTTTAAAGTTAGGCTATTTGCGTGGCATTTTATATTTACTTGCAAGCCAGCATAAATTAAATATACATGAATTTTCTCCAACTGAAGTTAAAAAATCGATTACCGGATACGGTGGGGCACAAAAAGATCAGGTGGCACGTGTAGTATTACAACTGTTTCCTGGTTTGTTGATGCCAGCAAAAAATGATGTGACCGATGCTATTGCCGTTACTTTATGTGGTACATGGGCTAAATAATTTAATTCTTTACTTTTTGGTATTGGTTTTGCAATAATCTCTCAATGATAAAAATATATATTTTAACTATTGCAATAGTAAATTCTTGTTATAGCGCAGAACCATCAAAAATAAATTTAGATAATATTGCTAATGCAATTGAGAAGCTTTCAGATGATGAAAAAATTGATGCTTTATCGTTTGTTTATGCTGTAATTGAATGGATTGATTCAAAAAACATATTAGATGCCGAAGAAAATAAAATAAAATTAGAATATGAAAACATATTTTCTGATATTACAGATAGGGAAGAGCTTGTATTGCTTCATTCGCCTAAAGGCAATAAAGAGCTAGTTTCATTGCAATCTCCTAAGGGAAGTGATAGAAAAAATGCATTTTTGGAAATAATTACTGAAAAATTAGCTGCATCTAGAAATCTAATTGTAAGCAAGATTAAAAGTTATAGGCTAGAATTGAGAATAATTAGTTATAAGTTATTAAATGAATTATATAAAGAGAAATCTAGATTATTATTCAGAAAATACTTGGCATTTTTGATATCTAAAATCACTAAATCAATAGTTGATAAAAGCAAAATCCCAATTGAGCTTCAGCTTAGATAGTTATTTTAAGACTTTTCCTGTGACATGCTGCCAAATGATTAAGTCCAGCTCATCTTGAGGGATTGAAAATTTTTCTAAAATAGCTTCAAATTCTAAATAATGTTTTTTGGTAATGGTTTTAGGTATTTCCGGAATTAAGTTTTCTGCAAGCATCCATCTCAAAATGTGTCTGTCTATAATTGCAATATCAGAATAACCTACATTACGTAAAAAGTGTGAGGCCTCTTTGTAACCAAGTCCCTTTATATTTTTTGCTATAAAATCACGTGCTTCTTTGGTGCTTTTAAAACTTTGCACAATAGTTTTAATATCTTTAAACTGTCTCGCTTCTATGATGTATTTTGTTTTATTATTATGGAACCTATGGCCATATTTGCGAATAACAGTTTTAATTTCTTCTGGGCTATTTTCTAAAAAACCATTAGCGCCAATTTCTTTTTGAATATCTATTGCGCTTTGCGCCTTTGAATTAGCAGTTAATATGCAAAAGCATAGTTCACTAAACCATGCAGCATTATCTTGCTTATGCAGGTGTGCAAATTCTTTTAGACGTTCTTTTATTAGGGCATTTGATTGTAAGACAAGTTTGTTCATGATGTTCTTTTTTAAGGTTTTTTATAAGTAGTATATTTATCAGACTTACCTTTGCATTTTTCAATAGAGTATTTTTGCTCATTGATCTTTAGCTTATTTTCAAAGGCTTTTGCCAAATCAATATTATTTTGACTGCAGAATATTAATAAGTAATTAAAAACGTCTGCAATTTCATGTTCCACTTCAGTTCTATGCTTTTCTAATTCATCTTTTGATTTACTATTATCTACCCATTGGAACTTTTCTAATAATTCTGCAGCTTCAATAGCAATAGAAATGCTTACAGATTTAGGGTCATTAAATTGTTCCCAATCACGTTCTTTAAGAAATGTTTTAACTTTATCTTTGAGTTCTTGAATTGTTGTAGTAGTATCTTGCATGATTTCTCCTGTTAAAGGTATGAAGATAATTGAAAAAAATACTAATAAAAGTTTTTTAATAATTTATCCTTTAGCTCATTTAATTAAAAAGGAATGTGTAATGGAATCATATATATCCCGCTTTGAAGTCTACTTATTAACAGAAAAAAGGCTTTCAAGAAACACCTTACAAGCTTATATTAAAGATATTAGTCAACTTGCGCAATATTTAAAATCAAGAGAAATAGAGTTAAATGCTGCGACAAATAAAGACATTAAGCTCTTTTTGCAACATCTAAAAGTTAAAATAAAAATTAATGCACGCAGTATGGCGAGAAAAATATCTTCATTAAAAGTGTTTTTTACTTTTTTAAATAAATTTTGTGGACTTGATAACTTAGCAAGTAATTTAACATTCCCTAAGCTAGAAAAGCGTTTGCCAAATTATTTATCAGAAGCTGAAATAGAAGGGTTGTTGGAATTTTCCAACAAAGACAAAACGGATCATGGTATACGCAATAAAATAATGCTTTATATGATATATGTAACAGGTATGCGTATTACAGAACTTGTAACTTTAACCGTTTCTAACTTACAATTTGACACAGGTTTTATTTCCATTGTGGGAAAAGGTGGCAAAGGGCGCTTAATTCCTGTACCATTACCTGTAATGGCTGATATGAAAGAATATTTAAATACTGTGCATCCCCGATTATTATCCCGCAAGAATTACGGTAATAGTGCATATAATGCAGGCGATTATATATTTCCCGTAATTTATGCACAAAAAATTAAACATATATCACGCCAATCATTTTGGATTATTTTAAAAAGTATGGCAGTAAAATGTGGGATCAAAAGACCGATATCACCACATCAATTAAGGCATTCTTTAGCAACCCATTTACTAAAAAAGGGTGCAAACTTAAGATCACTGCAATTATTATTGGGACATGAGAATCTTTCAACGGTACAGATATATACTCATGTAGATACTCAATATTTGCGCAAAGTTTATGATAAATTCCATCCTAGATCGTAAGTAGCGATAAATTGAATATATAATAAAAGCGTGCTATTATAGCTTATAAACTTTATTTGAAAATTAATTTTTTAGAAGGCTAGTATGGAAAATACATTCACTATTGATCAAAAGATATTGTCATCAGTTCTTTCTTCAATGCAACCAATTTGTTCAAAAAGAACAACACTTGATACAACATCATCAATCTTATTTAATACAAATCACAAAGAGTTGATAATAAAAAGCACAGACTTAGAAATAAGCTTGCAATATAGCTGCTTTATTAAAGATAGCAATCTAGACGAAGGTCAATCATTTTTGGTTTCGGGAAAACGTCTTTTTGATTTAGTAAAAGAACTTGATGGTGAAATTCAATTTAATATTAATAATAATCAAGTTTCTTTACAGGCAGGTCCGGCGCAATTATCTTTAAATATTAAAAATGCGCAAGAATTTCCTCCATTTCCGGAACGCATAGAAAACATCATGCAATTGGATAATGCGTTTTTATTAGAAATGCTTGATAAAGTAGCTTTTTTAATTCCACAAAATAACTCTAATCCTGCATTAAATGGATTATATTTAGAAGTTTCTAATACAGAAATTAAAATGACAGCAACAGATGGACATTGCTTGGTACAAACAACTTCAGGTAAATACAAACTAGAAGAACAAAAGACTTGGTTGTTACCACGTAGAGCAATATTTGAATTGAAGAAAATTCTAGAAAATGTAGAAGATCAAACAATATTTTTAGGCACCTGCGGGAATCAATTAGTATTCTCTGGTACATCCTTTAATTTCTTTACAAAATTATTAGCGGATCCATTTCCTGAATATGCATCTATTTTAGATAGAAAAGATTTTAATCAAGGTACTGTTAGCAGAATTAATTTAGTAAAATCTTTAAGACGTTCTACCTGTTTACTATCTGGTCAATTTATTGCAACACGCTTTGATTTTACCAAGAGCGCATTATCCATTTCTTTGCAAAATAAAGAAGTTGGATCAATGCAAGAAAATCTTTCTTTAGAAGAATTTGTAGACAAAGAAATCACTATTAGATTTTATGCGCCTTATTTACTAAATGGTCTTCAAGCATTAAGTGAAGATAAAATAAATTTCCATTTAAACAATCAATCAAGGCCTGTAATCTTTGAATCAAAAGAACGGGAAATTAATTTTATATATTTAGTAATGCCAGTATCACCTTCTTACAATTAAGATAATATGTTTTTAATTTTTTTATTAGAATTCTTTTTTGCAGCATCTAACATCTTAGTCAAAAAAGTTAGCAGCTTTGGCTTTCCATTTTTTATGGTAGGTATGCGACTAGTAATTGCTGGAGGTATATTATTAATATATCAGTTAATTACAGATAGATCTGCATTTAAAACATTAAAAAATTGGCGACTTATATTTTTTGCATCATTACTAAATGCGTATGTAACCAATGCATTTGGCTTATGGGGATTTACCTATTTACCAACAGGGATCGCGAGTTTTATTTATAACTTGTCTCCATTTGTAACTGCTATATTAAGTTATGTAATTTTTAAAGATAAATTAACACAACGACAAACAATAGGATTGATAGGCGGGATACTAGGTTTCTTGCCAGCATTAATTTTTAATGGCAGCTTTGAAAGCAATGTAAGCTTAGGGTTATTTCTGGTTGCCTTCTTTGCTGTCTTCATTTCAATGTTAGCTGGTTCGTACGGTTGGATCACAATAAAGCAACTAGTATATGATGAAAAAATTCCATTGGTTTTAGTAAATGGAATCACATTATTTTTAGGTGGCATTTTTTCATTTATAAATTCCGCAATTGTTGAAAAAGGTGTTACATTAGATATGCAAATGTTAATGTATGTGGTTGCATTAGCAATTGTTTCTCAAGTAATTTGTTATACATTTTATTCATACTTGCTCAAAAGATATTCTACTGTTTTTATGTCTTTTGCAAGTTTAATATCCACAGCATTTACTGCTGTTTTTGCGTGGTTCTTATTTGGTGAGCCAATTACTATTTCTTTTGTTATTTCTATGATTATTGTTTGCACAAGTTTGTATGTTTTTTATTTAGACGAAGTACCCAAGAGTGTTGAGGGGTAAATGCAATTAACTAATTTGGTTCTTAAAAATTTTAGGTGCTTTAAAAATTTAGAACTAAAATTAGAAGCCCCAATAATTCTTATAGAAGGTGAAAATGGATCTGGTAAAACTTCTATACTAGAAGCGTTGCATTATTTATGTTATTTAAAATCTTTCAGAACGCATCTTTCTAAAGATTTAATTAAGTTAGAGTCTGAAAATTTTTTTATTAAAATTAATTTCTCAACACAAGAAGAAAGTGAGATTCAGGCAGGCTTTTCGGGTAAAAAAAAATCAGTAAAAATGAACAATAAACCCATACAATCTTATAAAGAGTTAGTAACAGCATACAGATCCGTTGCTCTTACCGAAGATGATATTAACTTAATAAAGGGTGGCCCAGATTGCAGAAGGGCATTCATAGATCAATACATTCATCTTTATGACACACAGTTTCTTGCTTTATCAAAAAATTACAAACAAATTGTAGATAATAAAAATGCTTTATTGCAAAATCCAAGATCAACTCATGAATCTTATACTCTTTGGAATGATCAATTAAAAAATCAGTCTTTAAAAATCCAAGAAACAAGAAAAGCTGCTTTAAAAAATTTAGAAGATAATGTAAATACACTTTTGCTAGAAAATTTTGATCCCAATTTATATGTCCAATTTAAATATGAAGAAAAAATAGAAACATCTACTTCTTTTGAAAGAGAAAAACTATTAGGTAGGTCTCTATTTGGAGCTCACTTAGATGATTTTTCTATAGTTTTTTGCGACAAGAAATCACGCACATTTGCATCCAGAGGACAGCAAAAATTACTTATCACCCTTATGAAGGTTGCTCAAGTTAGGCAACTTATTGATAAAACTTTTAACAATGGGTCTATATTATTTTTAATAGATGATTTTATGACAGACTTAGACGCAAATAATATGTCTAGACTTGCTCCTATCTTACTATCTTTAAACACCCAGCTTATTTTCACTTGTCCTTTGAATGACAGCCCATTAAAAAAGATACTACTAGACAACAATGCACAAATTATTAAGCTATAATTACAATTCAATTAGAAATATTGTGAGAATTGGGCTATAGAGCTAGACTATTGAATCAAATGTTGGTAAAGTTTCAAGAATAGCGTTTGATTATTGGCTTTAACAACCAATTAATTCTACCCCCTGAATTTCTAGCTTTTACTCTGGAAATCACTAAAACCTTCTTAAAATAATTCCAAAAATCATTATTTTCAAAAAAACATTTACAATAAAGCATTGACAATTTTATAAATTAATTCATAATGAATAATGATAGTGATTTAACCTATCATTTTACTTAGGCTTCATTACTACTCTCCTTTTTTCCATCGCATTGATTTCAAAATCAATGCGATGGTTTATTTTTTACTACTTATTTTTTATAGACAAAAACCTTAGCCGGCTTACACATTGCCTTAGTAGTGGCTATGTTTTCTGTTACTTTCGGATTTTTTATAACAACAGTGCATTTTTTAGTTTTAGCATTCCATGTAGCCTTGCTTACGTTTTTAGCATTACAAAGCGTGCTAGGCAACCCTTGAACTACCTGATTTCCTAATTTACAAGCTCCCAAAGATGCCTTGGCTACCGGTGCCTTGACTGGTGGCGTCTTGACTGCCGGAGTTTTTACAGGCGCTTTTACTGTTGGTTTGACTACTGCTGGTGTCGGATTTGATATTGCAGTAATTGCAGGCGCGGCCATAGCAGCCACATAAGGTGCTGTTTCTGCTACTATTGTTTGGCATAC
>JARLHJ010000033.1 GCA_031292305.1 Candidatus Babeliales bacterium
GAAACCATAAGCCTAAAATTATTTAATAAAATTTCTGAATTAGATGCTGATACTTTAGCTTCATTTTGGCCAAAATTCCCTATAGAAACTACACAAGAAAACTTGGCTGATTATAACAATCTAATTGAAAAATTTGTTGAAAATACACTTAAACGAAAGCAAATGATTATTGAATATTTCCAAGCACATCCTAAAAACATTATCTGACTGAATAATTGGTTTTTAAAAATAAACCCATTTAATTTCTTTTCTCTTCGGGCTTATTTAATGTTCTAAAAATAATTTTTATATTGTTTAAGTCTTCTTTTTTTGAAATATATTTAACTGAATCAATCGAAGAACCAATTTTATCAATCATGCCCAAATTAAGTGCTTTATAGGGATTATAAACTTGAGCTTCTTTCCATTCACTTTCATTGTTTTTGAGTTTTGGTCTTGAATCTTTTATCTGAGCAATAAATCCTAAATGCCTGAAATTTATTAAGTCTTGTATTATTTTTTGTTCTTTTTCCGTTAATGTTTTGTGTTCATTAAATATATTTCCTAATTCATTAGATGCAATTGGATTATAACTTATGTTATTTTTAACATCATATTTAGTATAATCAACTCTGCTCCATCTATAACCCACACTACCCAAATCTGCAAGCGGCGAAGCTATTATATAATCAGCACAACATGCAAGCCAATATCCACCTGAATATGCGTAGCAATCTATGTATGCAACTACAGGCTTTTTTGTTATTTGTTTTAGTTTTTTTATTTGGGTGTACAGATTATACATACCCGAACCTGAATTAGCGCCATAAACATTTATATTTATTACAATACCTAATATATTGGTATCATAAAAAAGATCTGCAAATAATTGAAAGTAATAATTTGAATCTTCCCACTTAAGCATTTGGCTTGCATTTACAACTGCAATAGTTTTTTTATTATCTTTACTTACTTCTAGTTTTTCTAATTCTAAAAAAGGCTCTTTAACTACGACTTCTAAATCCGATAGCTTAAATTTCTTTTTGTTTTGTTTGTTTATTAATTGCAAAGTAACATTCTGTAAATCTAATTTATCTCCAATTTTATCATAAAAATTGTTATTTTTTATTTGGCTTGCTATAAATATTTCACCATTTACCCAGCTCGATTTACATTCTTTTAAAGCTGGTCTCAAATCAATAATATTACTAATTACATTTTGCCAAGCTTCATTGACACTTATTTGAGCTCGTTTTAAATCTTCATCGCTAATCTTAAAATCAGGGTCATCTTGATATTTATATTTACCGGCATGAACCGGAGTGATCCGTATACCTTCTTTAATTAATTGTTCACTTTTATCAATATAATTATTGCCATAAGTCATATGGCCTAACATACACATTGGTGCTGCCATTATGCAATCAGAGGCACATGCAACAACATATGCCGAATGCGCAAGCCATTGTTCGCCATAAGCAATCACTGGTTTTTTATATATTTTTTTTAAATCTTTAATACTTTTGGCAATAGCAAAAGCTTGAGAATATCCAAAATACCCATTGCCTACTTCTAACAATATAACAATGGCTTTAACCTCTTTATCTAAGAAAAACTCAGTTAAATGAGCTAAGTATGCCCATGAATTAGGAGCATCTTTATCATTTATAACCAAAACACCGATTTTTGGACCTAAATTTACCTGAGTATCGCCGTGTGCTAACTGCATAAAAAGAAATAGAAAAGCTAACCTAAAATGCTTAATCATTGAAACAACCCCTATAAAACTTTAACTCTAATATTTTTAATTATGTTATTTTTTAAAAAAATAGCTACCAGAACTGATTATTTATAATTAAAAGTCCCAAAAATTTTATACTCTTGCGCTAATTTAAGAAATTAACTACTTTAAACATATGAAAAAAACTAAATCATTAATTCTTTTATTTTTATTCATATCTTCTACCTGGTCATCCCTGAATTCTATGGATTTTATTACTAAAAAAGAAAATCGTGCCACATTAGGCTTTTCTTTAACAATGGCTATGGTCCTTATTCTTGCTAAAAAATCCCCAAAATTACTGGAATTGCTAAGGCAAGCCTCAGGGATTATCCTAATATTACAAATTGGTAAACATACGTACGATGTTATTCAATATACCAAACATACTCCAGAACCTGATGCTAAAAACACAGCAGCAGTAGAGGCGTATAATAACAATCTTAAAGTTATTATATACGCCAATGTTAATCGTATAATACAGATTTTGCTCTTTAGGTTAGTTACAGAATACATGCATGCAAATCAGCAGGATAATTTCACACTAAAAAATGCATTCTTAACCTTATTAAAAAGACTTAACCGTACATCGATAGATGACATTGAAAAATTTGGAAAATATTATATTGCAATGGCATTAGGGTTATTTGCAATTATAAGAAGCAACAAAGCCAAAAGCAGTTACACAGAGTTTGAATTCGAAGCGATAAAAACAAATTTTAAATTTACTGATGTTGCCGGAGCGCACGAAGCAAAACAGGCATTAAAACAAATAGTAAGCATGTTGCAAAATCCTCAAGAATATAACGGGTTATCGGCAAAATTACCAAGGGGTATTTTATTATTAGGCCCACCTGGTTGCGGAAAAACTTTATTAGCAAAAGCATTAGCAGGTGAAGCAAGCTGTAATTTTTTTAGTGTTTCTGGTTCTGAATTCCATACAAAATGGCATGGTGAAGGCCAAACAAAAATTAGAAACTTATTTGCGCAAGCAAGAAAAAATTCTCCGGCAATTATTTTTATAGATGAATTTGACGCCTTAGCAATAAAAAGAAGTGGAGAACCTTATAGCGAACATTATAAAGTTACCTTAGATCAATTACTAGTTGAAATGGATGGCATGGAAAGTGACCATAAAATAGTGGTTGTTGCTGCTACAAACTTGCCAAAGAGCCTTGATTCTGGCGCCATAAGAGCGGGAAGATTTGATCGTAAAATAAGAGTTGAAAGTCCTCAAACTACCGAAGAACGCTTAGAGGTATTAAAAATTCATACAGCTGAGCTTACAGCGCAAGGAGCTTTAGATCCGAATATAGATTTAACACCTATTGCGCAAAACTCTGTAGGTTTTTCTGCTGCAGAACTTGCTAACTTAGTCAACCAAGCGAAATTAATTGCCATTGAAGCTGATAAAAACATAATTGAATTTTCGCATTTTGCATTAGCATTAGCAAGAATAGACGACTCTCAAGATGCACTTGAAGATTAACATAACCTTCAAAATTGATTTCTGACAAACAACTTTTACATTTTTAAGATAAAAACTATACTAATAATTAAAACCTTTTTACCAAGAAAACTTAATGAATTTTAAATTTTACACCTTAATTATTACCCTAAATATATTTGCTTTCGCGAGCTGCTATACCCAAATGATTCATGAGTTTCAAGACTCTTTATCTGAGCTTAATAGAGCCAATGAAGATACTTTAGTTGTTTTTGATATAGATCGAACATTAATAATACCTAAGGATCCCGCTTTTGATTGTTTAACTTATATAGATCAAGCAATTCAAAATTATTATAAGACCAAAAGGGCTATAAATAATTATTCAAAAGCTTATAAAGCAGCTCTTTATCATGAGCATGTATTAATGGAAGACTATATTCCCCAAATTTTGGAATCTCTTCAAATGAAAAATGTTAAAACAATCGCTTTAACAAGCGTAGGAACTCAACGAGACAATCTTATTCCTGATATGGGAGTGCTTAGATTTAATCAATTAAACAAGTTAGGCATAAATTTTAATAGAAAATTTGAATGGCTGGATCTAACACTGAATCGCTTACCTAAAGTTAGTAAAACATACCCTGAGTTTTCGTATGGAATTTTAATGACTAATTACATAGAAAAAGGTGTAGTTTTGATTGAACTTTTAAAACTATTAAATTGGATACCAAAGAGAGTAATTTTTTTTGATGACCTGTTACACAATATTATGTCAGTAGAAGAACATTTAAGACAATATTCTAAGACCACCAAGACTGATATTGAATTCATTGGTTATAATTACATAAGAGCTGAAATGTTAGATAGGCGGATAGATCAAAAAATTATTAAACTTCAAATTAACTTTTTATTAAAAAAAGGCATTTGGATATCTGCTGATCAATTTTAATAATTCTACTTATATCCAACTTCATCAATCGCAAGCTGGCTTTTAGAAACCCAGATTGCGTGGGCTGGATATAAAACTAATTTAAAATTCCCAATTTTTTCTGCCATAACAGAATAAGTAGATTCCGGTCTTATTAAGCAATCACACTTTGCCATTGTTAAAAAGTCATACAAAATATTAGAGTCGTGAGTATTGTTTTCTTTTCTATATACAAATTCTATGTTTAAATTATTTAAATATTTTTTATATTTTTTTACGATTTTTTCCGGATTCTGATCATCTGTAAACAAATATATTTTAAGCTTTTTATCTTTAAAAAGCTGGGCAACATATTTAATCTGATCTACATAAAATCTATCTGGTGGGAATTTTAGTGGCCATCTTAAATCTATGTATCTATCTATCTTAAATAGCTTATTAAACATACGCGTAATTGCTGATCTGCTTAGAACTTCTTGCGCCAATACTTGTGCATCTATGGGAATAAAACTTGTATCTATTTTACTCTGCAAACCGTCTTGTGATAATAGAGGCAAATCAAACCCGCCGCCTTTTCTTACATGCAATGCACAACTGATTATATTTTCTTGCTGTACTGGTAATTCTATATCTTTAATTGGTTCTATTAATTTCTTAAATTCAGCATCTACGTCTTTTAAAAGTTCACTGCTATTCTCATTGCTCATCAAAAAATCTATGTCAATTTCATAACAAATATCTTTATCGCTTTTTATATCTATATCGTTCTCACTTTTTAGTCTTAATACATTTGCAAAGCTAGCTTGAAATAGGTCTTTTATATTACTAATTTTTAGGTTATCTGATTCCACAAATTTTTCATAATATATAAAAGGAATATTATATTTTTTTGATAAATATGTTGCCCAATAAACAATTAATAAGCAATTTCCAAAACGTGAGTCACTAGTTTTTGCTTTTATTATTTTTACTTCTAAAACTTTGCGAGTTAAAAAATTGCTTAATGGCAGCATCAATACAAACGATAATAAAATAAATTTAAATTTCATAAAATAACCATTTAAAATTCGCAAAAATAATTTGTGTAGCAATATGTTACCATTATAATATAAAAGCGCATTGATCAATAGCAAATCTAAAAAGGAAGATATGTCTTTAAAAAATTTATTTCCTAAAAGTGTTTCAGAAATTAATGAATTAGTTGAAAAAACAATTAAATCCATTGAGCAAAAAGTTATATCAATTATTGATATAGACAATAATTTACGTAATTTTGAAAACACGCCCTTGCAACTTGATTTAATTAATAAAGAATATCAAACTTCAAATTTTATACTGTATTCTTTAGAGAATTTAAGCCCTGATAAAGACATTAGAGAATCATCACACAATGGGATTTTAAAACTTAAAAATTTTTTAATTGATAACGTATCACAAAACATACAATTATATAACGCATTTAAAAACTTCTTTGATTCATCTGAAAATGAAAATTTAAACAAAATTGAAAAATATTTTATTCAAGAAACTCTACAAGAATTTATCAATAATGGATTGAACCTTTCAATTGATGATTTAGAAAAAACAAAAAAATTAAATAAAGAAATCGCAATACTTGGTTTAGATTTTGAAACCAATATCGCAAAATCTGATGAGAAAGTAATCTTACATTCAGATGAACTAAATGGTTTACCGCAAGATTTTATAAATTCATTAAAAAGAGATGGAAATGTAAACTATATTTTAGGATTAGATTATCCTACATATTTTACAATTATGAATGAATGCCCAATTGAAGAAACAAGACGAAAAATGTATTTAAAATTCTCAACACGAGCTCATCCTGAAAACTTGCAAGTTCTTGAAAATCTAATTGCTAAAAGGCATGAATTAGCCCAATTAATTGGTTTTGAAAGTTTTACTCATTTGAAATTGAATTCCCAAATGGCTAAAAATCCTGACCGAGTAGAGAAATTTTTAGATGATATTGCAAACAAAGCTTTTAAAAAAGCTGAAAAAGAGATGACGTTATTTAACTCTGATTTAAAAGAATCGACACATATTCACAAAGATGGAAAAGTAAAACCATGGAATATAAGATATATTAAAGAAGCTTACAAGCAAAAACATTTTAAATTAAACGACAGCGAAATATCTGAATATTTTCCTATGGAAAATACATTAAATCAGTTGCTTAATATTTATGAAAAATTTTTAAGTTTAAAATTTACTCAACCGAAAGTAACTGGATTGTGGCATGATGATGTAAAATTAATAGAAGCGTATGATGTAAAAGATAATACATTTTTGGGATCAATACTTCTCGATTTACATCCTAGAGAAAATAAATTTAGCCATGCTGCTATGATACCAATTGTGCCTACATTAATAGATTCACTTGGGAATGTTCAACCATCTGTCACAGTGCTTATGATGAACTTCCCTGATGGTACTAATAATCAACCAGCTTTATTAAAATTTGATGATGTTAATACATTCTTTCATGAATTTGGACATGCAATTCATTCTTTATTAAACAAAACAACCCTTGCGTCATTAGCAGGGACTAATACAAAAATTGATTTTGTAGAAATGCCTTCACAAATGCTAGAAGATTGGCTGCAAGATAAAGATATAATCAAAATGATTTCTAAACATTATATTACTGGTGAACCTTTACCTGAACATAATATTGATATGTTAATAAATTTAGAAAAGTTTGACTCTGGTGATGTATTTTTAAGGCAGATTTATTTGGCTTCTTTGTCATTGAATTATTATAAAAATGCACCAACAGACACGCACATTTCTGCAAAAGAGTTACATGATAAGATTAGAACACATATTGCATGGGAACCCACTGATTTTTCCCAAGCATCATTTGGGCACTTAAATGAATATGGCCCATCTTATTATGGCTATTTATGGTCAAAAGTTTTTGCTAAAGATTTATTTAAAGAAATTAAAAAGCATGGTTTATTAAACCCAGAAATAGGAAAACGATATATTGATACAATTTTATCAAAAGGCGGCAGCCAAGACCCTAATGAATTACTTAAAGACTTCTTATTGCGAGAGCCAAATCAAGAAGCCTTTTTAGAAGATTTAGGTTTTAATGATTAAAAATTTATTTTTTATCAAATACTAATAGCGCAGCTTCATCAAATTCATATCCTGTATAATTTGATACATCCAGGTTTCTATATAAATATTTAGACCAATATGGATTTTCAATTTTTTTACCTCCAAAATGAGCATATAATTGTTGGGCACGTTCATTCTTTTTAGAAGTCATACAAACTACTTTTTTTGAAGATGGCAAAAGTTGACGACAACGCTTTAATAATTTTTTGCCAATTCCACATTTCTGAAAAGTTGGATGAACTAAAAATACTCTTCCATAAACTTCATTAGGCTTATCTGTCAAATTTACTGAAAGAAATCCAATTATCTGATTATTGCAAGTAGCTACAAGCGAAATCATATTTTCATAATTGCTATTAAAATCATTTCTTTCTTCTGATATTGTTGAATCATATGATTTTCGTAAATCATTTATTTGTTCTTGGGTTGTAAAATTATAAATATAAGTAAAAATTTTAACCCCAAGATCTCTAACTTCATCAAATTCATGGTCTCTAATTTCTCTTATGTTAACAGCCCGATCTTTATTATCAGAAACCATGACTGGTTGAATTATCTCCGGTAAAGCAAAGCATTTTATAATATTTACTAAACATACACTTATTATGATAGCTTTTTTAATTTGCATGATTTTCCTTATTTTTTTAATGTTTATAACTCTTTCAAAGCTTACTCAACTAAATTTAAAAGTTACAACTAATTAATTTAGAACATAATTCCAATTGAATCAGATCTTTAATAGCTGCCTATTTTAATAAGTTTTTATTTTTTTTATACTATTGCAATTAGAACCCACTTTTATTTATACTTAATCATATATTAAGGGGGATTTATGAAAAAAATATTATTTATCTTTATTTTAACAATTAATTTAGCAAATTCTGGATCCGAAGAAGCAAAAGAATGTGCAGAAAGAGCTAATACGGGTTTTATATTAAAAAACAAATCTAAACAAAAAATTATGATTATGTTTACAAAAGCTTCCAATCAAACAAAGCCAGTAATATTAAACCCAAGAGCTTCTATAACAATGCCTATTTCTTACTATAAAACTTTCCAAATATTTGAATATAATAATGCTGTTGGTCCGAATATATCTGAAATTTTATTATTATCTGATTATCCTTATGTTGTTATTGAAGAACCTAATGCATAATATTTATTTCAACCTGATAAACTTATTCAAAACAACCTTTTAAACGCTTGTTTTTCGTATCTCATATTTGTTATCATTAGAATATAATTAAGTGTGATAGTATAAAAAGGAGATTTTATGAAAAATTTATTAATGGTCTTATTAGTTGGTATGTTAGTTATGGTTCCAGCGATAGATGCTGGTGGTGGACGCTCAGGAGGCCATTCAGGTGGATCTAAAGGCAGACAATCAGGTAGAAGTCCCCAACATTCAAGACAAAGTAGCAGTCACCAGGGTAGTAGATCTGGAAATCATAAAAACCAAAACCATTATAATGACAATCATAGTCATAACTATAATCATAATAATGGCAATTATAACCATGGTAGCAGTTGGAATGGCGCAGGTACAGGCTTAGCTGTAGGCGCTGGTTTAGCAGGAGCTGGATTATTAACAGCAGCTGCTCTTTCAAACAGAGGCTATGCAGGTACTAATGTAGTAAATAATACTTTAGTAGAACCTGATTATGAAAATCCTGATTATGTTGATGCGCAAGTTCCAGAGAACGATGCCCATTATAATTCAGATAATGATTCAGAAACAGATTCAGATGATGATCTAATTGGTGAAGGTAGATTAGACACATCTCACATAAGATAAAAACGTAATTGGTAGATCTTATAAAGGCAAGTAGATTTCTGAAATCTACTTGCCTTTAATTATTTCAAAAAAACCATAGCTTTCTTGTTAATTCTTTTAATAATCTTAAATTTCTAAAAGTAACTAAAGTAGGATGCTATGAAAAAATACTTAATAAATTTATTATTAATATTTATTTTTATACATAATAATTGCATATTAACTGCTGAAGATACAAATTTCTGGAATGCTTTCGGCAAGCCACTATCACTTAAAAAAGCAATATATTTTTTTGATTTACAGCAAATAGAAATATTCTTACAAAATAAAAAATCCCAAAATGCTTTTATTGATTTAGTATTTGCTATAAACCAAAATCAGCATGGTAAACTTCCAGTTAATAACTTTGATGCTCATGAAATTGCAAAGCTTTTATTAAAATACAAAGTTAATATAAATGAACAAAACTATAGAGGCAAAACAGCACTGTTTATTGCTTGCAAAATGAACAACTTAAGCATTATAAACTTTTTAATTCAATTGGGTGCAAACCTAGATATTACAAATGATAATGGCAATACAGCTTTAATAGAGGCAACAATTGACAATAATCCTAAAGTGTTTTATTTGCTTTTAAATCATGGGGCAGATTTTAAAATTGCTAACATTGAAGGAAAAACTTTTTTAGACTATACGCAAGACCAGCATATAATTTTAGCTTTATTTAAGCACTATAAAAGGCAATTAAATAATAAATTATTTAATAATACGCCTTTAATACAAGATCTGATAAACCAAATAAACGAATACTTATATTAATTTTTATCCAATTCTTGCACATCTTGGCAATAATATTTATGAAATTCTTCAGGCAACTCTTTATAATCAACTGAATTGGTTAAATTAGAATAATCAATTCCGCAATATGTATTCCAAAACAGAACAACTGTTTTTTTATTATTTCTAACATCATCCATCAAGGCAACCATAGCCTTAGAACTATAAGTGCCGTCAAGCGCAATGCCTTCTAATTGCTTGAAAGTTTTTTTTGCCTCAACAGCTTCTTTTGTAAATAAGCCATACTCAACGCCACAGAATTTTTTATTTACATTAAATCGTGTTTCGGGAAATGCAAACATACCAAAATTTTTATCTAGTGAATTTAATAACGTGTTAGTTTCTAGAAATAATTTTTTAGTCTCGTTTTCAAATTGATCTTTAACTTCTTCTGGTTCTACAGCAACTGCAATAATCTTAGTTTTTAATTGTGCAGCTTTAATACCTAACAGCAATCCTGCAGTTGTACCGCAACTATTTATGGGTAAGTAAATTACATCAGGCTCCGGCATAACTGCATTATCAATCTGTTCTTTCAATTCAAAAATTGCATTAACAAATGCTACTGCGCCCAAAGCAATTGAACCTCCAGTTGGGAAAAAATATGCTGTATTGTCTTGAGATAATAATTTTTGTGCAGCTACACTTCTCACTTGATTATTGGGGTAAAATTGAAATTGCGCATTATAAAATTTATCTAATAATAAATTATGTCTTACTGCTTTAGAATTGGGCTGGGATTTTAGCATTAATATGCTATTTAAACCTAAATGATTTGCATAGACTGCTGTAGCCAAAGCATGATTAGAGCCTGCACAACCGTATGTTACAATTGTTTTTGCATTTTGTTTTTGCGCATCTGCTAATAAGAACTCTAGCTTTCTTGGCTTGTTGCCACCAAATAAATGCGTGGCATCTTTTAGCCTTAAACCTGATAGATCATCACGTTTTATATAAATATTTTGATGATCTAAATGCTTACATAATTTCTCTAACTTATGTGTTGGTGTTGGCAAATCGCAAAATGAAACATATGCAATTTTATCTTTTAGCGTTGGGAACTTTTTAAATAATGGGAGCTCTGCATTAATAAAATTTATTAAAAAAATTGAAAATAAAATTTTATTAATCATTCGGTTCTAAATCCAAGAAACTTTTTGCTTCTTGTACAGCTAATTTTAATTCTGATGCAGCTTTTTCATGAGCTTTTTTTGCAGCAAGTAACCTTTTTTGAGCAACAAATCTTTGTTGAATTTGCTCATCTGTTATCCCTGAATTTGTTTGATTTACCTGTAAAGATCTTAGTTTTTTTAAAAAGTAATTTACTAAACATTTATTGGAGGCATTTGTATAGCTTACGTTTGCTTTATTGTTTTGATAATTATCAAATTTGGCCCATTTATGTTCTATAGCGAACACTTCTTCAGCATCTTTCAAACATTTTTGATATTCTTGCTCTGTTTGTTGGTCATCCATTGCATAAATTGAACTGATCATTAACAAACTAAATATCATAACTTTTTTCATATTATCCTTATTAAATTACTGCATTATATAATTAATATCATATTATATTCAATTTATTGGAAGGATCAAATATGTTAATAAAGCTACCTAACCACATTCAAAATAATAATAACAGCAAAAGAAACAATAACTACACCAGAAATTTTATTAATCCAAGATAAAACATTACTATTAATTTTTTGACGAAATAAGTTAACTATGGTGCATAAAAATATCCACCAAGACATAGAACCAGAAAAGATACCGGCTATTAAAGTACAACCATTAGAATAAGATGCTGCAGTGTTAGCAATTCCCAACCCAGAAAATACTGCTAAAAAAGACAAAACAGTCATAGGGTTCATTATAGTTAGCATAAACATGGTGATAAACGCTGTTACTTTATTTTCTTTTTGCGCTTCGTTGCAATTCATATCAGGCTTAGTCATAAATATTTTAATACCTAAATAAGTAAGAAAAGCTGCACCTATAATGCTTATATATGTATTATAATTAATTAAAAAATTACTGACAGATGTTAACCCAAAACCAACTACAATTCCATAACAAACTTTGGCAATCGATGCACCAAAACCTGAAGACAACCCTACTCCTAAACCTGATGAAAGTGTCTTTTTAATACACAATACACCTACTGGCCCAATTGGTGCCGCCACTGCTAATCCTAAAATAAATCCATCTAAAAACAATTTTAATAATTCGGTCATAAGTTCCTATCTATAGTTCTGTGTAAATTATATATACTATAATATCATTTTATTAGTATTATAAAATTTAAAGAGGCAAAAAAACAACTTTTAGATCAATATAAACCAGAATTATTCTTTTAAATCTTAAAACCTCTCTTACATCTGTAATTTGACTTATCTCTTAGTTGCGATATAATTTCTAATGGGATTATAACACGTATCTTATTTAGGAACTCAATGCTGAAAAAGAGATTTTTTGCTATCTTTTTAACTTTTTTATTTCTTAGCCAAATTACACTGCAGTCTAGTGCTGTAGAAAGTGATTTAATTCAACGTAGTTTGAACGGTATAAAAAATAATAAAGGCACATGCTTAATTGGTACTGCAGTAGCCGGATATTATCTTTATAAAAATTATAATGAACAAACAACAATTATATTAAAGAAATTAGCTAGCAATCGCGGAGAAATTTTTTCTTTTTTAGAAAATTTATATTTTTCTAAGTTAATAAATAATAAGTTCAAAGAATTTTTAATCAATCGTCAAATCAATCCAAATTCACTTATTCTAAATTTACAATATTATTCAACACTTTTAATGCTGGTGGCTTTTTCTAAAGTAATACGTTCTATTACTAAATTTATAATCACAGACACTTTATTCAAACTAATTCGAGAAAACAACGAAAAAAAGAATTTATCTTCAATAAAATTATTAATTTATCTAGGTGCAAATATTAACGCCAATGAAAGTCAATTTACAAGAAGAAATGATGTTGAAAAGCTGTGGCAAGGTATTTTTTCGAATACTAGATTTTTTACACCGCTTACGTTAGCAATAGACAAAAAACAAATTGATACAGTAAAATTTTTAACTTCCTGGTTTGAATGTGACCTTGACCAAAAAGATAAATCCAACACTCCACTTTATTATGCAGTTACTGATAATAATTTACCAATCACTGGAATATTATTAGATAATGGCGCAAAAGATGCAGGTACAATTGATATAGAAAAGTTATCACCTGAAATGGAACACCTATTAATACAAAGGCGTGCACTTTTACAAACTTTTTTGAAATTTTATTGCAAAGCAAGAAACTATTTAAAAGTGAGAGAATGTATAACAAACGGTGCTAATCCAAATGAAATTCAAGAAGATGGCTTGAGTTTAATACGTAGCATTGCACTTAAAAAACATTATGAAATTATCAGAGAATTATCAAAAGCAAATGGTCCCACTAAATTCTTTAGACCGGATCAACAACAAGAATCTTGCTCAATTTGCATGTGCACAGGTGAATTATACCCAACTAAATGTAAGCATTATTTTCATTCTAAATGTTTAGTAGATTGGTTAGAGCATAATGCAGGCTGCCCTCTGTGTAGAGCAACCATATAAATAAAGTATTGAAATTCTTATTCTTTATAAAATAATATAGTTTTATATTATTTTAAAAAAGAAAGAGATCATGAAGAATCATATTTTCTTAATTTTAGCTGGAATCAACATTCTAAATGCAACTGAAACAAATAATTCTAAAAACAATAAACAAATGCCTTTAGATTTGCCATTAAGTTCAAATGTAATTCCTGATGCTGATGCAACAGAATATTCTAAGTTTATTCCTTCTAATATGGGTGCAAATTCATCAAATGCAGCAACAAATTTAAACAACCAAACACATAATCAACAATAAAATTGGCTTAATTTTTTGATTGTTTATTCCACATCTGGGCATAAATACCATTTTTAGCAAGTAACTCATGATGTGTTCCCTGTTCTGCAATTTCACCTTTATTTAAAACAATTATTTGATCTGCATGTATAATTGTAGACAACCTATGGGCAATAATTAATGTTGTAATACCCTTTGATATTTCTTCTAAATTTTTTTGTATATCTTTTTCTGTTGATGTATCTAACGCTGAAGTTGCTTCATCAAAAATATACATTGCAGGTTTTTTGATCAATATACGCGCAATAGATACACGCTGCTTCTCTCCGCCAGATAATTTAGCGCCTCGTTCACCAACTTGCGTATTTAAGCCATCAGGGAATGCACGCATTGTATTATCAAGATGAGCCAAGTGCACAGCCTCTTTAATTTCATCTTCTGGCGCCGTTGGTCTTGCGTACAATAAATTATTATAAATTGTGTCATTAAATAAAGCAGCATCTTGGGGTACAATACCAATAATTTTACATAATGCATCACGTTTAATATTTTTAATATTTTGGCCATTAATTAAAATTTGTCCTGTATTAACATCATAAAATCTAAATAATAGTTTTGAAATTGTCGATTTACCAGAACCACTTGGACCCACAATTGCAAAGGTTTTACCTGCAGGTATATGAAATGAAAGATCTTTTATTATTAGTCTTTCGGGGGTATAGCCAAAATTTACATTTTCAAAAACTACATCCGCTTTATCAATTTTTAAATCAATTGCATTGGATGCGTCTGTTATTTCTGGTTTAATGCGCATAATATTTAAAATAGCACTAACATCTTGTATGCCTTTTTGAATCTGCTTCATAATGTAGCTTAAGTAACTTAATGGCGAAATGAATTGAAGTAAATACCCGTTTATTAAAACAAAATCACCTAATGTAATACTGTTGCTATACACTGCACGGCCAGATAGCCAAGTTATAAAAATAAAACCAACACCTATAATTAAATTTTGTGCAATTTTTAAAAAAATATCTGCTGAATATCTTTTTATACCTGCAGTTTCCACTTCTTTTAAAAGATTATTTGCCTTTGAGTGTTCATAACCTTGATTTCCAAAATATTTTATAGTTTCTATATTTAACATAGTTTCAACAAGATACGCACTAGCTTTCGCGTGTTTTTCATTATGATCATCTTGCAATTTAATTGCATACCCAGATGCCGAAAAACTAAAAAATAGATAACTTACTAAAATAAAGACTAATAAGCTGCCATAGAGTATTGAATAGAAATAACTGATTATAAATATTACAATCGACATTTCTAGAATTGTTGGAATTAAGTAAGAAATTAGTCCCCAAAAAATGTTATCAAAACCGCCATGCGCTCTGTCAAAATAATTTGTTATGGTTCCAGTTTTGCGATTAACATGAAAATTCATAGATAAAGACAATAAATGATCTAATACATTTAAACTTAATAAACGCATTCCGCGTTCTAATACTTTAAATATTAAAAGCTCACGCAAATGTGAAATTATTTGGCTTAACAACCAACAAAGCCCATAACCCAATAAAATAAAAGAAATAAACTTAAATGATGTTGTGTGTGATATTTCTAAATTATCTACAATTAGTTTAAACATATAAGGAATAGATAAGTTTAAGGCTATCATTACAATTGCTAATAATAATGATACCACAATCCTAACTCTTATATTGGTGTTGTGCATCCAGATATAAGGTATTAAAAGAAGCGTAGTTTTAAATAATGAATTTTGTTTTTTTGTTTCCATAATAAAATACTCTCATAAATTTTAAATTTTTTTATAAGAGTAGATTTTATAGAAATGCTTTTACAATAATTTTATATAAAGAAAAATCATTTTATTTAGGTAATATCAAAATAGAGTCAGCAATTGGTCTTTCATTTCTTTTTCCTGAATATCCATAAAGATCTCTGCCTGAAGGTGAGTTAACGACTTTATTATTAATTACCATGGTAGATGACCCACCTCCATCTAAATTCAATGCACTTATGCAACCTTTGTTAAGCATATATTCAGCTAGTTCTAGAATTGTAAACCCGCAACTTGATTTTTGCCTTCCTTCAACAACAACCATCAACCAGTTGCCATTCTCTAACACTCCAACTGCTGTTCTTGGATGACCAAGAGTATAAAATGAAGATTTGTATTGAATAAGTTTTTCGTTAATTTTGCCATCTTTAATCAATATAGGCGTACTTCCTAATATATAATCCATACCTTCTATAAGATCGGAACTTGAATATGTAGGTTTTATAATTTTATTAATTTTTATATCTGCAAATTCATTAAAATCTAATAAATTCAATGACTTATCATAGCTATTAATTGAATATACAAATCCATTTTTGGGTATTTTTGAATACCCATCCTTTTTTATGTTTACTACTTTATTTTCTTCAACTGTAATATCAACAATGTTTTTTCTTAAAGGGGTATGTGTATCAAAAACATTGGTATACACAATCGGTCCATTCGCATAAGGTTTATTTAAATCTTTGATCAAATATATTTTATTGCCGACTTGTAATGACCATTCATTTTCAATTGCATCAAGCATTGTAATCTGGCCATCATTTTTCCAAGCAAATATCCCAGACAAATTATTGGCAAAAGAAAACCAATCATTTTTAATTTTTAAAGCGGATATAGGAAATGCATTATAATTACTAACCCCAAAAAAATCCATAAGTTTTAATGCGTTATCTTTAAATTTATTGCTAACTCCAAAATTAAAAAATCCACCATTAATTGCTGCAATAGCTTTATTGCGCTCAGACATTTCTGAAGTTTTTTCTGAGCTTGCACATTTTTGATATGCACACTCTAAAATAATTTTTACTTCTTGTGGATCTATTATTAATTCATGTAAAATATTGGATTCTTGAACATTTATTCGGTTGTAAATCACGCCTTTAACAATTGAATCAGCTGATAAGTTTTTAACCAGTATAACCAAAAAAATATAAATTATTTTTATAATATTCTTCATTAATTCTTTAATTATTTATGTTAAATTTTCTTCAAAATATTTAACATAAACTATTTCACCCTTTTCAACCCAATACTCCTGAAGTAATTCAGGATAGGCTTTTCTATAGTAATCAATAGCAAATTCTATTTGTTTTTCATTTATATTTTTTAAAGGATTTATTTTTAACCTTGCCATACTTTCACTTAACCCAGTTTCCACTTTATCTTTATGATTAAATATTTGGTGATAATTTTGAGATAGCCAATTTAAAAAATGATTTATATCAATTTCAGGCAGGATACATTCAAACTTTTCTAGTGCATCATTAATGGCTTGTATAGTATAGGCTGCTCTGGCTTTACTTTCTTCTGAACGACAATCTGAATCTGCTGATTGCAAAGATGTAAATGAAATTATACAAACAATTAATAATTTAAAATTTTTAACAAACATATTTTCCTTAATCCAAATTCGCAAGACCATTGATTTTACTTTTAATAAACATTTGCTTGAAAAACATTAATGATAAAATTAGATAAACTATATTTAAAATAAAACTGGTATAAATATCTGCATTGGAGATAGTCCCATTGCCTAATACTGCACGAATCCCTTCAAAAATATATGTCATAGGCAGCAATCGAGAAATTAGTTGTAAATAACTAGGAAGCAAATCTAAAGGATAATAAACTGCACAAAAAGGGCTAAATATCCAACCAATATAATAAACTAAATCTATTGATCTTTTTCCTAATTTTAATGCAAGACCACATAGGAAAAATCCAAATGCTATACCAGATAAAATTAATGATAAAGAAAATGGAACCAGATACCAACCAATATTGAATAAATTAACTTTAAACAATAAGAGAACCACAAGAAAACTAAAGATAAATGTAACCATTGCCTGTATTAAACTTATTAATACAGAAGCACCCATCCATTCAGGTAGAGTCAATGTTGTAGTGAAAAGATTGACCAAATTTCTGTCAAACATTTCATCTATTAAATTATACGCAATTTGTGTCATTAATTTTAAAAGTACATTTTCCCAAAAAACTGCGGCCGCTAAAAAAATAAGTACATAATTTCCTGATTGTGTGCTCGAATCAAACCAAATACCCATTAATCCGTAAATAATAATATTAATCACAGGCCAATAAAAAATGTTTAAAATTCTATTGATATCACGGAACATTAATAATAAGTGCCGTACACAAATTGCCCAAATGTGCCCACAATTCATATGATCTTATCCTTCTTTACAACATTCAAGAAATAATCTTTTAATGTGGGTTTTTCAATTGATATTCCAACATATTCAAAACCAGCTTTAGTTAAACCACTTAACAATGCAGGAATTTTATGTTCATCAATTTTTATTTCTATTGAATTTCTTTGTATTTTATACTCTAAATTTAAGCTTGATAAATAAAGGACTACATTATCAATTCCATATTCAAAAATTAATTGCAAACGAGCAAGTGAAATAGTTTTAACAAGTTGCTCTGGTGTATTATCTTCTATTATTTTGCCTTCCTTTAATATTAAAATCCTATTACAGATTTCAGTAATTTCGGGCATATTATGAGAAGCAAGTAAAATAGAAGTTCCCTGTTGTTCTTGTTGTTCTAAAATAAATTTTCTTACTTGCTCTGCAATTTCAGGATCTAAGCTTGCAGTTGGCTCATCAAGTAAAACAATTTTAGGATTTGGCAAAAAAGCTTTTACAAGGATTACTCGAGCAGAATGCCCGGGTGATAATAGGCTTGCATATTTGTCTTTTAGGTTCCAAATATCAAATGTCTTTAATAATTTTTTAATAGTTTCATGTCTTTGGTTATATGGGATATCATACAAGGCAGCTAAGATATTTAAATTTTCATAAACAGTTAGCATTCCTGGAAGATGTATGTAAGAACTTGCAAACGTAACCTTTTTTAACAATTCTTTTTTATGATTTAAAAAGTTCTTACCAAAGTATTCAATATCACCTGAACATGGTGTCATTAGGCCTAAAAGCATTTGAATTGTAGTAGTTTTGCCAGCACCATCTGGGCCTAAAAGGCCTAACACCTCTCCTTGCTTTAACGCAAAAGAAATGTCATTTATAGCAACAAATTCTTCTTTTGATCTTAAAAATTTCTTTGAATAAAATGTCTTTGATAAATTTTTAACCATTAATGGATAAGACTGCATAAATCCCTAATTTTAAATACCTATTTAATTAGTTAAATACATTCTACAAATAAATCAAATGAATTCTTTAATTAGATATTTTTTGAAATCTTGGCTGATCTTTACCGTCCTTAAAAACGTTTTCTGTAAACATACCAATAGGCCTTGCCCATATTGGATTTGCACCAAAAGTTGGACAATTATACATTGCTTGGTACACAACCAAAACTTCTTCTATGTTTTCAGTGTTACGTGCCACGGAAATTATTTTGTAACTCTTTCCTTTATAATGTTTGTATATTTCACCCACTTTAACTGGAAAAATAAGATTGGTCCATTTGTTAAACATACGTACAATTGACCTATTTTGGGTAGGCAAATTATTAATGTTTTTATCTATCCAGCGTAATTCTTTTGATTCACTATTTTGCACTACATCTTCATCGCTGCTCACTTGCAGCAAAAATCTAATATCATAATGATAATGTGCTTTTTCTTTTTTATTTTCAGGAATTAAATGAATATCAATATCAAAAATATCATTTCTTGCAGCAACTATATTGACAATACATGACTCTTCTTGCGCTTCTTTAATTGCAACAGCTAATACATCTGAATCGCCATCACAATGCCCACCTAACTGAAACCATTGATCAAGTTTACTATGATGCATTAACAACGCCTTTGAATTATCTTTATTTAATAACCAAATAGAGGCTGTAATATGACCTTGCTCTAATGTGCGTTCAAAACAATTTTCATTTTCTTTTACAAAATTAAGCATGCGCTCTTTAAATTCCATTTCTTCTTGCGCTACTGGATTATAATTCTGCAGCATTTCTATTAATTTATTTCTGTGCATTGTGGGTACTCCTAGTACTTATAAATATATAAAAAAATTATAACATACGCGTTTTTATAAACAACAAAAAAACCTCGACTTTTTACATCGAGGTTTTTTATGTCTATAAATTATTAATATTATGGAAGTTTAAAACCCTCGACAACCAATCCACTTAAATTCGATTTGCTATATGTCCATTTACATAATTTCCAACAAATAAATGCGTGCAATGAAGCACTTGCTAATGCTACTGCTGCATATGTCTTTTTACCATATTTTTTTCTAATTTCTTCAAAATCTAAATTACTAGGTTTGTTCTTAAGCATTACGTTATAAAAGTCCTTTGCACTCCCATAAGTACCGCTAACTAAATTAGTAGCGAAAAATGCTGTTGCAATTCGCCAATTATATTCTGATTTCCAACTCACTGCTTGCGAATTAAATGACATATTAGCAATTGAAAAAAGCACCAATAATATAATTTTTTTCACTTTTTAACACCTTAAATTTAATTATTATTCTTGTATTTATTATAAGCTTTTTTGGTAAAATAACCAAATAAACAATTTGCGGCAACGCATGTTGCTGCAAGTTTAGGAACTAAACAATTGTTATGAGTCAAAATGTTTTTATAATCACCAAAATTTTTAACTCTCAAATATAATGCAGTTGCGCCTAAATATGAAATTCCTAATGCTGCGCCTGTTGAAATTGTACCAACAGTTGCACCGAAACCATACGCAACTTTTTTAGAACTTATTGCGTGTGCGTTAAAAGATATGCTTATAACAAGAAAAAGTAGTCCCAGAAATTTTTTCACAATAACCTCTTATTTATTACTTAATTGCTTTAATTTTTTTTAAGTATATTCACCATATACTGACAAGATATTACAAACTTTGATAATTTATTTTTAAGCATAAATGGCCTATGACAACCCCTATTTTCCTGTAGCGAACACTAATCACTTGCGTGATTCATCATACTTTGCTTTGAAATAAACTCTTAGTAAATGTAACGCTAAATAACCTGCACAACCTTTTAACAGAATTGAATTACCTCTATTTTCAATATTGTCGTGGACTGAACTGAGAAATTTATTGCCTAAAAATTCAGTCATCGAAAATGCAGGCAGAACATAAAGCCCGATATCAGATACCATATAACCAGCACCATAAATATATTTACCAGCAGATGCATTTGCATTCTCTACCTGAAAAATGGAGACAATAAACAACATAGATAACACTAACATCGATTTCTTCATGCGACCCCTAATAAAATACCAACCCTATATATTCATTTTAAACTATATTAATCAAATAAACAATTAATAGGAGCTGTTTTTTAGACAATAAAAAAACCCCGACTTTTATATCGAGGTTTAATTTAAACTGGCAGTATCTACTCTTCCAGGCCGTTACCAGCCAAGTACAATCGACGTTTCGGACTTTACTTCTGTATTCGAAATGGGAACAGGTGTTGCCCCGAAACTATATCCACCAGAAATTTTTAAAATATTTAAGTGTAAATCAGACTAAGCAGTTATACACCAAAATGTTTGTGATCTTTCTTATTATTAGTTTAAATGTAATTGAAAAAAATGCAACCACAACAACTAATTTTATGCTTTTTTATTTCTTAGCAGCTTCGCAATACTTGTCATACGATTTTTTAGCTAAATAAACTGAGCCAAAAGCTATTAGATAAAATGATGCATAATCAAACAACTGTTTTTTATTGGAAATATTTGAAAAATAACCAATTAATTCATTGGGTTTTGTTATTCCATCAATTAATACTTGAGGGAATGTCATTAATGATAAGCTGGCCAAAGGAGCAGTTAAGGCTGCACTTGTGCCAAAAATTCCTGTACTTGCACCCCAACCTAATTTTTTCCAATTTGTGCCTTCAGATGCTTGAGCATTAAAAGATAAACTTGCAACTGCAAAAAGAGATAACATTAATAACTTTTTCATTTTAGAACCCCTATAAGAAAAAACTTCTGACTATATTTCTTAGTTTAAAGGAAATATTTCTAATGTAAAAAGGTAGGTACTTATAGCAAAATACTATCAGGCATCTAAAGTGCTAGTAGAAAGTATCCAGGGAAAACAAAATTATAAAAATAGATATATTATCCCTAACCAATGCTCTGAATTCACTCAGGATGCCTGATATTATAAAAACTTTGGTAAATTTCACAAAAAGCATCAAAAATAGCTTCCACAAGCAACTAATCACTTCTTAAAGATTAGTATGACATACGACATAATCATTTGCCAGAGCTGATTCTGTTGCGTGGTTTTTTTGGCAACTTCAAAAATAAGCCGCCAGAAGCATATATTTAGCAATTTTTAGGCAATAATTAGCCCCGACTTTAAAGTCGGGGCTAATTTTAAATTTATATTATTATGCAAAACTTACTTAACTACAATAAGCTCTTTTTCTTTTGCATCTTCTTCACAACATTTATCATACAATAACTTAGTCAAATAAGCGCATATAATTGTAATTATAGCACGCTCAACAAAATAATTAGGGTTAATTTCAAGCAGACCAAATGGTATATTATTACGACCAGTATCTCGTTTGTATAATTGATTTAATAAATTAGAAAGTTCATTAAGCCTATTGCTAAGTTTAATTTTTTCAATTTGCTCTCCCATTGAAGCTGCTGCAGCAACAGTAGTTAAAGCACCAATAGATGATCCAGCGCCATACCAAAATTTATTCCAAGTCTTAGCCTGTACATTAAATGCAACACCACCAACAAAAACTAAAATAAGTATTTTCTTCACACGGGCTCCTAAAATTATATTTTTTGGACATAAAAAAACCCCGACTTTTACATCGAGGTTCAATTTAAACTGGCAGTATCTACTCTCCCAGGCCGTTACCAGCCAAGTACAATCGACGTTTCGGACTTTACTTCTGTATTCGAAATGGGAACAGGTGTTGCCCCGAAACTATATCCACCAGAAATTTTTCAAAGTTTTAAGTGCAAGACAATCTTAATTGTTTCGCACTTGGAATGTTTGTGATTTTTTATTTTGATTTTAACGATTTTCTGAGTTTGTTATTAACGGTTAAAACTTTCGGTCTATTAGTACTGGTTAGCTGAACACATTACTGCGCTTACACACCCAGCCTATCTACCTCGTAGTCTTCGAGGGACCTTAATTGCTCACTAGCTTGCGCTAGCAAGCAGGGGTATCTTATCTTGGAGCGAGTTTCCTACTTAGATGCTTTCAGCAGTTATCTCTAATAAACCTAGCTACCCAGCGTTGCTCTTGGAGAACAACTGGAAC
This sequence comes from Candidatus Babeliales bacterium, assembly GCA_031292305.1. Classification (GTDB taxonomy): domain Bacteria; phylum Babelota; class Babeliae; order Babelales; family JABDEC01; genus JARLHJ01. The sequence continues at coordinate 23,143 of JARLHJ010000033.1, forward strand.
ACCAGAGGTTTACTCATCCCGGTCCTCTCGTACTAGGGACAACCCTCCTCAAATACCCTGCGCCCACGACGGATAAGGACCGACCTGTCTTACGACGGTCTGAACCCAGCTCACGTACCACTTTAATTGGCGAACAGCCAAACCCTTGGGACCTTCTTCAGCCCCAGGATGTGATGAGCCGACATCGAGGTGCCAAACCTCCTCGTCGATATGGACTCTCAGAGGAGATCAGCCTGTTATCCCCGGCGTACCTTTTATCCGTTTAGCAATGGCCCTTCCATTCGGAACCACTGGATCACTAAGTCCTGCTTTCGCATCTGCTCGACCTGTGTGTCTTACAGTTAAGCTCCCTTATGCCTTTGCACTCAACCGACGATTTCTATTCGTCTTGAGGGAACCTTTGAACGCCTCCGTTACAATTTGGGAGGCGACCACCCCAGTCAAACTACCCACCAGACACTGTCCCCTACCCGGATTTCGGGCATTTAGGGTTAGATTTTCGAACATATAAGAGCGGTATTTCAAGGTCGACTCCATCGAAGCTGGCGCCTCGACTTCAAAGTCTCCCGCCTATCCTACACATACGCATCCAAAAAGCAATGTCAAGTTATAGTAAAGGTGCACGGGGTCTTTCCGTCCTGTCGCGGGTAACAAGCATTTTCACTTGTACTACAAATTCACTGAGTCTATCTTCAAGACAGTGCCCACCTCGTTACGCCATTCATGCGCGTCGGAATTTACCCGACAAGGTACTTCGCTACCTTAGGACCGTCAGAGTTACGGCCGCCGTTTACTGGGGCTTCGGATCAATGCTTCATCCTTACGAACTAACATCTCCCGTTAACCTTCCAGCACTGGGCAGGCGTCAGACTATATACTTCCACTTACGTGTTTGCATAGTCCTGTGTTTTTGTTAAACAGTCGAGTGGGCCGCTTTGTTGAAACCCATTATTGCTTCATAGACGAATCTAATCACAATCTTGGGCACCCCTTATCGCGAACTTACGGGGTTAATTTGCCGAGTTCCTTAAAGATAGTTATCTCAACGCCTGAGAATGCTCTTCTCGTCTACCTGTGTCAGTTTGCGGTACGATCACTTACATAGCTCGCTAGGGGCTTTTCTAGTCAGTGTAGAATCAGCTGAATATATCTCTCCGTTAAGATTGATACACTCGTAACACTTCAAGGATAACAGTTTCACGGATTTGCCAATGAAACTCCTCTTTGTGCTTAATTTGACATCCAAACATCAAATCAGCCTATCTTACTGCGTCCTCCCTTCACTCAAACGCTAGAAAGTGGTGCAGGAATATTTAACCTGCTGTCCATCGCCTACTCCAATTGGCCTCGGCTTAGGGGTCGACTAACCCTGAGTGGATGATCCGCTCTCTCGGAAACCTTAGACTTACGGCGAATGGGAATCTCACCCATTTTTTCGTTACTTATACCAACATGCTCACTTCCATGGTCCACAATAGTGCTCACGCTCTATCTTGTATCTACCATGGAACGCTCCTCTACCACTATATCAACCCGAAGGTTAACATAATCCATAGCTTCGGTAATCTATTTAGCCCCGTTCGTTTTTCAGCGCAAAAACACTTGACCAGTGAGCTGTTACGCTTTCTTTAAAGGATGGCTGCTTCTAAGCCAACCTCCTGGCTGTCTAAGTATTTTCACATCTTTTACCACTTAATAGATATTTAAGGACCTTAGCTGATGGTCTGGGCTCTTTCCCTTTCGACTATGAAGCTTATCCCCCACAGTCTGTCTCCCGATTTCAAAAACTATGGCATTCAGAGTTAGCAAGAATCTGGTAGGATTACTCCCCCAAGACTCAAACTGTGCTTTACCGCCATAGAGAATTCATCGAGGCTATACCTAAATATATTTCGAGGAGAACCAGCTATCTCCCAGTTTGATTAGCCTTTCACTCCTATCCTCACCTCATCCGAGCAGTTTTCAACCCACACCGGTTCGGACCTCCATCCCGTTTTACCGAGACTTCATCCTGGACAAGGATAGCTCACTAGGTTTCGGGTCTATCCCATATTACTAACGCCCTATTCAGACTCGCTTTCGCTGCGGCTCCGTTCTTTCAAAACTTAACCTTGCAATATAGGGATAACTCGTTGGCTCATTATGCAAAAGGTACGTAGTTGCGCGTACATATACATCGCTTCTACCGATTGTAAATATTTGGTTTCAGGTTCTATTTCACTCCCCTCCCGGGGTTCTTTTCACCTTTCCCTCACGGTACTCGTTCACTATCGGTCATCAGGTAGTATTTAGTCTTACCCCATGGTCGGGGCGGATTCTCACGAGATTTCACGTGTCCCATGATACTTGGGAGTACAAATAACCAGGCCGATTAACTTTTCGCCTACGGGACTGTCACCCTCTTTGGTTGTCCTTTCCAGAACAATTCGACTAAATTAAAGACTCTGGCCCAAAGTCTGCAAACCTTAGACATCCATATCCCACTACACCGATACTACAACACTTGCAGGCTATCACATAATACCGGTTTAGACTCTTCCCTCTTCGCTCACCACTACTAAGGGAATCACATTCGTTTTCTTTTCCTGGCACTACTTAGATGTTTCAGTTCATGCCGTTCACCCTATTATCCTATATATTCAGATAATAATAACTTGGTTTTTCCAAGTCGAGTTTCCTCATTCGGACACCTTCGGATTATCGCTTGATTGGCAGCTCCCCGAAGCTTTTCGCAGCCTTCTGCGTCCTTCATCGCCTCCTGATACCAAGGCATCCACCAAATACCCTTTTCAATTAACCATAAAATTCAATTATCAAGTATTAAGATAATTATAAACTCAGTTATCGCGATCAAAATTAAAAATCACAAACATTTCAAAGATCTATATTAATTTTTTATATTACTTTACAATCCCTTTTTTAAGGACTTTTTTTAAATACATAAGAATTTATTTTTAAAAATCAATTTAAAGTTGGTGGAGATGAGCGGAGTCGAACCGCTGACCTTCCGAATGCAAATCGGACGCTCTACCAACTGAGCTACATCCCCTCACGTAACCTTAGTTCGTCAGTAGATGTAATCTTTTTCGAGCTGATTCGCCCCACCAAAAAATGGTGGGCCTAAGTCGACTCGAACGACTGACCTCTCCGTTATCAGCGGAGTGCTCTAACCAACTGAGCTATAGGCCCAGGATTACTTTAAATTTAACTGCAAGCCTTAGAAATTCCTTAGGTTTGTTTTTTATTACACCTAAGAAATACTAAGAAGTATTCTTTATTAATCTCCCTCGAAAGGAGGTGATCCAGCCGCAGGTTCTCCTACAGCTACCTTGTTACGACTTCGCCCCAATCATTGCCCACACCTTAGGTACTCGCCTCCCTTGCGGGTTAGCTAAAATAACTTTGGGTACAAACAACTCTCATGGCGTGACGGGCGGTGTGTACAAGGCCCGAGAACGTATTCACCGCGCCGTTCTGATGCGCGATTACTAGCGATTTCAGCTTCATGAGGTCGAATTGCAGACCTCAATCTGAACTTAGACTGGTTTTTTGGGATTTGCGCGCTCTTACGAGTTGGCGTCCCTTTGTACCCAGCCATTGTAACACGTGTGTCGCCCTGGACATAAGGGCCATGAGGACTTGACGTCATTCCCACCTTCCTCCCGGTTTCCCGGGCAGTCCCACTAGAGTGCCTAAATAAATAGTAGCAACTAGCAGCAAGAGTTGCGCTCGTTAGAGGACTTAACCAAACATCTCACGACACGAGCTGACGACAGCCATGCAGCACCTGTGAAATTGTCTAGACCGAAGCCTAGAAGATTGTATTTCTACAACTGTCAAAAACATGTCAAGCCCAGGTAAGGTTTCTCGCGTAGTGTCGA
>JARLHJ010000034.1 GCA_031292305.1 Candidatus Babeliales bacterium
CCATTTGTAATGTAGATAATCCACAACCTTTAGAATATGTAAAGATAGATGAACCTACAGTTTCTATTTTTATAAGTGTAAACGACTCTCCATTCAACGGTAGAGAAGGCACTATTTTAACATCTAGACACTTGAAAGAAAGATTTAATAAAGAATTAAAAACTAACGTTGCATTACGTGTTGACCCAACAGAATCAGCTGAAGTGTTCAAGGTTTCTGGTCGTGGACCGTTGCATCTTAGTGTATTGATAGAAAACATGCGTCGTGAAGGTTTTGAACTTCAAGTTTCAGCGCCTGAAGTGATTTATAAAACTATCAATGGCGAAAAATGTGAACCTATAGAATTCTCAGTTATTGATATCCCTGGTGAATACCAAGGTACAGTAATGGAAAGATTAGGTAAAAAGAAAGCAGAATTATTAAACGTTGTTCAGTTTTCTAACGGTAGAATGCGTATGGAATTCAAAATCCCATCACGTGGTTTAATGGGTTTTAAAGGTCAATTCTTAACAGATACTCGTGGAACTGGTATTGCAACCTTCAACTTCAATGGATATGAACCTTACAAAGGTGATATTCCTGGACGTGTAAAAGGTTCATTAGTTTCTATGGAAGCTGGTAAGGTTACTGCATTTGCTCTAGACACACTTCAAGAGCGCGGTACTTTATTTGTATATCCAACTTTAGAAGTTTACCAAGGAATGATCGTTGGTGAAAACAGCAGAGACAATGATTTAGAAGTAAATCCATGCAAAGAAAAAAAACTTACAAACATGCGTGCTTCAGGTACGGATGATCAAGTAAAATTACAACCACCAAAGATTATGGATTTAGAAACTTGTCTTGAATGGATTCAGCCGGATGAACTTATTGAAGTTACACCGAAGTCTATCAGACTACGTAAAAAGAAATTAAAAATTCACGAACGTAAAAAGTAACCAAAAGAGGGGATCGGCTTTAATTAGTCGGTCCCCTTTTTAAATTTGAAGGAAAAGCATGCACATAAAGCATAGATCAATTTTAGAAATTGCCATTCTTACCGTCATTACTTTTGGTATATACCCATTTGTATGGCTTTTCAAAACAAGAAATGAAATAAATAGTTTAGGTGCAGATATCCCAACTGCGTGGTTAATTTTTGTACCTTTTGGGAATATTTATTTTTATTATAAATATTGTGAAGGTTTTTCAACTTACGTCAAACGAAGCAACTCAACATTAGAATATTTTATACTGACTATAATTGTATTTATAGGAATTAAAAGTTTTGCATCTACAGCACCTATTGCGTGTAATTTTGTATTTCCGGCATGGATGTTCACGGCTTTTGCTATTTCTGGATATGCGTCTAATTTAATGTATTTATTTATACCCATGATGGTTTTCCAAATTGGGTTGAACGAATTATTAGAAAGAAAAGATTAAACTAAAAAACAAAAGGAGAATTAGATATGGCAATTAAATATAGAAGCATTGTATCAATAGCTTTTTTAAATATTATTACTTGTGGATTTTATCAAGTTTATTGGACATTCAAGACTACAAAAGAAATGGATCAGCTGGGTGCAGATTTACCTACAGCTTTTTTAATGTTTGTTCCATTTTTAAATTTTTATTTTTATTATAAATATTCAGACGGTTTTGCTAAATTTGTAAAAAGAGATAATTACACTATTATTTATTTTATTTTAGCTATTCTACCAATTTTATTTGGTTTAAACCGTTTAGTATTTTTTACAGGGTTTTTTAGCTACGCTGTACTTGGCTGGTTTCAAGCCTTGTTAATATCATTAATACCTATGATTGTATTTCAATCTGGTTTAAATCAACTAATTACTGAAAACATAAATAGATCAAGATAAGTTTTTGCAAATCTTCAATTAATGTAAAGCCATTAATCTTTAATGGCTTTACCCCCCAATATAATAAAAATAACGATTAATTCTAGTTATTAATGCATATCTAATTGACAAATTTAGACTCTCCAATAATATTAAACACAATTATTCAGTGTTATTTAAGTTGAGGTATATTATGAAAAAAAGTTTGTTAATTGTTACTCTTCTTCTTTCATGTGCAAAAACTAATACCTTAGAACAAAGCTTTAAAGAAGTTGTTTTAAGAAAAGTCGCAGAACATAAAGTTGAAGTTGGTGGAGTAGCTGTTTTAGTTACTGGATATACTATTTGGCAGATTTATGAAGGATACTTGGAATATTTAAGAGTATGTGCTGAAAATGCGCGATTAAATGGTGTAGTATCAGAAAAAAATGTAGCTATAGAATCAGGTAGAACTAGCTATCGAGAGTTATCCTATGAACTAGAGAGTCTTAGAATATCAAAAACAAATTTAGAAACTGTTAATAAAAGGTTGCAACTACACTCAAACAAAAAAGAAAAAGAACACAAAGAAGAATATAATTTAGTAGTATCAAATTTCCGAGAATTGCAGACTATTAACCTTGACTTGCAAAAAAAGCTAACAACCGCAGCAACCTTAGAGACACAATTAAGAGCTGAAATTGCAAGTTCTCAAGAGGCATTCACAGCTCAAATTGTACTTAAAGAAGGTGTATTACAAGAGTCTATGCTTATAAAACAGGATGAAATAACAGCACTAAAAGCTAAACAAGCTAAATTAGAATTTGTTGTAAAACAATTATGCTTAAAGTTTTATACAATAGTAACTAAAAATCCGATTTTAAGATTTGCGTTTAAGCATTACATACAAAAATTAAAACAAAATGATGCCCAACAAGCAGAAGTTGATTTATCAGCATCAGCACAATCACTGGTCGTGCCATCTGGAACATATGCAAGCCATGTAGGTATTCGAGCTTTATCTGGAATTTCAGCTCAAGCAGCTTCAAGCAACCAAGTTCAAGAGGAATCTAAAGAAGCACAAAAATAAACGAAATTTTTTGTTCTTTTAGCTAAAATAAAGATTTTAAAATATAAGACCGTTCCAAATTGGAGCGGTCTTATATTTTAATGATTTCTCTTGCCGGTTATAAATTTTTAAAAACAGTATCTTTTAATTCTTCTTTTAAAAATTCAAAAAATTCTTTTCTCTCTTTATTAATATTTTCAGCGACTTTAGATAATCGATTTAATCTTACAAGCTTGATATGCATAAGTTCTAATAAACATATTGAGATATAATTCTGAAATTTATCTAAACTTGTCATCCTCTTTAATAAAATTCAATTCTCAAAGTTTCCGGTATAGAAGAAGTTGATAATAATTTATTTAATTGGTCAACAAGACTCTGTCGACCAGATTCAGAAAATTTTATTTGCGATAATTTTTTTGCTAATTCTAAACATGTATAAAAAAGTTTATTTTTATAAGCTTTATAAAATTCTAGATATAAATTAAATGTATTGCCAATATACATTCCACATACTGCACAATCTTTGCAATTAATTAGAGGTCTTTTTAATTGTAAAGCTTGAGAAGGGCTATCAAGATTATATTCATCATCATAGTCTTGATTTGCAACCAAAACAGTTTCGGGCTCTAACCTTTTATCAGGCATGGAAAATTGTTTAATTAAGCATATTTCATGAAACTTACAGCGACAAGGTAACTCTATGAATCGATTTTCTTCTATTTCTTCCAAACAAATTTGGCAATCGAACGAATTTATATTTGTGAAAATAAAGAGCATTAAAAATATATAATTTTTAATATTTTCCTTACTATGAATAAATACCCAGATATTGCTTAGTAATTATATTTAAATGTAATTTATTTTCTTTAAAATAATCAATACAATCCCTAAGAACCTGTTTATTTGTTATATATTGAATGCAATGTTGTAGTAATGTGCAAATTAACATTTTAGTTTGGCGATTATTTTTAATATATCTGGAATTATATAAATTGAAATAAGTTTCTTTTAAGAAATTTAAACGTTTTAATGCTATATTCTTAATAGAATAAGGTAATATTGGGGTATTTCTTTTCTTAACTAGAAATGCATCATATTTATGACGAATTAATGTACGTATATTTCTTGTTAAATAATGACCCCATTTTTTAGCACTAGATTCTAAGCCTTCAACTAATTGTCTATTTACATCATTATTTTCTAGTATGCCTAATTTAATATTAGATTTGATGTGATGAAGATACGTAGCTTTTTGAATATATAATCTATCAGCTTGATCTATTATTACAGATAATTCTTTGTTTTGTAACGAGATTAAAAATTGTTTGTATAATTCATATGCTCCTTGATTACCAATGTAAAATCGACAAGTAGGGCATGTAGAATGCAAATGTGTTTGAACCCAACTATCTAAACAAGTAGTGCAATAAATATGTGTACAAGGAAGTTTTGTAGATACTAGATTAAGTTCGCTAAGACAAATAATACAATCTTGAGAGTTAATTTGAAATGTGAATAAGAAAATAAAAATTAAAAATTTTTTATAACAATTTTTCCAATTCATTAACAGATTCCTTTATAACGCTATTTAAATCTTGTTTAGGTTCAGAAAAATTAGAAAGTACATAATCAGGAACATCTTCTTTATTTTCCGGTCTTCCAATGCCCACACGAAGTCTATTAAAATCAGCACCCCATGTTGCAATTATTGAACGTAAGCCATTGTGGCCACGTGCCCCGCCTGAAAATACATATTTAATTTTCCCAAACGCAACTTCCAGTTCATCATGTACTACAATAGTTTCTTCAGGCTTTATGCCTTTTTTTTGTAAATACCCAATTACTTGCCCTGAATTGTTCATAAATGTTTGGGGTTTTATTAGAATGATATTTTTGCCATTAACTTGTATTTCAGCTTTTTCTAAGTTATTAGATGCTTGAAAGCTAGCATTATATTTTTCTGCTAATTCGTCTAAAACCAGAAAGCCAATATTGTGACGGGTTAAATGAAATTTAGGGCCAGGATTACCTAGCCCTATTATTGCTTTTATATTTCTATTTTCAATCATTAAAAAACCTATGCACCTGGAGCTTTTACAGGAGCAGCTAACTTCTTAGCAGTTTCAGATTTTTCTTGTCTTCTTTTAGTGTCCAAAGCTTTTGTAATTTCAGGGCTGCCATTTGCTCTATCAGAAATATAAATAATTTCGCCTGAAGTTGTAGGTACAATATCCCAATTCAAGCTTTTCGCCTTTTGAATTGTAGTGTTAGCTACGCTAGTTTGAAATTTTGCAGTTTTTCTTTGTACAGTTCTTTGGAATTCTTCTTGTGATGAAGTTAGCTTGGTTTCAAATTCTTTTTTCTTTCTCATGATACGTTCTTGTTCTTTTTCCAATACCTCTAAGCCTTCTTTATCATTTCCAATAATTCTTGCTTTGCTTCTTAATTCAGTCATATCTTTTTCAATATCAGCTTCCATTTTCTTAAAATCACTTTCAATTTTATTTCTTAAATTTCCTATTTCGGCTTCAAGTTCTTTGCCTTCAATAGAATTCATAGCTATTTCTCTAACATCAATAACTTTAATTACAAGTGGTTCTACAGAACTTTTTGGTTCATCAGCATTAATATTAGATAGCACTGAGCATATTGTTAGTACAATTAAATTCTTTTTCATGGGTACCCTTTTTGTGTATACATAGAATAGATTAAATATTTTGAATCTATATAAGAGTAATATTTATAAAATTTTTTACAAATATTGCCTTTAAATTTCTATAATGCGTATATTCAATAAAAAAGGTGGGCTTATGAAGAAAATTATTTTATTTTTATTGTGTGTAATTAATTGCTTAAACGCCAATCTAAAACATGAAGATGAATTTGAAAAAATAAAAAAATGCGATACTGATTGGTTAATTGTAGGTGCAGGCCCAGCAGGAATTGCCACCATAGGCGTCCTTTTAGATTTAGGCACTTTACCAAAACGTATCACTTGGGTTGATCCAGAGTTTAACGTTGGTAAATTATCTAACTACAAAAATGTAGACGCAAATACAAAAAATAAATTCTTTGTAAGGTTTTTAGAATCATGCAAAACATTTGCAGCGATGGTTCCAGATTCAATAGAAAAATTAAAAATGTTGAATCCTGAACAAGAATATTTATTAAGCAGTATAGTTGAACCTTTAGAAAAAATAACCAATGCCTTGATGAATAAAGTGAATGTAATACAAGGAAAAATGGATTCATTATATTTTGAAAATGACCTTTGGAATGTTGGAGTTAATGAAAAAAATATAACTGCAGATCATGTAGTTTTAGCGACCGGTTCATATGCAAAAAGATTAGAATATAATGAATACAAAGACAAAGAGATTAAGTTTGATGATGCTATTGATAAAGAAATCTTAAAAACTATAGTAAAAAAAGATGACGTAGTTGCAGTGATCGGTAGTGCGCATTCAGCAATTTTATTATTAAAGTATTTAACAGAAGCCGGTGTTCAAAAAATATATAATTTTTATACTAAAGCAATTTGTTATCCAACAGATATGGGTGGTTGGGTATTGTATGATCAAATTGGGCTTACTGGTGTTGCAGCATATTGGGCAAAAAATGTTTTAGAAAAAGGTCGAGCTCCCCATATAGAGCGTATATATAGTAATAAAGAAAATTTAGATAAAATTTTACCAATATGCACTAAAATTATTTATGCAATTGGGTTTGAAAGAAATAAGTTGCCATTAATTCAACAAAATCCAAACTTAGAATATAATCAAAAAAATGGTGTTATCGGTAAACGTTTATTTGGAATTGGAATCGCATTTCCAGAAATTAAAGTTTGTCCAGAAGGCACAGTAGAATATAGAATAGGATTACCAAGCTTTTTAGATTATGCACAACGTGTAGTTCCTACATGGGTTAAAAAGAACAATATTTTAGGTTATGAAAAACAAAGAGAGCTGTTAAAAACATTTGCAGAATTATTTACTATAGAAATTTTATAAGGTCAGCATGGAATTGTATTCAGGTAAAATTGCTTTTTTTTATGATCTTTTTTTTGAACATATAAAAGAAGATGAATATTTTTATGAATATTTCATAAAGCTAAATGATGGTCCAGCATTAGAAATCGGTTCTGGTACAGGAAGGCTATTAATTCCTTACTTAAGATCAGGTTTGCGCGTATCGGGTGTTGAGCCAAGTGCGCAAATGATAGAAATTTGTAATCAAAAAGCAGAAAAGATAAATTTACACCCAACTGTATATCAACAATTTTTGCAAGATTTAGATATTCAAGAACAATATAAAACTATTTATATGCCTTTATTTGTTTTTCAAAATATCATAAAAAGAGAAGATGCGATAAAAGCGTTAAATAAAGTGTATAAATATCTTTTGCCTGAAGGGCAAGTGCTGATATCTACTTATTTCCCTTGGAACGATCCTACAGGCACCTATGATCAAACTTGGCGTATAAATGCAATACGTGAAATAGAAGGTAGTACTACAGTTTTATCTGAGTCTATTTCTTTTGATAAATTTGAACAAATTCAAACTAAGTATTTTAAATTTGAAAGTTTTAAAAATAACAAGTTAGAAGAAAGTTTTATTGTTCCGGCTCATTTACGTTTTTATTCTAGATTTGAACTGGAAGGAATGTTAGAGAGTGCCGGATTTAAAGATATACAAGTTTATGGAGATTATACATTTTATGAGGCTAGCTCTAATAGCAACGCATTAATATTTACAGCCAAAAAAGCGTAGGGCATATTTAAATGCCCCCCCCACACAAAATTAATGTTTTTATTCAATATCAGCATGTTTTTTTCTTTTGCAGCAATTCATTTTTTTCCATAATCTATTAAACCAGGGTGCTTTCCAAAGTCTTTCATATGCATAATAAAGAAAAAACTTACCAACAAGATCAACAGTGGTTGTGGCAAAAGCTTGAGCGAGAGTTATATTATGGGTTATAAATAAATATGTCATTAGTAATGAATCAAATGAAGCCATAACTCTATAAACGCCGGTTTTGGTGAATGTTTTACAAGACATATTTTGTCTAAAAGTAATCCATGCAAGATTAAGTTTGTTAAGAAGAGTTTTATCTGCTTCTAACAATATTAAGTCTTCTATTTCTTTAATATCAGCTTTAACACTTTCTTCCAAGATTGTTAATTCTTCCGCTGTTGGCATTCTGTCTCTGTTAAGATCGCCTACATTCTTAGTAAATTTTTCGTTTAACTCTTCTAGCTTCTCGGGTGGAATTATTAGTAAAAGTAATTTTTGCATTTCTATAAATGCTTTAGCTGCGTTAACTCGTCTTTGTTCAGGTGTTAATTGTTCTATTCCTTCTTCAAGTTGTGCTTCATCTAAATTAAGATCATTAGGATGGGGATTAGCTTGTTTCATTTCAACCAATGCTAAATCATGTCCAGGCTCGGCTGGCTTTAAAAGCTGATTGTATGAAAATAATAATACAAGTAAAAATAGCTTAGAATTGCTTTGCATAACCTCGTACCCTTCATTTAAATAAATTAATATATTTAATAGAATAGGTTAATGGCTAATAACTAAGCAATATTTGAAAGATTAGGATTTATAATTCTTGTTAAATTCGGCAACTGCTTGTAATACAGCTTCACGTTTTAAATTCTGCTTAATTAATTTGCTTTCTAGGGTAATCAATAATTCTAAATTATGTTTTAAAATTTTATTGCCGGGATCGTTTGCCAGCATTGTTTGTGTTTCTTCAATTTTAGGAATTAGTTCTTGTTTTTGGGTATGAAATAAATTTTTGTATAAATAAATACTTTGTTTAAAAGCTTCAAGTTGTTTAGCTTGAATTTCTATAATATTTTTACAACCACAAGCTTCTGATGAATTTATTATTTGATTTGATGAAATAACTAAAATAAATAACAATATAGCTTTTTTCATATTACCTCCGTTTTAATATATTCTTATTATATCAAACGAATATTTCAAATTGCAATGATTTTGAGGGGGTTAAGGTGGGTAAATTGCGAAATTTAGCTTAAAATTCGGATTTTATGAATGAATATAGATAAAGTTTTTTTATTGGAGGCGATGGGAATCGAACCCATGTCCGCAAGACAAACAACCCGCAGTACTACATGTTTGTTCCTTGCTTATACGAATACCCAACTGCAAGGACACAGCATTAGGTATAAGTCAGTTTTGTATACGATTTAAGTTACAAAACCAAGTAACCTGACTTAAAAAGTCCTATTTTTTATAATACGTGTTAGAAGAATTTATAGGCAAATTCTGCTAACAAGAATCTGAGGTTCTTAAAGCTTACGCAAAAGCTGCGCAAGACATTGAGTAGTCAGATTGTGAAACCGTATGGTTTGCACTTATTGTTTAATTGATTGTTTAACGAGCACCCAATAAACGCTCGACATGCACCACAAGCCCCTTGTAATACGTCGAAGCCAGTACGCCCCCAAAAAATTTCAAAGACTTTCTATATATTCTAATTGTAAAAATGCTATATAATTTTGTCAATGTTTTACATGCTAGATCGCATTTTATTAGCTGTTAATATAATTCATTGCCTGGAATATTTCTTCTAATTCAGACATTTGAAAAAAACCTCTATTTACAGAAGCTAAATTTATTCCAAATCTTTTATTAATTGTATTGTCTATTTCTTGCATTGTTTCTTCTTTGCTTATTCCCAAAGTCTTATTTATTTTAGCAATATATTTCAGAGAATCCTTGGGAAACTTATTTTCAGGTAAAATTCCAAATGAAGCATTGGCCACAATTAAAAAAAGTTTTTTTGCTTCAAGTAAATTTTTTTCTATCCCATAGCCATAGAAATTAAATTTACCTAGATAATATCGCGTATAAATTTTATGCACTTCTTCTGAATAAGGATTTTCTATTATTTCTCTAAATAATTTTAATGCTTCAGCAAAATGTTTACTTTTTTTATATTTGGTACCAAGCATCATTTGCGCAAATGACTTATGCTTTGCAAGTGCATAATCATTGCTAATCACTGATTTTAATAATTCAATTTGTTGATACGGATCTTTACTAGATGTTATGATGCTTATTTGCATTGCGGCTTTAAATGTAGGGTGTATATCTGTATTTATAATTTCTAACTTTTCTTCAACGCTTTTTTTAATATATAAATCAGACATATCATAACAATATCTAAAGTTTGCTTCATATAAATTATGAACAACAAAAAACTGAACTCCTGTAATAGGCAGTCCATTGTTCGGGTTTTTCTTTTTCGATAAATATTCATCTAAGCTATCTTTATCTTCTAAAAAGGGATTAGCGTCTATATCGTTCATTAGGTGATTTCTTAAATGTGTCCCATCAAAATAATGAACAAAACCTTCAGTGGTTACTCGGGCGAGCAAGTAAGGGCCATAAGGAGAAGCCTCTTTGATTAACTCAGCAAAAGTGTAATTACTAAAAGTGTCTTGTTCGTTTAAATCTAATACTTCAATAGATTGTTTATTAATTCTATATTGTTCTGGAATAGACAAGAATTTTTCATTTAACATATCTTGCACCAAGATTGATCTTGGTTTAAAGAATTCAGCATCACTAGCATTCAGGTTTAAACCTATAAAAAACAACAAAGCTAGTATAATCTTAATTTTTTTCATATTTCCCTCATTTGAACCCTAAGTTGACATTATATTTCTAATAGTATAAAAAATACAAAAAAAGTCAAATCAAGCCTAAGAGTTCATGGAAGATGTTGTTACTGAATAATCTTTAGATAAATTATTAAGATCTCAGCTTAACTTTCATATCAATATCATCAGTTTTTAATTCAGCTAAATTTTCTAAGGTTATTAAGAATGTGGGGTTTAAAATTAGTTTTGATTGGCTGTTAGTTGTCTTTAAAACTTTAAGATCAATAACTCTTTGGTCTACTTCAAGATTTGTTGAGTTAATTAAGAATTCAAAATTAAGATCACTTTGTGTTAAATTAAAACTTTTAGTTTCGTCAGTAATTTCGAAAGTTTTTTTAATATTTTGGTTTAAACCATTAAATTCAAAATCAAAACTCAAAGAAAAAAGTTTAAACGAACTTAACAAAATGATTGGTAATATTTTATTCATATATTCCTTTTATATTATAATGGTTTCATTGGGTTCGATTATATTTTTGGATCTTAATTGATTATCAAAAATATAAGCAGACCGTAAGATAGTTTCTAAGTCAGAGCACTTAGCTTTCCATTTTAATAAAGCTTGAGCTTTTGTAGAATCGGCTATTAAAATAGGTGAATCTCCAGTGCGTCGTTCAGATGCAATTGTTCTTATTTCAGTTTTGCTTACATTTTCAACCGCTTGAATCATCTCTTTTACAGAAAAACCAGTTCCTGTTCCAAGATTAAAAAAACCAGAAGGGCGATCTTCGTTTAAATAACAAAGCGCTCGCCAATGTGCATCAGCAATATCCCAAGCGTGCAAATAATCACGTATGCAACTACCGTCTTTAGTTGGGTAATCTGTTCCAAAAATTGCAAAAGGCTTGCCTGTTTTTGCAGAATGTAATAATAGTGGAATTAAATGGGTTTCAGGAAAATGTTGTTCACCAAGGCCATATTCAGGAACTGCTCCAGCAGCATTAAAATATCTTAATGATACAAATTTTAAATCCGAAGTTTCACTCAAGTCTTGTAATAAATTTTCTACCATTAATTTGCTTTTGCCATATGGGCTGACAGGATTTTTTGGATGTTCTTCAGTCACAGGTAAAAATTCTGGAATGCCATAAATGGCGCAACTAGAAGAGAAGATAAGTTTGTTAATTTGATTGTCTACCATTACTTCTAAAAGCTGTACAGTTTTAGAAACATTATTTGTATAAAATTTTAAAGGTTTTTTTACAGATTCACCAACTTCAATATAGCCTGCAAGATGCATTACAGCTTCAATATTATATTGTTTAAAAATCTCATTTAATATGTCTTTGTCAGAAAAATCACCTTGAATGCTAGTAGCCCAATCACAATCCATTTTTTTATTATCAAGAATTACAACTCTATAACCTTTTTGAGCCATAAACAAAGCCGTATGAGACCCGATATATCCTGCACCACCAGTAATTAATATTGTTGGTGAAATCATAAAATTCCCCTAAGTTTAGAACTGTATTCCAAATTTGGCCCAGGCCATCCATTTATGCAATGCATTGTTTCGTGCTGAAAATTCATATGATACTCCAAGGCCAGTATATTTAGGATGATTAATATTATCCCAATGCCAAGCAACTGATCCGTACAATATATGCGAAATTAAAGCAGGATGCGATGCGGATTCTAAATCTAAATCAGATTCATTAATTTCTTTATAAACCTCAACGCCATTTACAGTGTCATTAGCTATACCAGTATATTGATTTATTGTTGCATTATTTCTGCTCACTTGTCCTAGTGTGAATTTTCCATCTTTGGTAATTGCAGCAATTGCAGGACCCTTTACCCATTTATGTGTAAGCCTTACATCTTCTGCTTGGCGAGAAAAGAAGTGATAACCAGCTTCGGCTTCAAAACCTAAATCAGTTTTTAAAATAAATGCTGTATTTAAATCTCTTGCAGTGCCTTGAGACACTTGAAGTGGTCTTGTAAATACATTAATACCAGGAGATGTTGTTGTTGATTTATTATCTAAGTAAACCCACATGTATCTACTCCATGGCTTAGCTTTAAGATCAAATGATCGTGTTTGTGTATTTTCTATATACATTGTTCCCATTGTGTCAATTTGATAATATATTGAACTGCTACAAGTTGACCAAACTTTAAAGCCAGCTGATATGCCTGAAAATATTGTATAATGATTATTATTACCAACTCTAGGTTCCCACAGGAATTCAGCAGTAGCACGAGCTTCTGTTGGAGCACTAAGTCCTATAAAACTTTCCAGATTATAAACTTCTTCTTTTTTAGTAAGATAACCAAGACTAATATAAATATCAGAAAATCCGCTTTTTGAAGGTAAATTATTTTTTATTTTTCCAAACATCCAAGATTGTTGTTGAAGAGCTTGTGTCATATTTGCAACTTAACCCGCTGGAACAATTGGATCATCGCCATTGGCCCCGCCTTTATGTATTATTTTTTCTGTAATTCCAATATTATTTTTTACTGTTAAAAAAGGTATTGTAAGGCTATACCAAAAGCCATTGTTTGCGTATCTATCAGCGTGGTGTTTAAAAACTAATCCGAAGCCTACAAATTTTTGAGTAGGATGTAATGATACTTCACTTTCAAAAGTATTATCGCTAAAATTTACCGCTGTTCCTGATTTGAATGGTGCTGATGTCATAACTCCAAAATAATTTGCAACAACATCAACTTCTCCTTGTTTTACCCAATTGGAGCCTAATTCGCCTGCGCGGATAAATATTCTGTCATTAAAATTGTTTTGACATTTAGCATCATTTTCAGGCCGTATTGTTTTTTCAAATGGTAAAAAATAGGTCGCTAAATCATGTGCGTTTACAGATTGTCCACCAAGTGCAGTAACTTCTAAAGTAAATTTTTTATTTTCTTCAATTACACGCATTTGCGTGCGACCTATAGAAATAGTTTCTGGTGATATTGGCTTGAATATTGGTTGTACTGAAAAATATGTTTTGCTTGAAACCTTGCTGAATCCACTTGAAAAAATTCCACAAAAACTACGCGAGATAGTTAGCAATAAAACTAATATTAAATATCTTTTTTTCATTTTTTCCTTTTTGCTTGTGAAACAAATTATATCTTTTAAGCAAATATAATCAACTGCAAGGAAAAAATTGGATATTGTAATGAAAAATCAAATTGTTAAAATTAGAATTATAAAGTTTGATTATATGAAGGACAAGAATATGAATGACATGATGTTAGAAAAAAATACAAAATTAAATACGCCGGAATTAACAGAGGAAATTGCTGTCTCATCACAAGCATTTGATTTATTAAAGCGTGAAATTTCTAAAGTAATAATAGGTAACGAAGAAATTATAAATTTTATTTGCATAGCAATAATATGTAATGGACACATATTATTAGAAGGCGTACCAGGTGTAGCAAAAACTACAATGATAAAAGCATTTTCAAACGCATTGGGTTTAGTGTTTAAACGTATTCAATTTACACCGGATTTATTGCCAACAGATTTAATCGGAACATTAATTTATAATCAAAAAACTCAAGAATTTGAAACTAAAAAAGGTCCAATTTTTGCAAATATTATTTTAGCAGATGAAATTAATAGAGCATCTGCCAAGGTGCAATCGGCACTATTAGAATGCATGCAAGAACATCAAGTTACTATTGGTTCACAAACATATAAATTAGATGAACCATTTTTTGTTTTTGCAACACAAAACCCAGTAGAGCAAGAAGGTACTTACCAACTTCCAGAAGCGCAACTTGATAGATTTATGTTTAAGCTAATGGTTAATTATCCTTCTATACAAGAAGAAAAAAAAATAGTTACTAATATTGGATTGCATAATGTTATTAACCAAGTTTTAAGTAAAGAAAATATATTTAAAGCACAAGAATTGGTGAACAGTATTTATCTAGATGAAAAAATTCTTGATTACATTGTGAGCATTGTAGCAGCTACGCGAGACCCGGAAAAATTTAATATAAAAAACATAAAAGAATATATTAGTTATGGTGTTTCTCCACGTGCTACTATAGCTCTTTACCAAGCAAGTAAAGCGCAAGCATTTTTAAAGCATAGACATTTTGTAATACCAGATGATGTGAAATTTATTGCATTTGCAATAATAAGACATAGATTAATACTAAGTTATGAAGCCCAAGCAGATAATATAAATGCTGATGATATTGTAAAAAAAATATTAGAAACTTTGCCATCTCCTTGAATTTTAACTTGACAAGAAATTATATGCAGATGTATGGTTTGACATATCCTTTATTTGGTTCGCTAGTATAAAAAAGGACTTTGAATGAAGCAATCATTATGGATTGTAAATAGTATTCTGTTTTGTTTATTTTTAGGTGTTATTTTATTTATTGCTTTTTCAAAAGTAAAAATTGCTTCAAGAAAGTCAATTGTTCCGGAGGTTGTTTCAACTAAAGGAGAAGTAATAACAAAAATGGATACAACTGCAATTTATAAAAATGATTTATTTGGCACAACGCAGCCTATGCAAATAAAAAATCAAGAAACTACTGAATTAGAAATAGCAATGCCAGCAGCACCACAAGCAGTTAGGGCAGAAGTTCCAGAAGTAGAAAATCCTAATTTTCTTGAACCGTTACCATTAACATTAACTGGAATAATAGTGGTTAGTGATGAAAGTAATAATCAAGCCATAATAATGGACAATAGAACCAATAAGCAAAAGAATTATAAATTAGGTGATGAAATTGAAGATGCTCAAATAGCTAGCATATTTAAAGAAAAAATAATTTTAATAAGGTCTAATGGCCAACAAGAAGTATTATACCTAAGAACAGCAGACGTGAAACAAGATAGTCCTATGGAGCAAAAAGATTGGAAGAAGATTATTAAAAAAAATGGTGAAAATGAATACGATGTTGACTATGAAAAATTTGCTGAAAATGTAAAAAGCATTGGTTCGTTTACAGATTTAATGAATCTAACTTCTGCCTATAAAGATGGTAAAAATATTGGTGTAAAAGTTGGAAAAGTAGAAACAGGTAGTTTAGCAGCTGAACTAGGGTTGCAACCAGGCGATATTATTCAAAAAGTTGATGGAATCGAAGTTGATAATACTCAAAATAGATATGAAGCATATTCAAAAGCAATTTGTAAGCAAGATGAAGATTTTATAAATGTTGAAGTTTTAAGAAGTGATAAAACACAAACAATAAAATATAGACTTTCAACCGCTAAGGATCTAATTATAAAATCTGAGATTAAACCAAAAGAGATTAATGAAGAGAATATAATTAAAGAAAAAATGAAAGTGCTGCAAGAAAAGCATAAGTTTGCTCCAAGTTATAAAGAAATAAAATCACAAGAAAGATCAAAATTATTTAAAAAGATGGCAGACTATAAACCTAATGATGTTAATAAATAGGTAATGACAATATGAATTCAATAAAATTGCTCTTTTTAGCAGGTTCATTTTTAATTAAAATTCAAGCGGATGCTCCCAATAGCAATTTGATTGGGATGTTAGAAAAAATTTCAGAACAACCTACAAAAGATTTAGTAAAAAGCGATGATGATCGTCAGGTTAATCCTGAAATGACGACAGCTTTAGAAAAAAAAGTATTAGAACTTCCTGAAAAATTTGAAGATCTAGAAAAACTAAAAGAAAATAAAGAAGAATTAAAATATGATCTCAACTTTGAAAACGCTTCTGTAAAAAATGTTTTAGATTATGTGCAAGGCATATTCAATATTATTTTTTTCTCAGACGATCAGGTAATTAGTGAGAAAAAACCAAAAGGAGTTGGTGACCTTAAGGTAACCTATAAAACTAATAAAAAAATTTCACAAAAAGAAATTTTGAATTTTATAGATTTAATATTAGAGCTTGCTGATCTTGCACGTATAAAAATGGCTGGAGTGGAAAATACATATAGAATTACCAATATTGTAAATGCAAATAAATCTAATTTGCCAACCTATATTGGAATAGATTCAAATGATCTTCCAGATGAAGGCAGAATACGTTATGTATACTTCTTTCAAAATAGACCTGTAAATCAATTAGCAGAAATAATAAGAAAATTACAAAGTAGAACAGGACAAATTAATACATTTCCTGACTCAAATGCAATGATATTTACTGACGAGGCATTCAACATTAAATATCTAATGAATGTTATAAAAATAATGGATTCAAAAGATTTGCCAGAGGTTCTATCTATCTTAAAGCTAAAAAATGCTGATGCAGGCGAAGTAGCCAAGCTATATGAAACTTTAAAGGGCAAAGATGATATATTCAATCCATTTGCAGAAAAAAAGGGTCCAAAGCTTACACAAACTCTGAAAGTAATTACAGAGCCAAGAATGAATGCATTAATATTATTTGGTCCGCGGGATCAAGTCCAACAAATAGAAAAATTCATAATAGACCATGTAGATATAGAGCTTCAAGAGATACCAGCAAAAATATTCACACGTAAATTAAATTATGCCCCAGCAGAACAAGTAGCTAAAATATTAAGTTCTGTAGTTGGTTATGGTGCAGAAACAGAAGCTGCTAAATATGGTGGCATAAAAGCCGGAGAAAAATATTTAAGCAATATGTCTTTTGAAGCAGATAAACAAGGAAATATTTTAATTATTCGTGGAAGCTTGGAAGATTATAATTTAATTAAGCCGTCTATTGATGAACTAGATAAGCCTCAAAGACAAGTAGCCGTGGAAGTCTTATTAGTGACTATGAGTTTAGATGATACTAGAGAAATTCAAAATCAAATAAGAAATAAAAACCCAGGCAAACTAGACTTTCAATTACTTAATCAAATAACACCAACAGTAGTTACTGATACAGGTAGACTTACAGGGAATTTATTAAATAACGTAGTTAATGGCTCTTATGTAGGTACTGGATGGAACCTGTTTTCTTTAGGTAAAAGCGATGCTTGGTCATTGTTAGATGTGTTACATTTTCCAAATCGTACAAACACCTTAGCGCATCCATTTTTGGTTGCTACAAATAAATACACTGCTACAGTTTCTATAGGTACAAAGCGTAACGTTGTAATAGGTAATATCACCAGTAGTGGACAAAATACAGATGAAAAAGATTTTGTTGAAGCATCAACAACAGTTAAAGTTACTCCTCAAATAAATTCGTTTGGAGTAATCAATTTAGATATTGATATTTTAATAGAGCAATTTACTTCAGCTGATCCTAACAGTCCAAATAGAAGTATTCAAAAAGTTCGCACAAATACAAGTGTTGCTGAAAATGAAATTATAGCACTTGGTGGAATAATAGATAAAACACGTACTAATGATGAAGTTGGGTTGCCAATAATTTCTAGGATTCCATTTATTGGTTCACTATTTAGAGGTAAAATAACCGATTTAACAACAGATTGTTTAATGGTATTTATTTGCCCTAAAATTATTAATCCGCATGCTAATTTATTAACACCATTTACACAAAGTAAGTTAGATGATGTTGGTAATTTGATGACGGAAATGGATAGTTACGAAAATCCACGTGACCCTATTAGTAGATGGTTCTTTAAAGAGCCACATAAAGAAATGAATAAAATGGTGGATGATTTTGTTTATAAAAATATAGAGAAGCCAAAAACACAGATAAATACAAAATCAAAAACGGGTTCTAATAAAATAGATGGCAAGAAATAAAAATTTATTAATTATTACATGTTTTTTAATTTTTAAAATTTTTGGTGATGAGCCAAAAGTTGAGCTTAATTTTGAAAGTGCTTCTTTAGAAAATGTCTTAAGTTACATCGAAGAATCTTTTAATATAAAGCTTTTGCCAGATGATGCAATAGTTACAGACAAGAAAATAAAAGGTGTAAAAGATGTTAAAATTACATTTAAATCTAATAGACCATTTAATAAAACACAAGTTCTTGAATTTCTTGATCTGTTATTAGAAGTTTCAGAATTGGCGCGTATTCCAGCTCCTGGAGTACCAGACCTATTTAGAATAACCAATGTTGCAAATTCTAATAAAGCTTACTTGCCTACTTTCATATCTAAAGAAATTGATGAATTACCTAATGAAGGCAGAATTCGTTATCTTTATTTTTCTAAAAATAGGCCAATTAATCAATTAAAAGATATTATTCAAAAATTACAAAGTAAAAATGCTCAAGTTAATATTTTTCCAGATTCGAATGCTTTGATAATTGTAGATGAAGCTTATAATGTTAAATCGTTATTAAAGATTATTAAAGAATTAGATACCTTAGATTCTCCAGAAATCTTAACAATTATTAAATTAAAAAATAGTGATGTAAATGACATAATTAAAATTTATGATTCACTAAAAGGTAAAAATGAGACACATAATCCATTTGTAGATACAAAAGGTACTAATCTTGCGCAAGAAGTAAAAGCTATAGCAGATAATAGAACTAATTCTTTAATTTTATTTGGTCCCAAGAATGAAGTTAGAAAAATTGAAAAATTTATTACTGAACATATAGATATCGAACTAAACGTAACGTCTAAAAATATTCATTTTTATAAATTAAATTATGCGTCTGCAGAACAAGTTGCCAAAATTATGAATTCAGTTTCTCAGTATGGTGCTGCAACTCAAACAGGACAAGCTCAAGGAGTTAAATCTGGTGAACAATTTATCAATAATTTATATTTTGAAGCTGACAAAAGTGGAAATAATTTAATTATTAAGGGACCTTTAAAAGAATATAACTTAATTAAAAATACCATTGAACAATTGGATGCTCCTCAACCTCAGGTTGCGCTAGAGGTTTATATTGTAACAGTTGATTTAACAGAATCAAAATCTATTCAATCTCAAATCAGAAATAAAAACTTAGGCCAATTAAATTATCAATTTGTTAACTCTAATACCGTAGTTAGTCCAACTGGTTCATTAGTTGCTAATTTAATTTCTTTGGCTACTAATTCAACAGTTTATCCGGCTGGCAGTACTCTTATTTCTTTAGGCAAGGTGGATGTTTGGGCTTTAATTGGAATTTTACAAAAAGAAGTTTCTACGAATGTGATAAGCAATCCTTTTTTGGTAACGGCAAATGGTACACCTGCAAAATTAACATTTGGAACACAACGAAGAGTAACTACTAGTAATATTGTAACTACTGGACAGACAACACAAAACTCATTTGGTACTGCCGAAGCAAATATATCTGTTAGTGTTACACCGCAGATAAATGCTTCTGGATTTATTAGTTTAACTATTGATATACGTATTGAAAGTTTTACAAGTACTGATCCATCTTCACCTGATATGAATAAAAGCCAAATTTCATCTAAGATTAAAGTTGCTGATGGTGAATCTGTTGCTTTAGCAGGCCTTACGATGAATACGCGTACTTATTCTAAGATTGGTATACCCATTTTAGAAAATATACCAATTCTGGGGCATTTATTTAGTTCTACATATAGTGATTTAGAAAAAAGTAATGTCATGGTATTTGTATCTCCAAAGATTATTAATAATACTTTTTCTAAAAATCCAATGAATAGTTTTACTAAAAATAAAACAAATGATATTAATCAATTAATAGATGAATCACAAAGTTATTTAAATGTGCGTGATCCTATAAATAAATGGTTCTTTAATGAACCGGATAATGAACTTAAAAATATGTTTAATGATTTTGTTAAAATTGATAATAAAGAAATTAATAAAAAGAACAAACCAGTAAAAAAGTCAAAATTAATGGCTAGCGTTGGGGGTTAATAATGATAAAAAATATTCTTCTTCCTGAAAAGATAGGTAATTATTTTATATTTCCTAAAAGAATTATTGGATTTTTTTTAGGCAAAAACATAATAAAAGCTACCCAATTAAATGTTTCTGGTTCCAGAAAAACTATTGTAGAAAAATATTTTGAAGAACATTTAGAAATAGGAAGCAATTTATCTAGGGCTATAGAAAAAATTATACAAAAAACTGATAAATATGATGGTATAAAAGTATCATTACCAGGATCTTTAGTAATTTTTAAAGAATTAACATTGCCGTTTACAGATCTTGATAAAATAAGAATGGTATTGGATTTTGAAGTAGAAGCAGCTTTGCCATTTTCTATAGATGAAGCTGTTGTAGATTTTATAGTTATAAAAAAAGATTTGCTTAAGAAAGAATCAACAATATTGGCTTGTGTGGCAAGAAAAAAAGATATTTATGAATTAATAGATACTTTTAAAAATGCTGGCTTACAAATTACTAATGTAGGCGTTGATGTAATAGATATTTATGGTCTTTATAAATCTATTTATGCTTTGAATACTGGTACAGATATTATTTTGGATATAGAATTTGCATATACAAATGTAATATATGTTCAAAATGGTGAATTAAGACTAGCAAGAACTATACATCAGGGAATATCAACTATAGCTAAAAGCATTTCTGAGCATATGAAAATAGATAATAATAAAGCATTAGAATATTTGATAAGATTTGGATTAGAGATCAGTGAAGATCAAGAATATAATAGAGCAGTTAACAATGCGATGTCGGAATTTATTGGCTCTATTCAATTTACATTAAACTCATTTAAGAGTTTATATTCTAGTTTTTCTGAAATAACAAGAATAATAGTGACCGGCAATGAAATAAAAAAGTTTTCAGAATTTTTAGAAACGAAATTGAATATTAAGTCTGAATATTTAAATACGACAAAAATTTTACAAAATAATAATATAACATTTAAAGAAAAGCATTTTCCTAATTCAGGAATAATTAGCTTAGCGGCAGCACTACCGGTACCACAAACTGAAGAATTTAATTTATTGCGTAAAGATCTTGAACCTAAAGATATTAATTTATTAAATAAGCAAATAATTGCGTTTATAGCATTATTTATTTTAGCATTTGCACCACTATTAGGTTATAGTTATTTTCAAAAATCTAAATTAGAGACTGAAGTTAATAATTCAAAAAAAGAAGTTATAGCTATATTAAAAAATGAATTCGAAATAACAGATCCAAAAATACTAAAGAACCTTACTGAAGTTATTCAAACAGCTAAAAGCAAATTAGATGAAGAAAAAAACATTTGGTATGCCTTTTCACCCCAAACTAGATTGTCTTTTTTGAAGTATTTAAATGAATTGAGTGAAATAATAGATAAAGATGCAATTGGGTTAAAATTAAAAAAATTGACCATTTTTACTACCGCACCCGATGTTATTACATTAGATGGGGAAGTTAGAGATTTTGCAGCTCTTGGAATATTAGAAAAAGAACTAGATGAATCTAAATTATTTAGCCATGTTTCTGCGCCTCAGGAAACAAAATTTAATATTGATATAACTACTAAGAAAAATGAGGAGCTTGAATAATGCAAATTTTTGATAAAGTTAGAAGCTTTTTTATTTACATGCAAGAGAATGATTTTAAAAAATATTTAATGATTTTTTTAACAATAATATTTTTGGCTGTTGGTTTTATTCTATATCAATATTTTTCCAGAATTTCCTATTTAAAAAAAGAAATTCAACGTATTAATGCATCACGCGAAGAAGCTCAAAAGATTTTAACAAAACATCAACAGGTAAAAAAACAAAAAGCAATAGTTGCTGAATTGTTAGAAAGAGGCAAAGTTTTTAAAATCTTAGATTTTTTTAATTCAGTGGTTGAAAAATTAAATCTTTCCAATAAAGTTAAAGAAACTAAAATAACAGTGAATGGTTTGGAAAATTCTGCTACGCAAGAATATGAAGAAATTAAATTAGAGGTTGATCTTACTTCAATGAATATGAAAGAATTAACCGATTTATTAAATGAAATAGAAGAAAATGAAAGAGTTTATATTAAGGGTTTAGAAATAACTCATCCTAAAGCTATTCCTGCAGTTGATGTTAATATAAGTATTGCAACATTACAGTTAAAGGCAGAATAAATGATAAAACTATTTATGTGCTTATTTTTTTTAACAAGTTATTTAATCTGTGATGCACCAAAAAATGAAGTAGTTATTTGCAAGCAAAAAAAAATACTATTCAATGAAAAAGATGAACCAGAAGATCTAGCTATTCTAATCGGTAAATTGGCAAAACTAAGCAATATAAATATTTTATTTCCACAAGATGAAAAATTTTCAGTTAAATTAAATTATCCACAAACAGAAGTAACATTAGATGAAGCTTGGAATATAGTTTTAAATGCACTGGATATTGCAGGCTATTCTAGAGTAAAAAAAAGAGATGAATACCAAATAGTTAATAATACAAATGTATTAAAGCAACCCCTTGAAGTTTACATAAATATAGATCCTGAAAAATTACCGGGAACAGTTCAAAGAATTAGATACTTATATTATTTTCAAAATATAACTCTAACAGCTAATAGTCCAGTTTTAACCAACTTAGATCAAATATTAAAAGATATGTTAACACCTGAACCAGAAGGTAATTATTTATTGGATCCTGCTACAAATTCTTTATTAATATCACATAGGTCAAATGATATTAAAGGTGTTATGCGTATAATATCAGAACTAGATAAAACAGGTTTTAGAGAGACCATAGAAGTTATACCATTATTGCATACAAATGCAGATTATATTTCAAAAATTATAACTCAATTAGTGGCACCTCCAGAAGATCAAAAATTTGGATTTTTTCCCAAGCAACAAAAAGCTGGTTTATATTTTTCAGAAAATACTAAAGTGGTCGGCATAGACAGAATAAATGCAGTAGCAATTTTAGGTCCAAATGATTCAGTACAACGTGTGAAAAAATTTATAGTAAAGCATTTAGATAAACCAATAGAATCAGCCAAATCAGTAATTCATGTAAGGCCCCTTGAATATATAGATGCAACTGATATTGCACCAATTATTCAAAATATAATAAAAGCAAAATCTGCGGGAGCTCAAGCAGAATCAAAAGATGAGTTATCAAGCGCAATAATAATAGCAGAACAACAAGTCACAACCGAAGGTTTAAAACCTACAGTCTCAGGTGAACCGTCTGCTACCACAGGTGCAGATCAACCACAAACCGACCAGGCTGTTACTTTGTCTACGGGTTCGAACTCTTTAATAGTTGCAGCTCGCGAACAAGATTGGCGAGAAATAAAAAAATTAATAGATCAATTAGATGTACCTCAAATGCAAGTGGCAGTAGAAATTCTAATAGTGCAATTAGATCTTCAAGATAATAAAGATGTTGGATCACAGTTAAGAAATATAGTTAACAATGGGCAACCACAAAACTTCAACTTCCAATTGGGTAATTTAGAGAGTCCATTTTTAAATTACAATGCTGATGGAACTCCTAATTTTGCACAAGGTTTAGCTGCAGATTTATTAGAACCGTCTCCTGCAGGTATAGTTTTTGCTAATTCAGAACCGCCACCAGTCAATTTTGTTGACCCTGCATTGGATCAACCAGGTACTTTTTGGGCATCTGTGGCAGATGGCAATGGGATAGCTTATGTGTATCATCAATTAAATAATATTGTGCACAATAAAGTATTATCTAACCCATATATTATTGTTAAAAATAATGTGCAAGCAACAATCACAAATGAACAATTACAATTCTTCACAGGTCCTGTTTCAGTAGCATCTGCAGCAGCAGTTGTTGTAAAACAACAACCAATATCTGAAGGTTTAGTAATCGATATAAAGCCAAGAATTAGTGACGCAGATACTGTAAGTTTAGAGCTATCAGTAAAAATAAACGCTTTTCAGGAATTAATACAAAATACAATTGTAAAACGTGAATTTAGATCGAATGTATACTTAAAAGATAAAGAGGTATTTGCATTTGGTGGTATGTTAACTGATGATGATAGACAAAGTGAATCAAAGCTCCCATTGTTCGAACGTATTCCACTTATTGGTTGGTTATTTAAACGCAGAGTAAGTTTTAAAGAAAAAACAGTTTTATATACATTTATTTCTCCTACAATTATTAGACCTAAGCGTGGTGGGGGGATTTCTGATTTTTCTAAAGATAAAGTTAATGTACTTAAAAATACTTTAAGAGAATGTGAGCAAGCTTTACTGGGTACAAACTTTGAAAGATTAAAAGATCCAATTACTAAGTTTTTCTTGCCTACAGGTTATAATGAGTTTAATTATAAGATAGATACATTTGCGACTGATAATACCCACGCGTCGCCTTTAGATAAGGCGGGAACTGCACAAAATACTCCTGAAAAAGCAGCTTAAAAATGATCTGGTTATTATTAGTTTTGTTTTTATGCAACATAAATATTCAAGCAAGCCCAGCAAGTATGGGCTTGCTTGATACGTGTAAACAAAAAAAAATATTATTAGATTATAAAAGTGAAGACTTAATAATTATAGCCAATAAAATTGCGGCATTAAAAGATATTAATATAATGTTTCCGCAAGATGAAAAATTTTCAGTCAAATTAACTTATTCCAATAAACATGCAATTACAGTAAATGAAGCTTGGAATTTTATTTTAACAATATTAGATATTGCTGGTTATAATGGTGTTTTAAAAAATGGTATATATCAAGTCGTTAAAAATACTGATTCCCTAAAAGAACCATTTGAAGTATATGTAAATACAGATCCTGATAAGTTGTCGGATTCAAGTCAAAAAATAAGATATTTATATAATTTTGAAAATTTAACAATCGCAGCCGGAAGTACAATATTTACAAATTTAGACCAGATGTTAAAGGAAATGTTAATCTCAGGTACAGAAGGTAATTACCTTTTAGATCCAGCTACAAATAGTTTGTTAATTACTAATAGATCGGCGGATATAAAAGCAGTAATGAACATAATAACAGAACTAGATAAAACAGGAATAAGAGAAGTAATAGAAGTTATACCATTATTACATACTAAACCAGATTATATTTCAAAAATAGTTGCTCAATTGGCTTCATCACCAAAAGAACAAAAATTTGGTTTTTTCCCCCAAAAGCAAAACCCCGGTTTATATTTTTCAGAAAATTTAAAAGTATTACCAATAGATAGAATAAATTCGGTTGCAATATTAGGTCCAAAAAATTCAGTGAATAACGTAAAAAATTTAATTGTAAAATATTTAGATAGGCCTATAGATTCTGCTAAATCAACAATTCATGTAAGGGCATTAGATTATATAGATTCTAATGATATAGCACCGGTGATTCAAAATTTAGTAAAAGGAAAATTGCCATTCGCACAAGCGCAAGTAAAAGATGAATTAGCAAATTCAATAATAATCACAGAGCAACAAGTAACTACAGATGCATTAAAGCCTACTGAATCAGGTGATCCAACTGCAAATACAGGAACCGATCCAATTCCAGGTGAAGATGCAACTTCCAACAATAAACAACAACTTGCTTCCGGATCCAATTCATTAATAGTTTCGGCACGCGATAAAGATTGGTTAGAGCTTAAAAATTTAATAGATCAATTAGATACTCAGCCATTACAGGTTGCAGTAGATATACTCATTGTTGAATTGAATTTAAATTTTAACAAAAATTTAGGTGCACAAACACGTAATATTAATAATAGTGCGGGTGAGCCACAAACTTTGAATTACCAAAATGCAATGGCTCCTAGTACAATTGAGAGAACAAATAGTACAGTTGCAGCACCTGTTTTAAATTTTAATAGTGATGGAACAATTAATAGCGTAAGGGGACTTGCTGCAGATTTATTGGCGCCCGTTCAAAATGAATCTTCAGGTGCTTCCGCAATAAGTAATTTGGCCACAAATTTAGCATTAGGTTCTTTTATGGCATCATACCAAGATTCAAATGGAGTTGCTTATTTTCTTGCAGGGTTAGATCGTAGAAAAGATTCGCAAATTATGTATCATGCATATTCTTATATTAAAAATGGTCAAAAAGCTACCTTGTCATCAACAGTTGAAAGATTCTTCCCAGGTGAAGCACAAGCCCAAATGGCAGGTTCTTTCAGAATTGTTAATAAACCAATTAAAGCTACAATATCTATTGATATTTTACCCACAATTAGTAAAACTGAAACTATTACTATGGATGTCAAAGTAAGTGCAAATGTTTTTGATACAGTAATTCCTGATCAGGTTAATAAAAGAGAATTATCTGTGAAAACATCTGTAAATAATAAAGAAGTTCTGGTAATAGGTGGCTTGATGACATTAACAGATTCTATTACAGTTTATGAAACCCCGATTTTATCTAAAATTCCCATACTCGGCACCTTCTTTAGAAACGTACAATATAATAAAGAAAAGAATCCAATTTATATTTTTATTTTACCTACAATTATAAGACCAAAAATGCATGGTGGTTATAATGCTTATACAGAAAATAAAATTAACACATTGCGACACAATCTTAATTTCAGTGAAGAATGTTTATTGGGTAGTAATTTCACTCGATTAAAAGATCCGATTACCAAATTCTTTTTACCGACTGGTTATAATGAAATTAATAATAAAATAGATAATTTTATTGGAGAAAAAGAAATAAATTCTCAAGATCCTAATTTGGGAAATAAAATTGATAAAATTAAACAAAACTTGCTAGACGATGATAGTTTAGCATTATTAAAAGATAGTAAAAAAAATTAATTATTCAAAACTAAAAATTTTTGCCGGCTCGCTTGATAAAAGTAAGCCGTCTTGCAGTAATCCATCTCCCCAAGAATCATCTAAATAAATTCCATCGTCTTTTATGTTAAAAACGTAGTTTAAAGTTTTTTTAGTTTCATAATAAAATTCAAAGTCGTTTATAGAAAATTGTAAAACTATTTTCTTGTTATCAGGAATATTATAAGTTTCATTAAGTTGTAAAATATTAGCGTTGCCTTTGCCACAAATTTTTTTATAATATGACGCTATTGTAATATTTGAAAACTGAGATTCATTCTTGATTATCAGCGTAGTTGCTTGATTAGAAATTACATTCAATAATAAAATTATTATCATTGCTAGCATCATAATTATCCTTTATTAATATTTAAATTGTTTAGTTATATAAAATAAAT
This sequence comes from Candidatus Babeliales bacterium, assembly GCA_031292305.1. Taxonomy (GTDB): domain Bacteria; phylum Babelota; class Babeliae; order Babelales; family JABDEC01; genus JARLHJ01. Next base: position 27,517 of record JARLHJ010000034.1, read on the forward strand.
TGTAAACAATCTAATATAAGAATTAAAATGGAATACAGGTGGATGTGCGTGTTGTGCACCCACCTGTATATTTAATTACTTATTCGCTCATTACCAATCCATTAAGCTCAGCTTCAATTTCTAACAATCTATTATATTTTTCTACACGTTCACCACGAGATAAACCACCGCATTTGATGTAATTTGTGCTCGCTCCAACAGCTAAGTCAACAATAAATGTATCATTAGTTTCACCGGATCTATGTGATGCAATAGTAGAAAGTCCACTTTCTTTGCAAAGTTGTATAGCTTGTAAGGTTTCAGTAATGGTACCAATTTGATTTGGTTTAATAATTACAGAATTGCCAATATTATATTCTAAACCTTTTGCAATGCGGGCAGGGTTGGTTGCAAAAATATCATCAGCAACTATACACATTTTGTTGCCAAAAGTTTTTGTTAACTTAATCCAACCAGCAAGATCGTCTTGTTGTAAGCCATCTTCTAAAGAATATAAATTATATTGTTTTAGTAATGTTGCGTACCATTCAATCATTTCATCAGCGTTCTTGTATTCGGAATTTATCAAATATAATTCTTTTTTTGGGTCATAAAACTGAGAGGCTGCAACATCAATTCCCAACAAGAATTTTTCCGGTTCAAAACCAGCGCCTTCAATTGCTTGTAATATAAAATCGAATGGTTCTGTATTATTTTCAAAGTTAGCGGCAAAGCCGCCTTCTAAGCCAAATACTGTTGATTTGCAATTAGATTTTAATAAGTTTTTTAGTTTATAAAAAACTTCTAAAGAAGATTCAATAGATGTTTTTACATTTTGTGCAGCATAAGGTATTAGTAAATATTCTTGAATATCCAAATTATTGTCAGCATGCGCCCCACCATTTATTAAATTTATCATGGGTATTGGAAGAGAAACAGTGCTAGCGCCTGATACCATTGCTATAAAATTATATAGATCAATTTCTAGTAATTGCGCATGTGCTCTATATAGTGCCATACTAACTGCAAGTGTACTATTTGCACCTAATTCAGCTTTTTCTAAAGTACTGTCCATTTGCATCATTTCTAAATCCATTTGTACAGCATTAGGTTCTTTGCCAATAAAATTCGGGCCTATTATATTGTTAATTATATCAACAGCTTTTAATACACCCTGACCTTCTAATCTAGAACCGCCATCTCGTTTTTCTATAGCCTCATATTTACCTGTTGATGTACCTGAAGGTACAGATGCTTCAACATATGAATTATCATCTAATGTAATAGCACAACTTATTGTTGGAATGCCGCGTGAATCTATAATTTCTTTTGCCTGAATATTAGTGATTTCCATTACTATCTCTTTCTTTTTTAATCTTTAATACATGTGGATATTTAAATGCTAATATTATAAGACCAATTAGGTTTGGTATTGCAACTAAAGCAAGAAATATATCCATGATTTCCCATATTAAACGTACATCACTTATAGCACCTAAAAAGGTAATGCATACTGCAAAAATATAATAATAATTTATTCCACGATGTTTTGTAAAAGATGCAAGACTTTGTCCACCATTAAAACAATCACCTAATGCAGTAGTGAATGCAAAAAGTCCTATAATTAAAATTAATATATATTTTCCAATTAATGGAACATTTAATTTAAATGCTTGGTAAATTAATGTATTGTTCCAAGAATTTGCATCAACAGTTGTCCATACTCCCGTGACCAATATACTTAATCCGGAAAGTAAGCATAAAAAAGTTTCTGCAAATGAACCAAACATAGCAAGTATTCCTTGATCTGTCGGAACTTTGGTATCAGCTAAAGCATGTGCGAAACCTGACGTTCCTGTACCTGATTCAGTTATATAAATTGCTCTATATGTTCCCCAACGTATTGCTTGAAATATGGTAGCGCCTAAAAATCCACCAACAGCTGCTGCAGGACTAAAGATATTATTAAAAATTAAAATAAATGCAGCTTTAAGAGCAGTTAAATCTTTAAATAAAATAAAAAATGAAAGTGATACATAAAGTATGAACATTAATGGGACTAATTTACTTGCCCATGATCCGACGCGTTTTGCACCACCAAATAATATTAATAAAAGTATTATTACTAGTCCTAAGCCTGTTACCCAATCTGCTATAGATTCTTGTTCTAAAATTTTTGCCAAAGTATTAGATTGTAGCCCTGACCAACCTGCAAAAAGTAAAATTGTTACTAAACCATACCATTTTGCAAGCCAGGGGTGTACCAATTTAAGATATTCTGTTGGGCCACCGATTATATCACCATTTTCAGTTTCTCTACGTGTTTGTAAAGAAAAAGTTACTTCAGCAAATTTTATTGCAGCCCCTAAAATATTATAAAGTAATAACCAAAATAATGCGCCAGGCCCACCTGTTGCTATTGCCATTGTGGGTCCAACTATATTGCCAATACCTATAGTTGCGGCCATTGCAGTAAAAAGTGCATGAAATGGATTTATAGCTTTTATGTTCGTATCTTTTAATTGTGCATGCTTGTAAAAAATTAGAGACAAGAATTTTTTAAAACCAAATATTTGTAAAAAACCTGTTCTTATTGTAAAAAAAACTGCAGTAGATAAAAAAATAATTGTAGCCGGAAATGCAAAAAAAGAATTTATAATGATGCAATAATTGGTAAAGCATTCAATTAACATGTTAGTTCCTTAAATTATGGTCTTTTTGATAAAAATGATAAAGCATGTCGTAACATTTGATCAAAAGTAATATCGGGTTGAGTATGGTTCTTTCTTAAAAAATCTAATGTATGTGTAATCTCTGTGCGATTATAGTTTAATGAATTAAGAACATCATTAATATTTTTTAAATGCTTATTTTCTAAGTTTTCAAATTCGGTATCCATTAGACCAGATATTTTGTGTTTTAATTGCATAATAATTTGTTCGGCCTTTTTGGCACCAATGCCATGAACAGCACTTAAACCTTTATGATCTTGTTCATTTATTATACGAATAAATACCTGAGGCTGGAGTTCTGATAATATTGTTAAACCTAGTTTAGGTCCTACACCTGAACAGCTAATTGCTAACATAAAAAGCTGTTTTTCAGCTTCTGTTAAAAAACCAAATAAAGTTGGTCCTTGTTCTGGATTCCAATGTAAATGTGTATAAAACCCAACCTCATTATTATGTGGTAATAAATTGGCGTTTGGAACATTTATTTCAAATCCCATTCCTGGATTTATTAATAAAGTTAATGGATTTTTATTTCCAATAAGCGTCCCTTTTAAGTAGCTAATCATGATTTATCTCGCGACCAGTAGGTTTAATTGAATAAAAATTTACCCAACTAATTCTTACATTTTTCCTCTTTGTAGGCAACAAATATTAGATTAAATATTTAAGAATTGACATTACATGCAGTTTTGATAAATTATAACATATATTTTATGCGGGAATAGCTCAGCTGGTAGAGCGTTGCCTTGCCAAGGCAAAGGTCGCGGGTTCGAATCCCGTTTCCCGCTCCATCCTTTTCTTAGTCTTACTACGCATGGCTTGTAAGACTAAATAGCAAAAAGCTATAAAAAAGGTAAGAATATAGAAATCATTCTTCTCCAATAAAATCAAAAATTTGAATTTTAAGCTGTCGTTAGAGATAATTTTTAAAACACCTAGTTTTTTTATGCAAACTCTGTTAAACCTATAAATACAAATGCAAATCAAACAAGACACTATTATTTATGCCAGAAAGGTTAATTAAAAAATGAAATCTATTATAGAAGAAGGCTCATCGATATCTAAAGCAATAGAAACAGGATGGTTAAAAGCTGGTAAGCCAAAAGAGTTCACAGTAAAGATATTTCAAGAAGCTAAAAAAAATTTCTTTGGATTTACAAAAGTTGCAGCAAAAGTTGCTATTTTCTTTCAAGAAGAAGTAAAAGAAAAATCTCAATATAGACCAAGGCCAAATAATCAAAATAATCAGAGAGCTGATGGGCAAAGAATAGATACTAGACCAAATCCACGTCCATTTAATAATAACCCTCCTAGACCCAATAATAACCCAAACAACAATCCTAATAAGCCAAGTAATCCTAACAATAACCCGAATAATCCAAACAGAAATCCGGCTAGACCTCCACAAAAATTTGTAAAAAAACCTGACTTCGTCAAGACGGACAAGGACGACAACATAAAGCCAAAATAAGTATGATAGGTTATGATACAATAATTGCTCAATGCACTCCAAAAGGCAGTGGTGCAATTGCTTTGTTGCGCATTTCTGGCCTGCAAGCTTTTGAAGTTGCTAATAAATTTAGTCAATTAGCTTCAAAAGAAAAAATCAGTGATGTGCAATCGCATACTATTCATTATGGTCAAATTTTAGATTTAAATAATGAAGTAGTTGATCAAGTAATGTTTATAGTAATGAGAGGTCCTCGAACTTTTACTGGCGAAAATGTTATAGAAATAACATGTCATAATAATCCATTTATTATTGAAAAAATTATATCATTATCTATAGAAAATGGCGCTCGATTAGCGCAGCCAGGCGAATTTGCAAAACGATCATTTTTAAATGGTAAAATTGATCTTATAGAAGCAGAAGCCATAAATGAACTTTTAAATGCACATACACAGGAAGCTTTAAAAAAATCTCTTTCAAATTTAGAAGGTAGTTTTTCTAATTTCATTCAAAAAATAGAAATAAAATTAATGCATTGCTTAGCATTATGTAATGCTAGTTTTGAATTTTTGGACGATGAAATCGAATTTGAATTGCAAATAAAAGATGAACTATCTCATATTTTACAAGATATAACTGCGCTCAAAAAAACTTTTAATAAAAGACAACAAATAAAAGAGGGGATACGAATTGCTTTAATTGGCTCTGTCAATGCGGGCAAATCTTCTTTATTTAATGCGTTGTTAAGCAAAGAGCGTGCAATTGTAAGTAGCATTGCCGGCACCACGCGTGATTCTATTGAAGCGGGTGTTTTTACTTCTGATTATTATATGACATTAGTGGACACTGCTGGTTTGCGACAAACGCAAGACGTTATTGAACAACAGGGCATTAAGCGTTCATTAGATGAAGCTGCTACTGCTGATATTATTTTATTAGTGATTGATGGTTCTCGTGAAGTTACTTCTCAAGAAGTTGAGATATATTCAAAAATTCTTTTTGACTATCCTGACAAAGTAATTACTGTTATTAACAAAAGCGATTTGATAAATAAATTTTCCTCTTGCACCCTTCGCCCTGAAGGAAGCGAGTTTAAGAGCGAACTTGAAGGGTCAGTCCAAATCTCCTCCAAAACAAAAACAAACATAAATGTGCTAGAAGAAAAAATAGCACAAAAAATAACAAATTTATTTGGCAGCAACAACTCGCCATTTTTATTAAATCAAAGACAATTTAATTTATTGCTCGAATTTGAACGTTCGCTTTTCACAATTCAAGAAATGTTTACAAATCAAATAGAATACGAACTGCTTTCAATTCACATAAATGAAGCGCTTGCAAGTATTTCAGAACTTACAGGTAAGACTATTAGTGAAAAAAGTATGGATACAATTTTTAAAGAATTCTGCGTCGGAAAATAAATTACTATTCTAATCTAGGATTTAGAGTTTAAGTCTATTTACTTGTCTATAAAAGTTTTACACAAAGTTTCATGACTGTTGAATTGCAAGAATTTGGTCAATTTCATTAATTCTCTCTTGTGCAGCAAATCTAATAATAGAACTTGAGTTTGCCGCCTGTTGATAAAAGGCTTTTGCTGTTTGATAGTCTAGATGATGAAAATCTAATTCGCCTAAATAATAATTAACCCAGATATTCCATATTGAACCTTCAGGATCGTATTGTTCGTTTGCTTCTTGAAAACTACCTTCATCATAATATGTATCTGCGAGTATAGAATGTATATGTGTCACTTGTTCTTGTGTAGGATCTAAATCAAGCAGTGGCAATAATATTTGACGTGTTCTAACAAAATCACGGTTTACCATATACATATTATTAGCAAAATCTATTAATTCATCAATATTTTCAGCTGGCTGAGCAATTGCATCATGTTCTGCATTATTATTTTGTCTTTGTGCATAAGCAACCAAGTTGCCATTTAGGCATATCGTAAGAAACATAACTATTATTTTAAACAATTTATTCTCCTCAAATATTAAAAATTCATGATTTTTTAAGTATAACCCAGTTGATTATGAAAAATCAACGCTTTTTTCAATTTGAAACTAGTCTCTTTGATAAAATTTGCTTTAAAAAAAGGGAGTGTTTTTATTTATTTACAAATGGTTGATATTTAATCTCTGGATTTGTTAACCTGTGATTAGATATTAAATATGAGGTTGTTATGAAGAAGTTATTAATATTGTTAGCGATTTTATTCCTATATTTTCAAACAAAGCCCTTTGGATCAAAGAAATTCTCAAAGAGCCCAGATGGAACTTTTTGGTGCAGGGATAGAGTAAATCACCCAGGAAGGCAATGTTGCAAATATGTAAGTGAAGAACTTATAACTGCGCCAAAAATATTAGCAAGTAAAAGTGGAAAAATTAATGTTATAGATCGTGGCTTTGGTTCTCAGTGTGACTTAAATTGTGTTTGTAAGGTACCAGAAAAAAAATGTATAAATAATCAGGATTGCAAAACTCAAGGTAAAGGTTTTATTTGCCGTGATAAAAAGGGAAATAAAAAATGCCAGCTGCCTTGTGCAAAAGATATCGAATGTGTTAAAAAATTTGGTGCTGAATATGGTTGTCAAAATGGTTTTTGTTCACAGCTAAAAATTACAAAGGTTAAAGGGAAGGGTGATTCATGAAGAATGCATTGCTAAGTATGATCGTAACGATCGTTAGTATTTCATCAGGATTGCATGGAGTTGGGCCCAAGCTATTTGTAAAAGAAGGTTGGAACTATTGCAGAAACAGAGAATCACATCCAGGACGACAATGTTGTTATTCAGTAGGTGCTTCACCATTAGAAATTCCAGCTTTAGGTGCAGTAAATTCAAATTTACGGGAAATAACAGGTTATGGTTCAGACTGTTGGACAACATGTGAATGTAATACTATTTTACCAGCAGCTACATGTAGATTAGCTAAAGAATGTGCTCAAAAAGTTGGGCCATATTTTCTTTGTCATAAAGGTCAATGTAAATTTAGATGTTTAACTAATGATGATTGTAATGCACATTTTGGCAAGGGATATGAATGTCTTTGTGGTGAATATAATAAACAGACTTCAAGTTGTAAAAATAACGATCATTTTTGTGTACCAAAAAAAGTACCCACCAAGTAAATAATTCAAACTGTTGATTTTTAGTATTTAAATTTGTTATTCTAGAGGCATATATATTTCAGGGTGAAATATGACTTTAATAACGAATTAGGAGATTTTATGAAGAAATTAGTATTGTTTATTTTAAGCTTAGTATCATCTGTCTTAGTAAACGCAAAACCAGGAGAAACTGCATCATTGTTTACTAAAAAAGGTACTGCAAAAGTTACTCCAGTACGTTCGGTCTATGCATCTCATGCAGCACACACTGATGCTGTGGCGCCTATTGTTACAACAAGTAAAACCTCACATTAAGACATACTATTAATTCAGACTGTTGATTTTTAATATTTAAATTTGTTATTCTAGAAACTGAGATATTTCAATGTGAAATATTAGTATAAAAAAGGAGGTTTTTATGAAAAAGTTATTATTTACAGGTTTAGTTCTATTGTCTGTAGCGTCTGTGTCTGCTAAAGGTCACAAAAAAGTATGTTCTGATTTCTCAAAACATATCCACACAGTAGTAGGTGTTAAAGCTACAGGTAAACATAATGAAAAAGGCGGTTTAACTAACGCTGAGTACGATAACTGTGTAAAAACAGGTAAGGCAACTGTTACCTTAGCTAAGTAAAATAATATAATTGGGGCTAGCATTACTAGCCCCAATTGTAAGTTTAATCTTTTTTAATCACTCAAAATTTCGGTTTCGACACGTCTATTAGGTGCTTGGCCTTCAATGCCTTCAGCATCAGTAACGCGATTAGAATCTCCAAAACCTACAGCTTTTACTTGATTTGCTGGAACGCCTGCATTTTCATAGTTTTTTGCTATTCTATGAGCACGTTCTTGTGATAATGTGTAATTATATTCTTTATTCTTTGCAATTTTGCAAGAATGTCCTTTGCAAACTACTTTTGAATTTTTATTATTTCTTAACTTATCTTTAACCAACTTAGAATTTTCGTTTATTTTAGCCTTTTGTTCTGGTCTAATTTTTGAACTGTTATAGTCAAATTGTATTGTTTTGCCGCGTTCTTGTGGTCTTTCTTGTAAGCTGTCTAAAGAAATTTCATCATCTGAGCCTGAATTGTCAGATTCAAAGACATTTACATTAGAATCGTCTTCTAATACAAATTCTTCAGCATCTTCGCTAAATAGTTGTCCATTTTTTTTATTAGCATATGTTGTTTTTTTAGATGTAGTTGTACCACATTTTTTCTTAAAACAAGCAGGAATTGTAATACTAATTAGTAATATTAGTGCAAAAACTTTTTTCACCCTAGCTCCTCTATGATGTTTAAATTTAACTTTTTAAAAGAATCTATACACTTTTACCACATTTTTTTCATGTTTTCCAGCTAATATTACTATTTTCTATTAATCAATCTAATTAATGAGCTATACTATAGATATATAAAAAATTAATTTTGAAAAATAAAATTTAAAAAAATGTTAAAAGCGGAGTGTTTATGTCAAAGTTTATGAAAAAGATTCTTATTAATAAGAATCCGTGGGAAACAAGGGCAGCAATTCTAAGAAATAATAAATTACTTAATGTGTTTTTTTCTTCACATTCAGTAAAAATATTAGAACGTTGTTTTTTTAAAGGTGTAGTGACTAAGGTTTTACCAGGTATACAAACAGCTTTTGTAGATATAGGCCAAGAACGATCAGGTTTTTTACATATAACAGAAATAGATAGAGATTTGGCTGTTTCTAGAATGTTAGATACAGTGCAACTAGAAGATTCAGAAGTTAAAGAAATTAAAAGACATACTCCTTTAGATATTGGTAAAATTTTTAAAGAAGGCGAGCCAGTTTTAGTTCAGGTAAGCAAAGAGCCTATTTATGAAAAAGGGGCTAAGCTAACTACCTGTTTTACTTTACCAGGCAGATTCATAGTTTTGATGCCAAATATACCAAGAGTAGGTATTTCTAAGAAAATTGAAGATAAAGATGAAAAACAAAGACTTAAAGACTTAGTAAAAAGTTTATTGCCAGAAGGCATGGGCGCAATTATAAGAACATCATCAGATAAAATGAGTGAAAAAGAAATATCAAAAGATGTAGCTTTTTTAGTAGGTACATGGAACTCAATTTTAGAAAAATACAATAAAGCAAAAAATACAGAAAAAGTGTATGAAGATATCCCGCTATCATTACAGATAGTTAGAGATAACTTAGATGATGATATTGAAGAAGTTTTAATTGATGATAGAGATTTACAACATAAGGTTTATAAATTTGTACAAGGTATAGCACCAAATTATAGTCATAAAATAAGATTTTGGGAAAGTCCACCAAGTTTATTTGAATACTATGATGTAGAAAAGCAGATAGAAGGCGCATTGCACAAAAAAGTATCATTAAAATCTGGTAGTTCAATAATAGTTGAATCTACAGAAGCTATGACTGTTATTGATGTTAACACTGGTAAGTTTATTGGTAAAAGTAATTTAGAAGATACTATTCTACAGACTAATCTAGAAGCTTCAGAAGAGATTGTAAGACAACTAAGACTTCGCAATATTGGTGGTTTAATAGTTATAGATTTTATTGATATGGCAACACCTGCCAATAGACAAAAACTTTTCACTTTCTTTGAACAAACCCTTAAAGAACAGGATAAGTTTCAATCGGTTGTTCTTAAAGTATCTGAATTTGGGTTATTGCAGATGACAAGAAAGCGTTCAGGTAAGACGCTAATTCAACAGCTCATGGATACTTGTTATACATGTTGTGGTCTTGGTGTTGTTAAAACGGTACGCACTATTGCTTATGCGATATTAATTAAGTTTAAAGATGAATTTAAATCTGCAAAATCTAAAAATGTAGCTTTAATTGTAAATCCTGCAATTTTCCAATTTCTTTCTCATATTGAATTCAATTCAATACTAGAATTAGAAAAACTATATGGCGGAAAAATTACTCTTAATTCTAAGAATGATCTTGAATTGAGTGAATATAAAATGGAAGTTCAATAGTTTTGGCTATTGAACTTCTAGGTAATTATCTTGACTGTGATTCAATGAATAATTCAGCTGATCTTGGATTGTTTTGTGCTATTTGTTGTCTTGCATCAATATAAACTTGGGTTTGATTTTGCAATCCTTCTTTAAATTTTTCCCACTCTGTTTTTTGTTTTTTTCTTCTAAGAATTTTTGAAATTGATTTTGATAGTTTTTCTTCTGTAAGATTGTTTGTTAAAAATTTAAGTGTTGCATCACCAGCTATTTCAAGCTGTTTTGCTATTTTTAGTGTAAAGAGGAAACCTATAAAACCGAATGTTATATAAGACATTGCCTTAACTGGGTTGGTGTCGAATATTTCATAACCTTTATAGATTGCAAAGCCAAATATTGCAGTTAATACAGATATATTTCTTACATCGATTAATGTCTGTGTAAATGTGTTACTAAAAATATTTGACACATTTTGAGCTGTAATTTCCCCACGAGTTAATAATTTTTGAGAACTGTTATCAAATATTTGATCTGTCCCTGTTAATAAAGCAGAAGTGAGCTTAGCAACGTGTGCAGCAACTTTTAGACTACCTTCAGTACAATCGGCAGGGAATTTCTCAAGAATTCCAGGTAAAGCCCCTAAGTTTGCAGGAATTAATATTTTTGTGTCTGAGCTATTAGCTACTGGATTACCTTCAGCTAGATTTAGAAAGCTTTGAGGTAACATATGTTCTAGGGAATGCAAACTATAATTTAAAAATAATAATATTAATACGATAATTTTTTTATACATATTTTATACCTTCTTATAGTTGTAAATTAGATTAAATATTTCCTTACTTAAAACAGTTCTAGATACTTCTTTATGAAAGCATGCAACTAGTATAGAGATCAAGCTGACTCCACCATATTTTTTATTATAAATATATGTTAATATTGGATTGCCCGCCAGTGAGACTAATGAAGCAAATAAGAACTTGCTACGCATAGGCGTCTTTTTTATCAAAAATGCACGTGCTGAAATAATAGTAAAAATAGCTGATGTAATTAGTAAAACCATGCCATTGGCATTAGATTTCCATTCTTTTTTCCAACTCTTTAAGACCTTGTCCATTCCTTTTATTACAAGTTCATTATCTTTTGGTGTGTCTGAAGAATTAGGAATAAAAACACGACCCCTGCTTTTTTGGGTATTAATTTGGTCAATCTCTTTATGTACATCCCCTAATGCAGTGTTTAAACCTGCAAATGGGTCTTTTTCTGCACCAAAGCAGCTGGCGAATATAAAAAGCGATAATAATAGTTTTTTTATCATTTTTAACCTTCCAATTTATTAATCTATTTAAAGTTTAACAGATTTAAAACAAATTTCAAGTGAGATTTTGGGTTAAATTCCATCTGAAACTTAATAATTTAAATTTTATGATCGTTAAATTTCTGATATATTAGATTAATCGACAAGTTTTTAACATTTCTGGAGTACAAAAGTGTCAAACATTTCTATCTTGCAACAATACCCTGAATATGAAGTAAATATAGGTATAGAAGTTCATGTTCAATTAAATACTAAAACAAAGATTTTTTGCACTTGTGCAAATGAAGTAGCACAGCAACCAAATACTAATATTTGCCCTATTTGTGCTGGTTATCCAGGTGTATTACCTGTTTTAAATGAACAAGTAGTTAATTCTGCTATTTTAGCAGGCTTGGGAACCCAATCAGAAATAACTCCAGTTTCTATCTTTGCAAGAAAGCATTATTTTTATCCAGATTTGCCAAAGGGTTATCAAATTACCCAGCATACGGAGCCAATTTGTACAGAAGGTAAGGTTAATATACGTTTAGAAGATGGTTCTACCAAAGCTATTAGACTAATCAGAATTCATATAGAAGAAGATGCAGGTAAAAATATTCATTCCCCATTTTCTAATGAAAGCTTTGTTGATTTAAATAGAGCAGGAACCCCACTATTAGAAACCGTAACTTACCCTGATATCTCTAGTGCCTATGAAGCAAAAGAATATTTAAAAAACCTTAGATCTATCATGATGTATTTAGGTATTTGCTCCGGTAACATGGAAGATGGAGCATTTAGAGCCGATACTAATATTTCTGTGCGCAAAAAAACAGCAAAAGAGCTTGGCACCAGATGTGAATTAAAGAATATTAACTCATTTAAGTTCATTGGTGATGCCATAGAATATGAAATTGAACGTCAAATAACCACGCTAGAAGAAGGTGGCATGATTGTTCAGCAAACCCGCCTATGGGATGAAAAAAATAGAAAAACTATAATAATGCGCTCAAAAGAAGAAGCTGCTGATTACAGATATTTCCCAGACCCTGATTTGCCGTTAATTGAAGTAACTAAGGCTAAGATTGAGCAAATGAAAGAACAATTGCCTGAGTTGCCAGAACAAAAGGTTAAAAGATTGGTTAGCGACAATGGTCTTAGCTTGTATGAAGCTGATATTATTGTAAATGACATTGAACTTGCTAATTACTATGACAGGGCTGCCAAAATTAACTCAAGCAAGCAGGTATTAAATTGGATCTTGCGTGATGTGCTTGGATACTTAAAAGAGTCTAAAGAAAATTTGTTAGAATTTAAAGTAACACCTGAAAAACTAGCAGGCCTAATTACACTTCTAGAAACAGGAAAAATTAATAACCATGCAGCAAGAGAGGTTTTTGAAGAAGTTGCAAAAACCGGCAAAGAACCAGTAGATATAGTAAAAGAAAAAGGCTTAGAACAAATTGGTTCATCAGAAGAACTAGAGATAATAATTAAAGCGATAATTGATGAAAATCCTGATGTGGTTCAAAAATATAAGGCAGGTAATGAAAGACTATTTGGTTTCTTTGTAGGTGAAGCTATGAAGCGCACTAAAGGCAAAGGAAGCCCGAATGTTATTCAAGATTTGTTAAAGAAATATTTAAAATAAGAATATATAAACTAAAAAAGGGACTTAGTATCAAATACTAAGTCCCTTTTTTAGTGAATTATTTTAATAACCCATATATTGTAAAATATTTTTTCCTGGTATTAAAAGTGCTGGCCCTACAAGTCCTGAGTCTTCCTCAGAGCATCCCATAACTCCTAGATAGACTGCCCAGCCCAACAATTTACCAAAATGTTTATTTCCATAATGGCTTACATTATATTCGTTCGAGTTATTTTTTTTGCCCAAAGACCAGAAAGCTGTATAAGCTACTAATGCTGAATAATAAGGTTTGTTTTGAATGAATTTTTTAGCTTTATTCAGGTCTGTGCAGTTAGTTTTGATATTAAACAATGCCAATATAATAAAAACTGCAAAAAAAGCTGAAAACTTATTTTTATTCATAAAATCCCCTTATATTACTAAAATTTGATATTATTAGTATAAATAAAATTTTATTAAGTTACAAATGGTGTTTTTGAATTAGTATAAATAATTCGGCAATTTTATCTTAAATCCTGTGTTTCCACCTTCAAAATCTTTGTCGCTATCACTTATAGAAGCTACAATATTATATTTCTGAGCTAGTTCAGCGCGTTTTTCTGCTTTCCATTCTTCATGCTTTACGCCCGCATTAAATAATTCTATAGGTAATAGAATAAGCTGCTCGTAATCTGTATAGCCTTCTTTTTGGAGGTTTTTTTCAGTAGCTTCTTGTAGAGTTGACCTGCGTGAGGTTATAAAAATTACTTTAAAACCTAAGTTTCTAACTGCAGTATAAAAATCGAAGACTGGTTTTATGGCTGCTGAAGTTGAAGATTTTCTAAATTGAAAAGCATCTTCTATGGTCCAATCAAAGTTTTGAGATTTAAAGAAATAATAATCTGTTAAGGCCGTTTCATCTATATCAAAAATTATTACACTATTGTTGTCTGGGTTATATAAATTTGACAGGCTGCTTTTACAAATAGCTTGTAATTCTTTTTCATAATCACCTTGCTCATAATAGCTTGCTAAGTTTTGTAATTTTTTTTTAAATTCTTTAGTTGCATCTTTTAGATGATCTACTTGGGTATAAGAATTAAAAACAAATAAAAATAATAAATATAGTAGTTTCATATAAACTCCCGTTAAAATATGTTAACATGTTAAAAACCTTCAATAACTTAAAATAATTAATATGAAAAAACAATATTTCTTTGTTGCTAATTTTAAAAGCTATTTAACCTTTAAAGAAGAGATTAAATGGTGCTCTAATAATGTTAAAGAATTAGCGATACTGTCACAAGATAACAAAATTATAATCTGTCCTTCATTTGTTTCTATGGGTTTAGTTAAGGGAATAGAATTAGGTGCGCAAAATTGTTCAAACTTTGGTGTTGGTGCATATACAGGTGAAATATCTGCAGAATCTTTGGCCCAATTAGATATTAAATATTGCCTTGTTGGCCATAGTGAACGCAGACAATACTTTAATGAAACCAATGAAAATCTTGAAAAAAAGATTGAACAATTATTTAAAAATAATATTGTCCCAATTTTATGTATTGGTGAATCACATCAAGAATATTTAACTGGTAAAACTCAGGAGGTTTTACTTGCTCAACTAAATGTCTTGAAGAAGGTTTCAAAAGAAATAATAATTGCATATGAACCGATATGGGCGATAGGGACAGGTCTAACGCCAGAAGTAGAATATATAGATAAAATTTATAATTTTATTAATAAATTAATGGATAATAAGTACAAAATTTTGTATGGTGGTAGTGTTAATCAGGATTTAGCTCAAAAATTGAAACAATTTACAAAAATTGATGGTTTTTTGATAGGAAAAGCTAGTACTAGTTTTCAAGAGTTCAAAAAAATAGTATTATCTTAAGGTGGATAGTTAATATGATGCTCTCACCCTTCGACAAACTCAGGGCGAGCTGATAAAAAATAGTACAATGCTAACTTGGTGAGTTTCGAACCATGCAAGCAATCACTCGGAGAAAAAATGTTAAACGGTTTAATTTCTTTCGCGTTCTCATCTTCATGCATCCTTTTAATTCTTATGATATTAATCCAAAAAGGTAAAGGCAGTATGGGTCTAGGCCAAATGGGTGGACAAAGCCAGATGCTATTTGGTAGCAGTGGTGGTCAAGATATAATGCAAAAAACCACTTGGGTTTTAGGCGTAATTTTAATTTTTGGATCATTAGGTATTGCACTTTTAAAATCAAGACAACACCAAGTTACAGGTTTTGCTCCACAAGAACAAACAATGCCAATTAATAATGCTCAAGAACCTATAGAACAAGAATAAGGAGCAGCTTTGGTGGTAAAGCTACGTGTCCTTGCAAGCCTTGGCTTAGTAGGATTAGATTTTATTGGTAGCTCTGCAATCAAAGCCTTTGATATTGTAGGTGATTTTAGTTTATTTTTACTTGATATGTTTAAAACATTGTTTGGTACAAAATTAAAATTTTCTAAATTTCTTTTTCATATGGAAAAAATAGGTGTTAACTCATTTGCTATATCAGCAATAACCGGTTGTTTTGCAGGTGCAGTTTTAACTATTCAAAGTTATAAAGGCTTTAAGCAATTTGGTGGAGAACAGTTTATTGGACCAGTTGTATCTTTGGCAATGGCTCGTGAGCTTGGGCCAGTTTTGACAGGTTTTATGGTTGCAGGAAGAGCTGGTTCTGCAATTGCAGCAGAAATTGCTACAATGCAAATTACGGAACAAATTGATGCATTAAAAACACTATGCATTAATGTACAACAATATTTAATTGTGCCGCGCATTTTGGCGGGTGCAGTGATTTTGCCATTTTTAGCATTGTTTTCTATGATGTTTGGCGTTGCAGGTGGATATTTAGTTTCTGTGTATACATTGGGTATAAATCCAGAAGAATATACTTCAGGTATAAAATCGCTTGTGGAATTTTCAGACATTATAGGTGGATTAATAAAAGCTAGTGTTTTTGGATTTATTCTAACAGCTGTTGGTTCTTATAAAGGTTATACTGCAAAAGATGGTGCACGTGGTGTGGGAATTGCTACTACACAAAGCGTAGTAGTGAGCTCTATTTTAATAATTATAGCTAACTATTTTTTAGCAGTGATTTTGTTTGGGCCATCATGATAGAAATAAAAAAATTAAAAAAAGAATTTAATAATAGGTGGATCACTAAGGGCGTTGACTTGGTAATTCCTGCGCATCAGATGACAGTTATTATTGGTAGATCTGGCGAAGGAAAATCTGTTCTTTTAAAACAGATAATCGGTCTTATAAAACCAACATCGGGCAATATTATTATAGATGGTAAAGATATAACTTTATTGCATAAACATAAATGTGAAGAAGTCTTCAGAAAAGTTGGTTATGTCTTTCAGTTTGCTGCATTATTAGACTCTTTAAATGTTTATGAAAATGTGGGAATTACATTAATAGAAAATGGAGTCCCCCACGACAACGTATTGCGTATTGTAAAAGAAAAGCTTGCGTTGGTTAATTTAAAGCAAGATATTCTTTATAAATATCCATCAGAGCTTTCCGGTGGTATGAAAAAGCGAGTAGGTTTAGCAAGAACATTGGTCACTAGTCCAGAAATAATTTTATATGATGAGCCAACAACAGGGTTAGATCCAATAACGGTGCGCATTATACATGAGCTTATGTTTGATATGCAAAAAAAATTAAATTTAACTTCTGTAGTAATTTCTCATGACATAGAAATTTTTAAATTTGCTGACAATGTGGCGTTGCTTCAAGACGGCCAGATTAAATTTTTTGGAGATTCTAAAACAATTTGGGAATCTACAAATCCATATATTTATCAATTCATTAGAGGTCTTCCTGAAGGACCTATAAAAAATGAAGTACAAGAAGATTAAACAATGAAAATAATTATATTGTTATTATGTATTGCTAGCACTTTGTTTGTTGCTGCATCAGAAAATTTAAATTGTAAGATTTGCAATATAAATGTTCAAGAAATTAAAATGTTGCATGATCGGGATTCTCATCTTGAAGCTACTGATTTGTTATTATATTTATTAAAAAATAATAATTATTCAGAACTTTACGTACGATTAGTTGATTATGGTTTAATGCCTCATGATTTTGTAATTGAACTACAAATATCAAATCATAAAATCTCTAAAAAAATACAACAAAAATTACAAGGTATTACCCTAAGAAGAATTTATAGAAGTATTGATGCTTGGTTTAATGCTTATAATTCTAAAAATTTAATACCATATATAAAATTATTTAGGTACTGTAAAAGATATTACAAATTATGTAATTCGTTTAAAGTTATTCATCATGATATATCTAAAATAAGTAGAAAAATTATATGTAAATTAATAATTGCATTAGAACAAGGCGATCAACAAGCAATTGATTTTTTTAATGGCAATATACCTAAATAAATAATATATGTTTATATTTAGCAGTTATTGTAAGTTAATGTGGTGGTAACTGTTAATTTTTTTAAATCAAATAATAATTAGAAGATCAAGGCATAATACTATGATTCAAAAAGTTAAAGGTACGCAAGATTTTATAGATTTAACATTATTTAATTTTATTAGAAATCAAACAGAAAAACATTTAGCAGAATATAATTACACACAAATTGCTACGCCAATTATAGAACATACTGAGTTGTTTTTAAGGTCATTAGGGCAACATACTGATGTTGTCAGCAAAGAAATGTTTATAATTCAGCCAAAGACTGAGTCTCAGGAATTAAATAGCCTAAAAGAACAAATCTGTTTGCGCCCAGAAGCTACAGCTGCAACAGTACGTGCATTTATAGAAAATAGCATTACAGATTTGCCTTGGAAAGTTTTTGTAATGGGACCAATGTTCCGTTACGAACGTCCACAAAAAGGTAGATTTAGACAATTTCATCAAATAAGCATTGAAATTATTGGCGCGAAGTCCATATCACAGGATGCGTTATTAATAAAAATGCTTGATCAATTGTTCAAAAAGAAATTTTTGTTAGATAATTATGCAATATTGTTAAACTTTTTGGGTTGCTATGACGATAGAGCAAAATTTAACGAAGTTTTAAAAGCATTTTTAAAAACAGTAGACGATAAAATTTGTGATACTTGTCGTGAACGTAAAAATAAAAACCCATTGCGTATTTTTGACTGTAAGAACCCAGTTTGTAAAGAGATTTATAAAGATGCTCCAAAGACTACAGATGTACTGTGTGCATCTTGTCAGGCAGAATGGGAATCGTTAAAAACCACTTTAGAGTTAATTGCAGTTTCTTATGCATTTGCGCCAACTTTAGTGCGTGGCTTAGATTATTACGATAAAACAGTTTTTGAATTCGTCAGTGATAACTTAGGGGCACAGAATGCTTTCTGCGGTGGCGGTAGATACGACAGATTAATTAGTGAAATAAGTGAAAACAAACAAGACCACCCTGCAATTGGCGCAGCTATAGGTGTTGAAAGATTAATTTTACTCTTAGAGCTGATAAAAGATAAATTACCTATTGCACATCAAACAGAGCTAAATGTTATTTTACCATTGTCAACTAAACAACACATTTTAGCCTTGTTATTAACAAACGAACTACATGCTAAAGGTCTAAATTGTGACGTATTATTAGAAGATACATCAGTTAAAAATTTAATGCGTAAGGCAAATAAGCTAGGCGCTAAGCATTGTTTAATCCTAGGTGAAGACGAACAGGCAAATTTAGAGGTTACTGTAAAAAATATGATGACCGGTGAAGAAAAACGGGTTAAGCAATCTGATGTTGCTGTCTATTTAAAAGGTTAAAAAATTAATGCCCCGCAATGTTGCGGGGTTTCATTTTCTTCTTAACTTTTCTGCTAAAATAATTTACTCTTAGATAATAATTATGAATATTAACATTTATCTAGGGCGTTTTTAATAATGAAAAAAATATTTAATTTTCTTGTTTTAATTCTGAGTTTACAAGTATATAGTCTCTTTGCCAATCCAATGCATGAAGCTGCAGCACGTGGTGACGTGCAAAGTCTTAAGTTGTTGACGCAAGATGAAATTGATATGTTTAAAGATGAATTTGACGCGAATGGAGATTGTCCAATTCATTGTGCTGCAAAAAATTTACAAATTAGCGTAATTGCTTTTTTGTTACATAATGACGTATTAATAAATAGTCTAAATAAAAATGGTGAGACAATATTACATATATTTGCCGATGATGTTAAAAAAGACAACTCAGAGGCTATTTATTTTGCATTAAATAGAGGTGCATTTATAAATGCGCAAGATGGTATTTATAACTCTACGGCAATGCATAGAGCCATTTCTGCTAATAATAGTGCACATGTAAACGCCTTTTTAAATTTTAGAACAAGTAACCCTCAAAATCATTTAAATTTAACTGTTCAAAATAAATTTGGGCAAACAGCATTAATGTTAGCCCATGCATTTCACTCACAAGGTTATGATAGATCTGCAATTATAAGTATTATTGATTCTGTGCTTGCGTCTGGGCATGTTGCAATGCCAATGCAATTTAATCCATCGATGTTTCCGGCTTCAGCAGAAATGCCATATACTCCTATGTATTATCCGGCACCTATGCCTTATCAAACAATACAGAATTATGGACAAGATCTTGCAAACAAAGCACCTAAAAGAAATCGTCGCAAGATAAAAGCTCCTGTCGTTGCACAAGAACAAGTGGCGTTAGATTTATCTGAAAAAAAAGAACAAGAGCAAGTTCAACCAGAGAATGCACAACTGGTAGAGCAACTAGTGGCTACGCCAGCAGTTGAAGACGCTCAACCAAATATGATTGTCGATCAGTCTGAGATCAAAGTTGAATTATCACAAGAAGAATATCCACCATTATCAGCTCTGAAATCTAAAGAATCGCCAATTATAAAGAAAAAATCCAAAGTAGGAAACGCTAAAAAGAAAGCTGTGAAACCAGAGCCAGAAGTGGTTGTGCCTATCGTTATGTCTCAAGTTGAGCTTGAAGAAGTTGCAAATGCTCAAGTTCATGCAGTGCAAGTTAGTAAGTCTAATCCTGTTTTGACGCAAAAAGTTTCATCGAATTCAGATGAAGAGTTTGCAAAAGAAGCAATAGAAAAAGTAGATAAAGTTAAATCTGGATTAAGTAAGCATAAGTTAGAAAAGCAAAAAAAATTAGCGGCTAAAGCAAAAATATTATTAGCAAAAAGTAAAAAGAGCAAACAAGCTCCTAAGCTTAAAGCAGTAAGTAGCTCTGTAAGCTTATCTGGTTCAGAAAGTAGTTTTGAAGACTTTGAAAATAATGACTCAGGCCCAGAAGATTTTGAACTTGTTGAAGCATATGATGCAACTGACGAATCCAAAAAGCAAATACTACAAGTTAAAAAAGACTTAAGATTGCATGATGCAATTAGCAAGCTTAAATCTTTTGAAGAAATTGAGCCGTTAGTTACAATGCAAGCTATAAACACACCTGATAATGATGTTAATTTCCCAGTACACCTTGCATCAATATTTAAAAATATAGAAGTATGTAAAAAGATAGTTCAGGTATTAGTAGAAAATATTGCTGATAAAGATGAATTAAAAGAAAAAATAAACGTAGCGAATGGAGCAGGTAGAACTGCACTTTATTATGCAATTGAAAAAAAGGATATGGAAATAGTAGATTACTTGTTATCAAAAGACGCAGATCGTGATTTATTGCCAGAAAAAACTAATAATAAACTTATTGTTATGGAGCATGCAAGAGAACTTAAAGCATTGCAAGATGCATCAGAAGAATCACAATCTGCTTTTGTTGCAGCGAGTTCAGTTGCTGCAAGTTCATCATCTAAGCATGAAGATTTAAGCAATGAACAAGTTAAATTATTAAAAAATAATATCCAAGATTCTCAAACAACAGAAGAAGAAAGTTTTAATAATTATTTCATAGCATTTATAATGTCTATTATCGCCGGTAAATATAAAGAAGTAAAAGCATGGGTTGATAATTTCCCAGTTTTAGCAACGATGCGCGATGGCAATGAAATGAGTGCATTGCATGTTGCTGTTATAAACAATTCTCATAAAAATAGTTTTAAAATCATCAAATTATTAGCTGATCGTAATCCAAAAGCAATACTTCTAGATATTGATTCAACTGAATTGCATCCACTGAATTATGCCATTTCTTTGGGTGATGTTGAAGTTTGTAAATACTTTTGTTTCAAATTAAGGTCAGTACCAATAATGAACTATGCTGTTATTTTTGAAGAGTTAATTGTTTTTGCTAACCAAGAAATGGAACAAAGTAAAAATGCTAAAAAAAATAATAAAATTAAAGACATTATAAGATTATTACAAGATGCTTTAAAATTTTTTAAAGTGATGCATAAAAATAATACACTGGCACATGCATTGATTAATGGAACTCAAGTCGGTAAATATAATTATATTGATAAGAGCAAATTAAATTCACTTTTGGTGGGCCATGTTAAGCAATATGTCAAATCTAAATTGCCGGTTGTTCGCGAAGAAATTAAAGAAATAATTTCAGCAGGCGCTAATTTAAAAGAAATTAATGATAATGGATGGTATTGCTTGCATATATTTGCAGCATTGGGCGATGCAGATATAGTGGAGCTTTTGCTTAAGCATGGAGCAGATCCAGCAGCGCAAGATAATTTAGGAAATACACCATTGCATGTTGCTCTGGAACATGAAAACAAAGAGGTTGTAGCTAAATTAAGTTATCCAGGGGAACATCTTTTAGTCAAAAATAACGAGTTTCTTACTCCTATGTTATTGTCAGAAGTTAAGGCACCAGAATATTTCGACTTACTTACAAAACATGCAGATGTAAGCCATAAGCAATTGCTACAAGATATCCATGATGTTAGAGCTCATGATGTAGATAATAAATATGCAAAATTGGATGATTTAAAACAATTTGTCTTAAATGTTTTAGCAAATTCATCAGAAGAATTTGATACGCATCAAGTTGTTTTTCATGAAGCAGAGTCAGAAGATGATCAAAAAGAACATTCTCAAGCATTAATTGAGCAATAAATGTTAAGAAAATATAAAAAACTATACCGGGACAATTTTGTTATGCATTATACTTCTTCGAGGCTACAAATAAAAGGTAAAAGATTAATTTTTTTATTTGTTTTTATTTTAAGTATTCATAATTTTATTATAGCGCATGCAATACATGATGCTGCATCAAAAGGTGATATTGCTACTATAGAAGAACTTATTAAATTTAAAGACGAGATCAATGAAAATGGCGATGCGCCAATTCATTGTTCCGCAAGAAATGTGCAAATTACAGCAATTGGTATTTTAATAAAGTCAGGTGTATTAGTAGATATCCACAATAGCAAAGGTGAAACTGCATTGCATATTGTGTCAAGTGATGCAAGCCGAGATAATTCAGCTGCTATTCGTTTTCTATTAAACCGTGGCTCATGTATAAATGCGCAAGATGGCAATGACCATTATACGCCTATGCATCGTGCAATTTGTTCAAATAATATTGCACATGTAGAAGCACTTCTAAACTACCAAACTAATAATCACAATAATAGATTAAATCTAAATATTGCAGATAAATATAATAGAACGCCATTAATGTTAGCTCAAGCTCATCAAGAACAAGACATTGATCGCGTAGCAATAATAAAACTTTTAACACCTCAAAATCTAGACCCACAATTTAATTATGCTATGCCAGCGCCAATGCCGTATACGCAACTGCCATATTATCAACTACCTATGCCTTTGCCATATCCGCCTATGCCAGCAATGTACAATCCAGCAATGTTTGGATTTTCACCAGTTCCAATTCCTTATTCCCAATTTCCATTTCCACAGCAGCCTATGAATATACAAAATCAATTCCCTTTAGATCCGGCAATTCTTTTTGCTCAACCAATGTCCCAGCAAATTCTACCTGCGCCTGTGCAAGACAATCAGCAGCATGAAGTGGCTCCAATTGTTTCAGAATTACAAGAAAGAAAAGAAGAGTATCAAGAACAAGTTCAACAGCAAGAAGTAGTAGAAGAGTTAGCGCAAGCTGCAGAGCACGCTGCGCAGGTTATTCAAGTAGATGAACAATCGTGCAATAACTCAAATATTAGTACCTCAGGGGTTGAAGTTCCTACGGCAGAAGAAATTGAAGATGAAGAAGTTTTTCAAGAATCTGTCAATTCTCAAGATGAAGTTGCTGTTCGGCAAGAAACGCTAGACGAGCAAAAAGAAAGCGATAGTGAGGATATTCAAGATTTTGTTCAAGCAGAAATGAAAAAAGAAAAATCTGGGTTAAGTAAGCATAAATTAGAAAAGCAAAAAAAAGCTGACAGAGCTAAAGCCTTGGCAGCAGCCCGTAAAAAGAATCAAGCTAAGTCTAATTTAAAAGTTGCTCTCCCAAAACAAGTTCAAGCTAAGGTTGTCCAGCAAAGCAATACTGAAGATTATCAAGCAGAGGCAGATCTTATAGAACAAGAACAAATAGAAGTGCCACAAGTAAAAAAAGACTTGAGGTTGCATGATGCAATTAGTAAAAATAAAAAGTTTGAAGAAGTTGAGCCTTTAGTTACATTGCAAGGTATAAACACATCTGATAATGAAGGTAATTTTCCATTGCATTTGTCAGTTATGTTTAAAAATATAGACGCTTGCAAAAAGATTGTTGAGATTTTTGCTGACAATATTGCGGATAAAGATGAATTAAAAGAAAAAACAAACGCAGTGAATGGAGCGGGTAGAACTGCACTTTATTATGCAATTGAAAAAAAGGATATGGAAATAGTAGATTACTTGTTATCAAAAGACGCAGATCGTGCTTTATTGCCTAAAAAAACTAATAATAAACTTACGGCTTTAGCTGAACTGCATGCAAGAGAACTTAAAGCATTGCAAAATGCATCAGAAGAATCACAAGCTGCTTCTGTTGTTGAGATTTCAGTTGCGGCAAGTTCAAGCGAAGAATGCAAAGAATCAGGTCAGTCAGAAAAATTAAAATACGACCAAGCTAATTTGCAAGAAATTTTAAACGAGCAGCTTAAACAAGCAGAAGAAATGTTTGTAGTGGGATTTGCAGGAGCAGCAGATAGAGAATATGGTAAATTTATTAAAGCTATTAACGATGGTAAATATAATGCGGTTAAAAATTATGTTTATAAGAACGAAGACTATGTCTGTTGGTTAGGTGAAAAAGGAACTGCTTTACATTGTGCTGTTGCAAGTGATTCTAAAAGACTGGATAAAGATTTTAAAATTACTAAATTTTTAGTTGAAGGTGATTTGAAATCTAATTTTAAAGGTTTACCTCAAATTATTTTTCAAGAAGACGAAAATGGGATTACGCCTTTTCATTTAGCTATATCTTTTAGTAATTTAAATATCTGTAGCTATTTTTTATCTATAATACAAAAAACAAATGATATAATTTTTTTAAAAGATTTTGTTATGAAATTAAAAATCTTCAGCATGAAAGGAATGGTTAAAAACCCAAGAGATATTAACATTCAGCAAATTGTTGGACTTTTACAAAATGAGCAACAAAGAATTAAAAAAGAGCAAAAACCTAAGCAACCTGAAGTTGTAGCGCTTGGTAGTCAGTCTAATAAGTATTTGCAAATGGACAAAGCAGAATTGGACAAAGCTTTATGGGAGCATGTTCAACATTATCTAAGATTAAAATTAGATAATCTTAGAATAGATATAATTAACATGATTATTGCAGGTGCTGATTTAAGCAAATGCATTATAAATGAAATGACTTATTTACATATTTTCTCACAATTAGGAGATTGTGTAATTGTAGACTTATTGCTTATTCATAAAGCAAATACTCAAGCTCTTGATGCAAGAGGTAATATACCATTACACTATGCAGCTGCTCGTGGATTTTTAAAAATAATTGATTTATTAGTGGCAAAAGATCCAGAAACTAAAAATGCAGTTAATAAAGAAGGCAATACGCCATTACATGTTTGCATTAGGCACAAATTAGCAGTTGCAAGATTAATAGAATTGGGTGTTGATACCCAAATAAAAAATCATGAACTTTTGACACCATTGTTATTTGCTATGATGAATAATGAAGAGAGCTATAAATTGCTTTCAAATGATTTATTAGATAAAGGCTTAACTTGGCAGAAGCATGTGATGCAAGATGTGTATCTTGTTAGGCATGATGATCATGATAATAAATTCAAGGCGTTAGACGATCGTATGAAAACCATTTTAGAAGTAATTGCTAAATCAAAAGGTATAATTTCTGATGAAAGCTCCTATCTTGACTTAGATTTTAGCGGGGAAAAACCAAAAGCTATTCTAAAGAAGAAATCACCAGAAGGCCTACAGGCTGCGCAATTAAATCGTTATAAAATCGATTATAGTGGTACAGAGCCTAAGATTCTATTTAATGGCGAAGATGCTTTAGCTGAGGCTCAACAATAAAATTAATAAAGATATTAAACATTATGCATAAAAAAATTATATTACTAGTTTTTATATTTTCGATAAACACACTTTTAGCAGGACCGGTTCATGATGCTGCCAGAAATGGAAATTTGGCAGAGTTAAAAAAACATATTGCAGAAATAAATGCAGTAGATGAACAAGGTAACCAGCCAATACATATTGCTGCTTTATCCCAGCAAATGGGCATTATTGAGTTTTTGTTAACTCAAAATGTTCCAATAGATACTAAAAATGGCATAGGGCAAACAGCATTGCACTTAATGGCAATTAAAGGTACTCAGCCAAACATAAAAAAATTATTAGATATGGGCGCAGGAATTAATTGTAGAGATACATTAAAAAATTTGACGCCATTGCATACAGCTATTTTTTATAATAACATAGATGCTTTTTATGCACTTTTGGCACATGAATCTGAAAATAATAAACTAGATATTAACCTTGTTAATGGTGATGCACAAACACCTTTACATTTTGCAATTCAATTTAGAAGATTTGCAATGATAGAAGTATTATTCGATGAACCAAGAACTCAAATAAATTTACCAGATGGTCAAAAAAGAACACCGTTTATACTGGTCGAAGAAGCATATTTTTCAGGTTTTGGATCAATTGCACCAATACTAAACTCTCTGGTTTTAAGACTTGATATTGATTTTAGCGGATCAAATTATTTAAGACAATTAAACCCAAGTTATGATCAAGTGCAATTTGCTTTTCAGGTTCCTATTTTGCCAGATTTACCTACTGGGCTTAATTTGCCAGCTCCTACTATTCAAGAGCAGGCTGCACAAGCCAGTGAAAATAAAAAAGAAACAGAACAGGCACCACAGCAAGCAGCTAGCGCGGTTGAACCTATGCATAGTTCTGAGAACTTGCTAGCAAAATATAATTATGTAAAAAATTTAAAATTACAAGTTCCAGCACCAAGACATCACAATAAAACTGAATTATCTCTAAAAAAGTCTATAGAAAAACCTCAAGAGACATTAGATGAGGTTGAATTAGAAGAAGTGGTCGTGCAAGAAAATGAGAGCAAGCAAGGCGTTGAAGAATTTGTAAATACCGAACAAATAAATACTAGATTAAGTATTGCTGCAAAAAAAAGATTAAAAAAAAGAGAGAAAGAGCAAGCTCTTAAAACTGCTGGACCAGCAAGCGCTCCAGTAAAAAGTTTTTCAAAAAAAGATTTAGATGAGAAATTACAAGATTTGTTTGAAGGTTCTAGTGTTAATACTGCGCCACTAAATGTTTTACAAAAAGATAATACAGTTAAAGAAAAAACCAAAAAACCTAAAAAGAAACAAGATCTTGGCAATACACCATTGCATTTAGCTATTTTAAATAAAGCAGAGAATGTACATGAATTAATAAATGCAGAAACTGTTTTAGTTGCAAATAATGATGGTAATTTTCCGCTACACTATGCTGCTATTCATAGAAATTTACTTGTATGTCAAAAAATAATTGCCCTTAACGTTGTTGATATTAATGCAGAAAATAATAATCATTTACGGGCATTAGACTATGCAATAAAAAATAGAGACATTCCAATTATAGATTTTCTATGCTGTTCAGGTGCAAATGAAGAATTATTAGCGCAAGTAACAATGCAAGATCTCAGAGTTATAGTAAATAGCATAAAAGACATTAATACTTTAAATTCAGATAAGTTAAAAAAATTAATTAAACCTCAAGAACAAGCTTCGAGCTCAAGTGCTTCTTCAAGTTCTTCATTACCAAGTAATGAAAGGCAAATTCAAAATTTTTATAGAGCGATAGATGAAAATGATTATGAGCATGTTAAAGAGTTATATGGACATAATAAACGACTTATCTATGCAGTTAAAAGTAACAAACTAACACCTTTGCACCAAGCAGTATGTGCAGCACATAAAAGAAAAGATAAAGATTTTAGAGTTATCCAATTTTTAATTGAGCGTGATTTAGAAATATTGTTTACCCCGGGTCCTCAAAATTTAACCTCATTTCATTTTGCTATAAATTTAGAAATGGTTGAATTGTGTAAATATTTATTAACTTTAAATTTACAACATGCAAAGCCGTTTTTAAAAGAGGTTATTAAATATTATCTATTGCCATTAGAAACTCAGTTTAATGAAAATATTGCTAAAATTGTAAAATTAGTGCTCGCTAAATTAGAAACTTTAGCACCAACACAGATAGAAGATATTGATATTTTTGGTGCAATTGCAACGCAAGATTTAGATGTTGTTCAAGCTGTTTTTAACAAAAAGCCTGAATGTTTATATGACTTATCAGATGGTTTTATTCCTTTACATCTTGCAATTAGTCAAGATGATATGCACGATAAATTAGAATTTAAAATTACAAAGTTTTTGGCTGTGCAATACCCAGATTCAATTTTTAGTGTTTGTGGTGAAAATAAAATAACGGCTCTTGATGTTGCAATTGGTATTGAAAACTTCGATATTTGTAAATATTTTATTTCATTAATTTTTAAGCATGAAATAAAAGGCGCACTGTTTTTTTTAACTAAGTTTAATCGAGGTTGTTTAGAAAGATTAGAAAAATCTCCTGACAATGAATTCTATATAAAAATTTCTGAGCTATTAAATAAAACTATAAATTTTTTAAAGGCTAAGAAGCAAAAACAATTAAATCTGCTTGAAGGTAGTTCAACAGAAGATAAGAAATTATATGAACTTTTTGACCAATATAGAATTTTGGGCTTTAAGACAAGAAGCATCGAAGCTTCATTTAGACAAGAGATTTTCGATTTAATTTCACCAGAAAGAAATTTAAATATAGTCAATAATGAAGGTGAAACCTACGTGCATATTGCAGCTGCAATAGGCGATGTTGGAATAGCCCATAAACTAATAACAAATGGCGCTGCGATAAATTTGCCAGATAAGAAAGGGAATTTACCAATACATTTTGCAGCAACCTACGCAAGAAACAACTGTATTTCATTGACAAGCAATAAAGAAACTTTAAATGCGATAAATATGCTAGGTAATACAGCACTGCACCAAGCAGCGGGGAAACCAAATGAGATAGCGATACGTATGTTAATTGGTTTTGGAGCCAATACTCAATTAAAAAATAGAGACGGGTTAACTCCACTTTTGGTAGCAGTTAATTATGACCAACTAGAAAATCTTAATATTTTATTTCCAGATGCAATGGAAAGAAACAAGAAGACTCATAGAGATATTCTGGAAGATATTAATGAAGTTGAGTCTCTAAACCCAGACAAATATCCAAATTTACTAAGCTATGCAAAGAGCTTACAAAAGGACAATGCGTTGAAAATAGCGGCTAAAAAACAAAGTAAAAAACTTATAAAATAATGATTTCTAAATGAGTTTACAGGGTAAAAGGCTTGCTGCGCTAAGTTCTACTTGTAATAAACCTGGTTTTTGATAAGATGGTAAAATACACAATAAGGTAATTTTTTTGGGGTAATTTAGGAAAATAGGGCGTTTTTATGAAAAAAATAAATTTTATAGGTTTTTTAAGCCTAGTTATATCGGTTAATTCTATATTTTGTGCAGAACCATTTATCGCAACTCCAAAAAAGATGGATAATGCTGCTAGTATGGGTGATATTTCAGGTATAGATGCAAATATCAGGTTTAAAGATGAGTTAAATGTTGAAGGCGATAGACCGATACATTCTGCAGCTAGAAATTTAAAGATCAAAGCAATAGAGCATTTAGTATCCAAAGGTGTATCAATTGATAGCACAAATGGTCTAGGTATCACTGCATTGCATTTAGTTGCTTCATTAGGTTCTGGCGAAGATGTTCAAGCTTTGCTAGAGTTACACCCTAAAGTTAATCTACAAGATAGAATATTACAATCTGCAGCTATACATTATGCAGTATTTAATCAAAATATTGATGCATTAATTCCTTTATTATCTACATCTAATATAGATTTGCAAAATAAATTTGGTCAAACTGCTTTGCACTTAGCGGTTATAAAAGTTAATTTACCAATAGTTAAGCTTTTATTGCAAGCAGGTATAAATAGAGATTTACCAGATTATGATAACAAAACAGCATTAATGTCAGCTCAAGAAAATATTGCAGTTAAAGGTATGCAAGCAATAATAAATGAACTAAATCCTGTGCCACAAGTGGCTTATAATCCAAATTTTATACAAATGCCTTTTACTCCGCAATTTCAACCTTACAATATTGCACAAATGCAATTCCCACAATATCAACAGCCCGTTAATGCATCACAGTTTCAACAGTTATTAGGGGATTATCTTGGTAGCCAAAATAACATGCTGCAACCAGTTGTAATGCCTCTTGCAGTTGCAAATCCTACAGTTGAACAAGCTGAACCGCAGCCTGTTGCTATTTCATTAGAACCTGTAATTTCTGTACCACAGCAAGAGCCAGTTTTACAAAAACAGCCAATTGTGCAGCAAGAACCAGTTGCAGCTAGCGCACCTTCACCAAAAGCAATTGCAGTTACTGTAGATAAAGTACAATCAAAAAAAACAGTTAATCAAAATGCTGGTTTGGCAAGATTAATACAAGAAATTACACAGGTACAACCCCCTGCAGCTAGTCATGCTTCAATCGCGTCAAATATAGACGCAGAGCAAAAAGAAAAAGCTGTAATTGTACAAAGTGAAACTAAAGAACCAGAAGTTCAAAAAAAAGAAGTTCAAAAAGCTGCAAGCTCTTCAATTCCGGAAGATAAAAATAAAGAGCAAGTAAGTAAGCATAAATTAAAAAAGCAAAAAGAAGCTGATCTTAAAGCTAGAGTGTTATTGGCAAAAAAACAAAAAGCAAAACAAGAAGCAGAACAAAAAAGACAGCTTAAAGCAGCAAATAGTTCATCTAACTTAAGTGATGCTTCTCAAGAAAGCTTTGAGAATGTGGATAATCCAGAAGAGTTTGTACAGGTTGAAGCAGAAGAAGAATCACAAGAACCTGCAAAAGAAAAAAAAGACCTCAGCTTGCACAAAGCTATTAGTAAGAATAAATCAATAGAAGAAATTACCGCATTAATCACACCACAAAGAGTTGTAATTACAAATGAAAAAGGTGATTGTCCATTACATATTGCTGCAGAGCGTAAAAACACTTCAGTCTGTATAGCGTTAATGACCGCTGGTGCAATAGTGGATGCACTTAATGATCTTAAGCTTACAGCATTGCATTTTGCAGTAGCTACAGAAAATTTTGAACTTGTAGATTATTTATTATCATGTGGATCAAATCCTAATATTTTACCAGCAAAAACAAATAAAAAGATTGTGGCTTTGGCAAACCAATGCAAAAAAGATCAATTTTTAAATTTAAGAAAATTCAGAACTTTGCCTGAAGAAACTGCCTTGCAAACTTTAGCAATAGTTGCCGAATCAAGTTCAGCAGCTGCAGCCAGTTCAAGCGTTCAAGAAAAACCTCAAGAGATTAATGAGAGTTTAGATTATACTTTATTTATTGCTGCTGTATTAGAAGGCAATGCTTTATTAATTACAGATTATCTAAATTTTAACCCTGAATGGCTTTATGTTGAAACTATGGAAAATGTCTCACCATTATATAAGGCAATTTTAGGAGATAGTGAGAGGCAAGATAAGAACTTTACATCAACTAAATTGTTAATAGAGCGTGATCATAAAATAATTGTTGCAAGAAATAAACAAGATAATTCAACTCCTTTTCATTTTGCTATAAATCTTGGCAATGTTGGTATATGTATATATTTATTATCCAAAATAAATAAAATAGCAGATTTAGATTTAGAAGATTTTTTAAAAGATTCAATAGTTTATTGCCAACAACAAATTGCTAAAGATAGTGATAATACAAATTTTAAAACAATTTTAAAATTACTTCAAAATTCTTTATCCAATCTTAAAACAATTAAGCAAGATGCTCAAGCAACATCAAGTTCAATTTCTAATTCAAAAACTAATCAATATTTGGGTTGTGATAAAGCAGCATTAAGCAATATTTTACATATTTTGGCCCAACAATATGGTATGTCACCCACGCCTGCGAATCGTCAAGAAATGAAAAATCTTATAGAAGCAGGTGCTGACGTAACTACGTTAAATGGTGCGCAAGCAACTTATTTACATTTATTTGCATCGCTAGGTGATGAAGAAATGGTAACTCTTTTATTATCAAAAGGTCTTAAGCCAGAAATTGTAGATATCTCAGGCAATTTAGCGCTACACGATGCAGTATTGGGTGGATTTTTTAAATTAGTCGTTATCTTAATAAAAGCTAATAAAGAGACAAGAAGTGCAACTAATGAAGAAGGTGATACTCCATTGCATTTAGCATGTGCATGTGGACATGTTAAAATAATTGAATTATTAATTTCTTTAAAAATTGATACACAAGCAAAAAATAAAGATGGATTAACTCCATTTTTGATGGCTGTTAATAATGACCAAAGAGAAGCCATGCAAATCTTATTAGATTGGACGCTTATGAAAGCAAAAAGAACTCATGCAGACATATTAAAAGATTTGCAAGATGTTCTATCTGCAGATAGAGAAAATAAATACCCAGATTTTGTTGCAAATTATAACGTGATCGAAAAAATGTTACGACAGCATGATAAATTAAACTTGGCGGCTTCAGTCGCATCTTCTCCAGCATGTTCTAGTCAATCAGTAGAAAATAATTCTGAATTTGCAGCTCAACTAATTGCAAATTTCTTTAAAGCAATATCCAAAGGTAAATTAAAAGATATTAGCAGGTTATTAAAATGTAGTCCTACATTAATTTATACTAAATATAAAACTATGTTGCCGTTACACGCGGCTATTATAAGCCAAGCTGAGCCGCACTTAAAAATAAAAATGATACGTCTTTTTGCTAAGTATGCTACGCAAGATTCACAAACTAATATATCTTTTGTTAATACTAATGAAAAAACGCCTTTGCAATTAGCTGTTGATACTCAATTAGAGAATGAATGCTTTATGGCATTATTAGAAAAAATTATGGAATCTGATCTTCCAAAAGCACAGATTTTATATGAATTAAGATTATATTGCAATGATTTAAGAACAAATACACAAGATGAACAAAAAAAGCTTTACTGTAATAGTGTCATAGCTTTAATTAATGAACATTCAAAGAGTTTAAATCAAGGACAGATGCCAAGTTTCGAACAAATAATGGATGAAACTGTAAAAGGGCTTGATCAGTTATCTTCTGAAGAATTAAAGAGGCTTGAAGAAGACATCCCAGCAGATTTCGGCGAAGGTTGTATTGTACAATAGATTTTAAATGGAGAAAATTATGAAAAGGTTATATTTTTTTAGTGCTATTTTAGCGTCTATTATTTTCATTAGTTATGTGCACGCTGCACCAATACATTATGCTGCAAAAATTAATGATACCAAGAGTTTGAAAAAATATATTCAATTTAAAGATCAAGTGGATCAAGCCGGAAACAGACCATTGCATTATGCTGCAATGTTTTCTCATTTTGCTTCTATACAATTATTAATAGAAGAGCATGCTTCGTTAAATTGTACAGATTCTATTGGAAGAACTCCTATGCATTATGTTGCTCAATATGGTAGTGCTAAAACTTTGCACTATTTATTAGCTAGGGATGCATCAATAAAGGCACAAGATCGTATAACTTATGCAACACCTATTCATTATGCAATCTCTGAAAATAACATTCAAACTTTTGAAATATTGGTAAAATTAATAGATCCCAATATTGTTACTAAGCTTAACCGTACTATTTTGCATTGGGCAGTAATGTTTTGCCGCCCTGTGATGGTAGAAAAAATTGTAAATAATTCTAAATTTAATGGAATCAGAAACAGTTTAGATGGATTAAACTACCGTGCTTTAGATATGGCTAAAGAATTTCAAAGTTGTGCTTCAAGCCAAGAGACTTATAATGATTTACAAGTTATTATAAATTTATTATCTCAGGATCTACAGGTTGCGTCTGACAATGCCTCAAGTAGTAGTAAAGCAAAAGAAGTTAATGCACAAAGTTCTTCTGTTGCCGAAATGGCGCCTGCACAATCTAAAAAAAGACTCACGTTAGCTGACTTTAATTATATGAAGAAGGCTAAAGAAGATGCTGAAATTGATTTAAATTCACCTGAGTCTTGTTCGAATGGCCAGGAATCAGCAAGTGTAGTCCCAGCACCGGCAGCAACCTACGCTGCAAGCGCTAGCGCACCGTCTTATCAGACCGGTTCAAAAAATAATAATGAGCATAGAGAGCCAAAAAAAACAGAGGTAGTAGCTGCATCATCTGCGGTGCCGCCAGTCAAAAAACAAACAACTGTAGTTGAAAGGCCTCAAATAGATCCTGGAGAATTTCAGGCAGTTAGTGCATTAAATAGAGCACAAAAGAAAAGGGCGTTGTTAGCATCCGCTTCATCAGTTGCTTCACAATCTATGAAGGAACAGGATTTATCTTATGACGAAGAAGCTGCTCAAGATCAACAAGAAGATCAAGAAGTTTCTAATACACAAGATTTGGATACAATGCAACAAGCTGAAGAAGAAGAAAAAAGTGATGAACCTGCTGCTGCACAAGTAGTAAAAAAGAAAAATAAGAAAAAGAAAAATAAGAAAAAAAAAGATGTCGAAGATTGGGAAACTGAGTTTGCGACACAACCATCTGATAATGTATCTACACAACAAGAAAACATAACCTTTGTGCAAGCCATTAACTCTGGAAATTTAAATGTTGTGATGCAAATGATTGAAACGAATAATCAGGTAATTTATTTTGTAGATGATATGGGTAGATTGCCAATACACTATGCAGCAATGACTAAAAAAATAGGTAAATTCGCTAAATCTATTTTACAAGTTTTATTAATAAAGGGCCAAGAAACTTTTTTACAAATAGACCATGATGAAAGATCTGCGTTTGATTTATTAAAAGAAACTTGTAATGACGATATAATTGCACATGTGGTTTGTTTAATGAAAAAAGGTAAATTACCCGAACTACAGCATTTACAAAGAGAATTAGTTGAATTTTTTGCAAATAAAAAGAAACAAGAAATGGAAGAAATGGGCATTACCGAAGAAGGCATGATTCAATTTATGTCTATGATGCAGCAAGGAATGAAAGACATGAAGCAATTAAAGTTTTAAATTATAATCATTGAGTTTTTTATTATGAAAAAATATTTAGTTCTTTTATGCATCGTCGTAATTAACCTGTTTGCAATATTGCAACCCTCAGATGCGGGAGTATCACTAGAAATTCAGCAAGAATATGTTCAACTAAATGATAATTTTGACGAGTATGGCTACAAGCCAATTCATTATATGGCACAAAATTCAGATTTAGATGCGATAGAAGAGTTATTAAAAAAAGAAACTACCAAAAAGCATAAAAAGCGATTAATAAATAGTTGTACAACGCAAGGTGTAACGCCATTGCATTTGATATGCGCATTTGGTCAAAGCTCAGGAGTTAGGTTTTTATTAAATCGCGGGGCACATATAGATGCTCAAGATGAATGGTACCAATCAACACCACTACACTATGCAGTTTATAATAATAATATTGGTGTTTTTAAAGCTTTATTAGCAAGTGATAAGTTAAATATAAATGTACAAAATATGGTTGGGGATACTGCATTACACCTTGCTGTAAAGACAGGCAATACAGCAATAGTTTTTCATTTAAAGAATGATGCAAGAACAGCGACTGAAACTCCTGATTTTAACGGGAAAACAGCATTGAACTGGGCATATTATTACCAAAGTCTTGGATATGATATGTCTATGATAATCAATATTCTTAATAATCCAATTCAACGAATGCCAATGATTCGTTTAAATATGAATTATAAACCCACTGAAAAAAATTATTTCCCAAATGCAGATACAGATTTTAAAGCAAGATTGACAGAATTAGCAAAAGAAGAAACTTCATGTTCCTCTTCGGACGTTCTATCTTCTTGCGCAACTTCAGTGTGTGCGACATCATCAGTGAGCGTTTCAGAGCAAGAAACTGAACAAAACCAAGATGAAAATTTAATAGAAAAAGTTGAAAGTGAACAAGAATGGCTTACTCCAAAAAGAGTGGCTAGAATGAGAAATCAGATAAGTGAATCTGGTGGAGATTCAGTCGCAGTAAGTGTTCCTGAAAATAACAATATAGCTTGCGATGATAATGAAGATGAGGAAGAAATTCAATCTCAATCTGAAGAAGCCCAAATAGCAGCTGCCAAAGTCGGCAAAAAGAAAGCAAAAAAGAAAAATAAAAGTACTGGTAATACAGATTTACATGCAGCTTTAATCAGTAAAAATGATAATATTGATGCATTAATTACTTTTGAAAATGTTAATACTCACAATAAAGCAGGTGATTACCCATTACATATTGCGGTAAAGCAAAACAGTGCTTATTGTCGTGCAATATTAGAATTATGTCCTAACATAGTTAATGAACCAGGTTTGCAGGGATTACGAGCTTTAGATTTAGCCCAAACACCAGAAATGCTTAATCTTGTTTTAGAATTTAATCCAAGATTTAATATTATAAATAAAGAAACACAAAAACGTATTGTTATTATTGCTGAGCAGGAAGAGAACAATAAATATAAAGCGATAATAAAATTAAGAGATGTTTTACGCAAGAAGTTGGCTGATAGTATTGGTTTGTTCATAAAAACCAAAGATGATAAATATTCTGTTGATGTAAAAGCCTTGCTTGAAATAGGTGTAAAAGCTGTAATAAAAGTTGGTGACAAACTACTCTTTGTTGATAAGAAATAAAATATAACAATTGGGATAATAAATATTATAAAACAAAAAAGCCCTTGAGACAATTAAGTCTCAAGGGCTTTTTTAAATTCTA
Organism: Candidatus Babeliales bacterium; assembly: GCA_031292305.1. Classification (GTDB taxonomy): domain Bacteria; phylum Babelota; class Babeliae; order Babelales; family JABDEC01; genus JARLHJ01. Next base: position 63,987 of record JARLHJ010000034.1, read on the forward strand.
ATTATTAGTTATTGTTATAAAACAAATGGAATAACATTAATTCAAGTGCAATGATTCTTGTTAATTCTAACTTAACGTCATCAATTTCTGCATCTAAATTGTTTTTTACGTTTTTGCAACGTTTACGCCATTCATTAAAAATCTTTTTACCAGCGGCGATTTTAGAACCTGATTTTCTTAAAACACTTAATGCTAATTTCTTAGTAACTGTTTTAGCAAAATATTGTTTTTCAAAACCTTTGGTCATTTCGAAATTTTTAATTAGTCTAGATTGGCTGCAACCAAGAGCTTCAATAGTAAGATCATTAGTTTTAGTTCTTAAAATCTGTAGACCTTCTTGTATTTTTTCATCTTGAACAGCTTGTTGTTGATTAGATTCTTCTAATTGTTGTTCGTTGTATTCTTGTAATGTTTGCTCATCGTTATAAGCCTGTAGTTCCTGGGCTTCGTTATAATCGGCTAATTGTTGGTCATTATATTCTTGAAGTTGTTGTTCATAGGTATAATCTATAAGTTGTTGCTTGTCTTCATAAGCTTGTAATCTTTGATCAGATGCAGCATTGTAAAAGCTTAATTGTTTATTGTCGTTATAGCTTTGCAATTGGGTATTGCTTGAATATGGAACCAATTCTGTACGAGCATTAGATGAAACGCTATAAAGCGAAACTAAAGCTACTAAAAGAAATTTATTTTTTATCATTTAACCCCTTAAAATTTGATTAATACCTTTAAAATACAACTAATTTATTATAGATGATATTATTATAAAATCAAATACATTTTAATATGTCATGTCAAATAGCATTAATTTTAATACAACTAGGGTCATAATTAAAGAAAATACATATTCTGGCTTCAGGTTATTTGTTTCAGATTTAAATGGAAAAAGCTTAAAAATTGGATATTTTTCAGAATGACCAAATTGTCTCCCCTGAACTTCTAAGTTTTGTGTCAGCCATTTCTTTTCAAAATTAATAAGTTCTTTGCATTTTGAAACAGCAAGAGCATTTTTATCACATTGTTCAAGTGCATCTGCTAATAGGATGCTTCGTAAAGCCATAACGGTAATGCACCAACAAACAAAAAGGCGTCTTGCTAATGTATATCTACCTATCCCACAAACTAACATTCTTGCTCTAATCCGTTCTATTTTTTTCGCTTCTACGTCTTTGATAATATTTTTCTGATTAAAACCAAAAAAATCACAAATTCGTAATGTTAAAGCTTCGATTTTTTGCATAATATTCAATTCAACTCTATCTAAAGGCATCTCGACTGGTGATTCTGAGCATTGAATTATCGATGGAAACAACAAAACTGACAAAATAAGTTTATTTTTAATCATTGAACTCCTAAATGAAAAATAATGCCGCGACATTAAAATATAATTATTTAGGGTTGGAAAGCAACTTATAAATATTTAATTAAGAAATCCCTACAGATATAGCAAAATGTAGTAATAAAAAGAACGCTATCAAATCTATCTAAAAACCCACCATGACCAGGTAGCAAGTTTCCAGAATCTTTAATGCCTGCTTTACGTTTTAAATACGATTCAAATAAATCACCAAAGAAAGCAAGTGCGCTTATAATTAATGTAAACCAAGCTATAAATAGCGAAAAAGGTTTGTTAAAAAACCAAAATATAAAAGATAAAGTTAATAAACAAAACAGGTAGCCACCAAATACACCTTCCCAAGTTTTAGCAGGGCTAATTTTAGGTGCAATTTTATGTTTACCAATTAATTTGCCGGTAATATAAGCACCGGTATCAAAACTAAAGGCTAAAATAATACTTACAACAAGCAATATTTTATAAACCGGTGTGTTTAAACTTAATATTAAAATAAAGGGTAGTATAGGGTAAAAGGGCATGATAAACCAGAATTTGAGATCAGTTATTTTAAAAAAGTTTTTCCATTCAAAAATTAATATTTCTAATAACACGAGAATAATAAACAAATTAAAATAAACTGGGGAATACATAAAGAATAAAAGAATTAAAGAAAGTATTATCCATGTAATCAGGCGAAGATAAAATGAATTAATATGATTCATTAAATGCATTCGCAATATATTGGATTTCAAAACCATTTTCTGTTTTTTGCAATAAGGCTACATCAAAACGACAAATGTTATTATATAACTTATATTTGGATATATAATATTTAGCAGTTAAAATAATTTTACGTTGTTTAGATTTTGTTATTACTTCAGATAGGCCAAAGTAATTTGTCTTTCTAGATTTAACTTCAACAAATGCGACAACATCGTTTTTAGTAGCAATAATGTCTATTTCGCCACATTTTAATCTATAATTTCTAGCGCTTATGGTAAAGCCATTATTAATTAAATAATCTTCAACAAAGTCTTCTGCAAGGTCACCAAACTGCCTGCGTGGTTCAACTGTATTAGAAATATTAAAATCGTTCCACATAATCTTTTTTCTTTTTAACCACAGGTTTAGGATTTTTTGCTGCATCTAACGCATCTAAATCTACAGGATCATAAGGCTTTTTGTCTTGTGCTAATTTAATATGTTCTTGTAACTTAATTAATATTTCATTTTCTGGGTTTTTAAAGAAGTCTTTCTTTAAATAATCTAACCTTCTTTGTGCTGATTTAAAGTTTGGTTTTTTTAAGTAAAAATAGAACATACTTAATTCTGACTTTAATAACTTCTTTTTACATTGGCGTATGGTTTGTTTAATTTCTTTTAAATATTCTTCATTTTTTGTTTTGGTAATGAACTCTTGTGATAGTTTAAGAGCTTCTTTGGTTTTTGTTTGATCACGATCAAAATCTAATGCTTCTTTAAAATTAGATTGAATTTCTTTATATTGTGCATATTCAGCTTTTTCATTTCCCGGATATAGTTTTACAAATTCTTTATAAGCAGTTGCTGCTTTATCTAATTTATTACCATCAAAATATATATCTGCAAGTTCCAAACGTATGTTACAAATTTTGTCTTGGTCTTTACACAATGACAACATTCTTTCTACATTCTTTGCTAATGTGCCTTTGTCCAGATTATTTGCTATATGAATCTTTTTGTTGTGTTCCAGATCTTCAAATGTTAGGTCGCTAAAGTTTTTATTAATTAATTTTGGCTTTGGTGCTTTTTTAACTTTTGTTTTTTTTACAGGCTTAACTTCTTCTACTAGTTTAACTTCAAGTGAAGGTAATATATTAAATGTACAAGTTAATAACAGAAGCAGAATGGTTGATTTTGATGACATTTGTTCCTATTCTTATTTTAAGGGACTTATTCGAAAAATTAAATAACTAATTCCCTAAAACCGTTCGCCCTGAACGGAGCGTAGCGTAGTTGAAGGGTAAATACAGTGCTTATGCTTCAAGTTCTCTCACTTCGTTCGCTACCTTCAGCACGAACGGGGAGGAAGAAGTTTAAGTATAAGCTTTAATTTTATAATAAAACTTGTATAAAACATAACTATTTTATCATTGAATTCAATTGAAAGCGATCTCAAATAAAATTAATTTTATTGTAACCAAAGTCATTAATAAAGAAAATATATATTCTGGCTTTAAATTATTCGCTAGAGCAATTGTGCTACTTGTTTCAGTGGAAGAAGTAGGTTTAAGACATTGATTAATAGAATTCAGATAACTATATTTATAATCTTGTGCGCAGAACTCATTAGCTAGACATTCTGTATCGCTACATTTACTATAAACATTGTCACAAGAAAAATGACAATTCAATTTAGCCATACCAGGCTTTAGTTTAGCGCAACTTTTTTTACATTCATTTAAAAATTCCGGGTATCCTCTTCCTTCTTTGCAAATTTCAAACCTTTGGCAGTGTTTTTCTTTAAAAGTATCAAAATCAAAAAGCCCCTCTAAATTTAGACATTGATCGTGATGTAAAAAAGCAAGGTCGCGATTATTATATTTATCAACTGAGTTTGCGAACACAATACTTTGTAAAGTAACAATAGTAATGCACCAAGCATAAAAAAGTCGTTTTGATAATGTGAATCTTTGGCTTGGCTTAAGACTTTTTATGTGTGTTCTAGCTTCTTTAACGTATTCAGGATCTAAACCTTGAGCCACGCCTTGTTGGTTAAAGCCAAAAAAATTACAAACATTTGAAGTAACGGTTTTAACTTTTTGCAAGCTATTAACTTGCAGTTCTGAGCTATGAGTGGTTAGTGTGAACAGTAAAATTAATATAAGCAGCTTATTTTCTATCATGATGTTCCTGAGTTTGGGACTTAAGCATTAGTTTATATTTTCTATTTTACAAGCAATTTTGCATTAGGCAAGGCGCATAGCATAAATATATTTGCAAATATTTAAATTCTTAAAAGAATAGTGTATTATTGCAATATGTTGAAATAGGAGCAATAAATGCTAAGAGATTTAGGATCAGTTTTATCAGACATGGGTGTTCTTTCAAAAGAACAGCTAAATCAATACGTAATAAATGCAGAGCTTGAAAAAAAGAGCTTTCTACAATATTTGCAAGAAAATAAGTTAATTAAACAAGATGAATTAGCAAAAGCTTATGCAAAACAATTGTCTAGCCATTATGTTGAAAAAATAACTGAAGAAATGACAGATCCAATTCTTTTGGCAAAAATACCATTTAAGTTTTTGCGAGATAATGTAGTTATTCCAATAACAATGGATGACCATATTGTTATTTTAACAGCTAATCCAAATAACTTTATGCCGGTTGATGAATTAAATATGCTACTCGGTGGCAATACCAGTTTAGGTATATCTACACAAGAGGCAATAGTAGAAGCAATTAATAGATTTTACCCAATAGAAGGCTCTAAGCAAATGATAGAGCAATTGGGTGAAGAAAAAGAATTAGGTGAAGAAGCAATTGAGTTGGGAGAAATTGAAGAAAAAGATATTCTCACAATGGCTCAAGAAGCTCCAATTATTAAATTAGTAAATCATATTTTATTCCAGGCAGTCAAGCGTGGTGCTTCTGATATTCACATAGAACCTTTTGAAAAAGAAGTACGTGTAAGATATAGAATAGATGGTGTTCTGCATGAAGTTTATACGCCACCAAAGCGTGTGCAAGGTGCGTTAATTTCTAGAATTAAAATTATGGCAAACTTAAACATCGCAGAAAAAAGAATGCCGCAAGATGGGCGTATAGAAATTAAAATTGCAGATAAGCCAATTGATATTCGTGTATCAGTATTGCCTGTAATTTTTGGTGAAAAAATTGTAATGCGATTATTAGATAAATCAAAAACATTTGGGCAATTAAGAACTCTAGGTTTTAGTACAAGAGATTTTGAATTAATAGAACGCTCAATTCATATGCCAAACGGCATAATCTTATTAACAGGTCCTACAGGTTCTGGTAAAACCTCAACTCTTTATTCAATTTTAAGTGAATTAAATTCAGTCAGTGATAGCATTGTGACTGTAGAAGATCCTGTTGAATATCAGATGTCTGGTATTTCA
>JARLHJ010000035.1 GCA_031292305.1 Candidatus Babeliales bacterium
GCTTGGGGATTAACTATATATCTTGCGATTTGAAAAGAACTAAGGCCAAGTACTCTAGCGGCTTCAATTTGTTCTTTACCAACTGCTGCAATCCCTGATTTTACAATTTGACTAATATAAGCACTACTATTAAGTGCTATAGCATATGTAGCAGCCCAAAAGTGTGATAGATCTATCCCAATTAGAGGTAAAACATAATAAAAAAATGTTATTTGAATAAGCATAGGAGTGCCACGTATAAGTATAACGTAAATAGTTATAGGAATACTTAATAGTTTACTATTTCGCGTTTGTAAAAATCCTAAAATTGTTCCTAAAATAAAACCTATAAAATAAGATACACAAGCAATTTTTATAGTTACCCAAGCACCTTTAAGTAAATAAGGTAGTGCGTAGTAAGCGATAGATAAATCAAAGCCCATATTATTCCTATACTAAAAGTTGATCGGAAGTATCTAAACCTCCGTTATAAGCTAAAATATTTTTTTTCTTCATTAATTGTCCCTTGATGTTTAAAAACTTAAATGCCATTTTTTCTTAAGTGCTTCTAAGGTTCCATTTTTTTCTAATTCATTAAGCGCAGTTTGAATTTGTTCAAATAAAACAGGAAAGGATTTAGAAACAGCTAATGCATAGCTATCAGAAGTATCTAATGTTAATATATTAAATTTTTTTTCATCATATTTATCAAAATATGGTTGCACGGCAGATCGTGCTGATACATATGCATAACCACGCCCATTTAATAGGGCTAAAAATGATTCAGCAGGAGTTGATAAACGCTTTAAAATAATATCTTCTTGCTTAGCCATAAAGCTTTCGGCTGTGTATCCATCATTAACTATTACTTCTTTGCCTTTTAAATCACTAAGACTTTTAGGTGATTCTTTTGCTAAAGTAATTGCAACAAGCGGGTCATTTGTTAGAAATGGTTTAGTAAAAAAAACTAGTCTGCTACGTTGCTCAGTTGGTGTCATTGCAGCAGCAATCATATTAATTCTACCTGATTGTGTTTCTACCAATAAAGAATCAAAAGCCATATCTTTAAAAACTATTTCTTTTTGGAGCTGTTTACCAATTGCATTCATGAGATCGATTTCAAAACCTACAATTTCACCATCTATTTTATATTCAAAAGGTGGAAGACTAGCATTTGTGCCAACAATTAAAAGATTCTGATTTTCATTTAATGTGCTTTTAGATTTATAAAAATAAATAAAAACACCTGCTGCAAAAATAGTAGCTGCCAATAATTTAAATATAATCTTTTTCATATTTTTCATGATCATTCCTTATGTTTTTTAAAAAATAAAATCTTGCAAATTTCATTAAAAACTTTTTTAATATCTTTTGTAGATTTGGGTGCTATAAATACAATGTTTTCACCTGCAAGAGTTCCCAAGATTTCAACTTTATCTTGTTGTGAATCCAAATAGTCTCCAACAAAAGCTGCAATTGCAGGAATGGTGTTAACTACAATTAGTGATTCGTTAAATTTAATATCTATAATTGCGAGCCTTAAGATTTCACGGCTGGCATCAATTGATTTTTCTTCGTAAATTAATTTTCCATCAACCAAGCTTTTGGTAATGCCTAGTTTTAATAAATCGCGAGAAACAATTGATTGATTAGCATCAATACCATATTTTTCAGTTATCATCGTTACTAAAGTTTGTTGATCTTCAATTGCATTTTCTTTAATTAATTTTTTGATAGCTTCTTGTCTTAATTTTACTTTATCCATTATCTTCCTTTGTTTTGAATAAATATTCATTATATTATGAATAATAATTCATTATTGGATAAAAAGCAAGGGTCTGAGATATAAAATTGTTTATTTTATGATTAATTTAATTTTTACAGGTTCAGTAGCTTAAACTAGATACCGAACATTTGATTTATTTCTATTTGGCAAATCTATTGAATTTATGGTCTTAAATAAGATATCCTTAATATATATATAATTTTACAGTCGGAGAGAGTATTATGAATTTATTAAAAACTTTTTTTATATTAACAATTTTTCTAGAAGGTATTATGTATTGTGCTGAGCCAGCGAGTGCAGCTTCAAGTTCTGATGTGAAAATGGCCAATACACAAGAAAAACTTAGTAAAAAAAGAAAAGAAAGAGATGAAGAACAAAAACCGGCCACTAATATATTTTTAGTAAATAGAGCTTTATTAATCGGAAAAGTTCAAGTCATAAAAAATGAATTAAAAAAATTAGCATATATGAGTAATAATAAATTTATTAGAAATTTTTTAGGGACTTTAATTGAAGATGCTGAAAAATTTGGAGTTTCAAACAATGAAGAATTATTTGAACAATTAAATGTTATTGTGAATAAATTAAACGAAATTAAATCTATACGTGGCATCACGGAAAATGATATTTCAAAAATAAACGAAGTTCAGGAAAAAATAAATTCAGTACAAGCTATTTACATAAAAAATATTGATCTTTCTCATTTTAGAAAAAAAGATGAAGAAGAACAAAAAATGCAAGATGAAGAAAATCATCTTAAAGAAACATTAAATCTTTCTGACTCAGAAGCTTTTACTCAAGAATCATTTATAGATTTAATTACAAGACAACAAAAGAAGAATTTGCCTTATGTTTTAGCACGTGTAGAAACAATGTATGGCATTCATTATTTTGATGCTCATAGTTTAAATAATTATATGTTTGATAAATATCCTATTTATCCTGCTCAAGGTAAATGGGGAATTAGGGATAATTTTGTATTGCATAAAAAGGGCAATGATCAAGGTTTTATGATTGTCGAAGATATTTTAAATAGAAGTCCATTAATAATTGATAAGATTAATTACTTTACAATTAATTCATTAAAAGATTCCGAATTTAAATATTTAAGTTCATTTAATGAACTAATAACTGATAAGAAAATACAAAAATATTTTTATTATAATTATGATTATCTTTATACACCAGATAAGGTATTTACTATCGCACAAGACAAAGAAATTGATATATCACTTGATTTTATTAAGTGGTTGCCAGATGGTACAAAAATTGCCTTTACTGCAAATAGTAAAATTACAATATTAGATATAAATACGGGCCAAATTATAAGAAAAATTAACAGTAAAGACAAGCAAATAAGATTTGATTTTTCGCCTGATAGTTCACAAATTGTTTTTACAAATGGTGATTCAATAGATGTTATGGATATATACAATGGAAATTTGATAAAATCTATAAGCCCATACTTACCAGAAGATTATGTCGGAAGAAATAGAAACCAAATCCACTCTATTTTTTATTTACCAGGAATTGATCCAAAAGTTATTACTAAGTTTCATAATAGTATACGGGCTTGGAGTTTAAATACAAAAGAGTTAAAAGTAATTATTTATAACCATTCTGTATTTTCTCCGAAAGTAGCAATTTCAGATGATTATTCAAAGATAGCATTCTTTGTAAAAAGAGATGCCAATTATATGGTTCAATCTGAAATTTTAATTTTAGATTCAAATCAGTTACAAAATATTCTTAAAGAGATAAAGGTGGATACCTTATCATATCATGAGATTATTTTTTCTCCTGATAACTCTAGGATATCAACAGTTGATGTTGGATTAGATATGAATAATTACTTTGGAAAGCCTTTTTGTGAACAGGTTAATATAATTAAATTAATAACTAGGGATTATGAGACCGGCAGAATAATTAAGGATTTAAAAATTAATATTAAAGATTTTTATATCATGAATTTTTCTACCGATGCATCTAAAATCAGTAGTGTAAGTAAGATTTTTGATGCAAATAATGGCAAAGAAATTGGTAATTTACTAAGTAAATCTTACTTGCAAGCATGGTCAAAAGATAGTTCCAAATTTGCAGGCATAGTTTATGACGAGCAACGAAAAAAATATAATCTTGAAATATATGAAATTTAAATTATATAAGTAACTTATAATTTTTAATATTATAGATTACTTATCAGCGTACTTTTCTAATCAAGCAATAATTATCAAATCAAATATTAAAAATACCCCGGAACATTAGTGACCGGGATATTAAAATATTCAATAAAAAAATATGTTATAATTTCATAAATGGTTTAAATAGCTCAAATATTTGTATGTCTTTTTTATCATTTTCATCATTTTCTAAAAGGTTTTTAAGAATTGCTGGCCTTTTAAGATAAGCTTCATAGCTTCTTTGAATATCCGAGACTTTCGAAGAAACATCAATTCCGGGAGACATTAAAAGTTCTCTTATCACTTCTACATTACGTAAATACATAGCAATATTCAAAGCTGTCTCACCATTTTTATTAAAAGCATTAACTTTGACTTTTGCTTTTATCAGTTCTTTTACTGCGCCTGCATGACCATTTTTAGCAGCTTCTACAAGAGCTATACGACCAAAATTATCTTGATAGTTAACATTGGCGCCAGCGTCTATAAGTTCTTTCATCACGTCTGAATGACCATTCTTAGAAGCTCTTATAAGAGCTACATCGCGTTTTTCATTAAAATAGTTAATATCCATAAAATAACATTTACTATAATCTCGCTTGTCAGACCCAAGAACTGGCAACAGAGCTTTTACCATATCTTTATGACCTTTTTCAGCGGCATCTTCAAGAGCATAACAATAACGTTCTTTAATATCAGCTCCAGCTTCTATTAGTTTATGAGCTATTTTTACATAGTTATTCTTAGCAGCTAATTCAAGAGCATCTCTTAAATCATATTCACTAAAACTTTTTGCCAGGGGTTGGGCTAGTATCTTAGAAACCTTATCTTCATTATTCTGAGTTATAACTTCCATTAAAGTTTTTTTTAATTCTTCAGGCAACATTTCAGAGTAATCTTTTGTAATTGGTGAATTTATAGTTGATTCCATTTTTGCAACATGAGAGTGAAGGGGGCCAGCTAATAATAACAAGTAAAATGTATACATTATTTTCATATATTTAACCTTTTCAATTAGTAATTAAAGCAATTTGAAGTTTTTTGTGTAATGTTTAGCAATCACTAATAGCTTATTATATGACTAGTCTGGCGTCAACCGCCCCGAAGCTTTTAAAGCCTATTGTTAGAGGTAGATCTGACTAAAATTAGATCTACCTACTTTCTCAAGAACTTTAATAATTTTATCTTGAGTATTTTTGGAATAACGAAAGCATAAACGTATCTTTTATTATTTTATTTTTTACAATGACTGTTACATTTTTTGATACAACCTTATTGTTTTTATCTGAGATGATAACATTATAAGAGGTTGTTTTATTTGGTTTTACTACATATTTTGATGGTGATGTTATATTATTCGCAACAAAACCATCTGACCAAGTAGCTTTATAAGGTGGAGTTCCTCCATTAAATTCAACTTCTAACGTAGAAGATTGGCAAGAAGTAATTACATTTGGATTAGCATCAAAAGAAGTAATTTTAATTTTTGGTGTTGATCTTACTGTAACAGTCACATCATTAGATGTTGCATGGTTTCCATTAACATCCGTAATTGTAACATTGTAAGTAGTTGTACTATCGGGTGTTACAGTTTGTGTAGCTGGTGAGGTAACATTATTATTTATTGTACCATCAGACCAAGTAGCTTTATAAGGTGCAGTTCCACCAGTAAATTTAACAGTTAATTGAGATGCGCCCCCAGCATTTATCGAAGTTGGATTTGCGTTGAAAGCAATTATTTTAGGCCTGCTAGGTCTTCCCTTAACGGTTACTATGACATTGCTTGATGTAGCACTTTTATTATTTGCGTCAGTAATTGTTACATTGTATGAAGTTGTATTATCGGGTGAAACAATATGTGTAGCTGGTGATGTAATATTATTATTTATTGTACCATCAGACCAAGTAGCTCTATAAGGTGCAGTTCCACCGGCAAATTCAACAATTAATTGAGATGTGTCGCCAGCATTTATGGAAGTTGGATTTGCGTTGAAAGCAATTATTCTAGGGCTATTAGGTTTTGCATTAACAGTCACTGTGACATTGCTTGATGTAGCACTTTTATTATTTGCGTCAGTAATTTTTACATGATAAGAAGTTGTGCTATTGGGTGTTACGACATATGTAGCTGGTGATGTAATATTATTATCTATAGTACCATCTGACCATGTTGCAGTATAAGGGGCAGTTCCACCGCTAAATGTAGCTGTTAAAGTTGATGATTGACCTCTAGTAATTGAATTTGGATTTGCATTAAATGATGTTATTGTAGGAGCTGGATAACCTAAGAAATTAAATTGCACAAATGTAGGACTTCCAATCGGTAAGTATGAGATTGAATAATTAGGAGTTGCTCCTGTAAATGACACAGAATTAAAAGTTCCTGTAATACCACTAGAAGTGAGTATTGTATATGTTCCAGGCAAAGCGTTTGGATCTAAATCTATTTCCAGTGTGCCTGCTAATGTTGCGGGACCTGTAACAGAAACTAAAGATGTGCCAATCGAATTGATTCCAATATGTACAAGGCTTCCTAAAGTATTGTTAATTAGATCTGCTGGATTTAAAGTTAAACCACCAAGCGAGAGCGTTCCTCCAGCGTCAGGAGAAATTGTTCCAGAATTGACATAGACACTTCCAGTCAAAGTTCCAGTACCGCTTAATGTTCCGCGCTGTGAACTAAAACCAATATTTCTGCAAACAAACATTGATGCTGAATTGATTAATCCATTTATTTTAAAATTCGCATTGTTTACAGTAATATTTCCCTGATAATCGGTTGTTCCATTGTAAATAATAGTTCCGTTTCCTCGTACAAAAACAGAAGTTCCTCCTAAGCCAAAACTAGTGTCATCAGTAAATGCTACTTGCTCGCCGAGTGTTAAAAGATCACTAACATCGTTTGCCATTAGTGTTAAAGAAGAACCTGAGCGTAGGAAAATACTATTTCCCAATGCTGATCCATCTAAACCATCAGAACCTCCTCCAGAGCCGCCAGTTCCATGAGTTCCCGCTTGGGTTGTATTATTTGTTGTATTAAAAGTGGTTGGAATTCCAGATAATGCTTGTATCGTAAAATTCAAATTGCTATCGACAAAGATAGCTCCCCCAAGACCACTTCCACCGCCACCGCCACCGCCGCCAAAACCAGATCCATAATTATTAGAACCTATTCCCCCAGAACCTCCACCAAGATTTCCTATATCGGATCCGCCTAAAGAGGTTGTGCCATTAGATGGGCCACCACCTGCACCGCCACCACCGCCAAGAGAATTTCCGCCATTAGCAGGTGTTGTGCCAGATTGATTAACTCCTCCGCCACCGCCGCCACCGCCAAGTCCGCCTGATCCACCTTGTACAGTATAATCTGTATCAGAAGCACCAGTGCCAGCTCCTCCGCCACCGCCGCCACCATAGCCACCGCTTCCTGCGTGTCCATCAACTCCATTTGTAGAACTTGTAATAACGATTCCACCACCGCCGCCGCCAGCTCCGTCACCACCATTTCCACCAGATGGGACAGAACTACCTCCTGGTGCAATATTGCCTTGGGCTGTAGATCCGTTGGATCCTAAACTTCCACCGCCGCCACCGCCAGCAGTAATTCCAGCACCACCACCGCCCCCGCCAGCAGTATTTCCTCCACTATTACCACCTGCACCTGAACCGGCAGTAATTGCAAGACCGTAGCCATTTCCATCCTGTCCTGAATTTTGGTCCGAACCGCCATTGCCTAAATTTGTGAGTGTTCCTATTGTAGCGCGAGATCCTATTCCACCGCCGCCGCCGCCACCACCGCCACGCATATCATTGGTTGAAAGAGTTACATCACCACCATTTCCACCAAAACCGCCACCTCCCGCGCCTCCTGTGCTGTTAGTGGTTGTAATAGAGCCACCATTTCCGCTAAAGCCACCGCCACCAGCACCACCTTCATTGCCTGTAGGTGATGAGATGCTAAAATAATTTCCGCCATTGCCACCAATTGCAGTACAATTGTTTATTAATACATTCATTAAAATAATTGAAGGATTTGAACCATTTAAAAAGAATTGAGGTGCATAAATAGCACCTCCTGCACCCATGCCACCACCACCGCCTGAAATTCCGTCTCCACCATTGCCGCCTTTAGAAGATAGATTTTGAAAAATCATGTTTTGGATTGTCACATTCCCTATCGGGATGAAGAATCCGCTATAAGCGCCACTGTTACCATCAATTGTAACAGTAGGTATAGAGCCTGGATTGCCGATACTAATATTCACAGGATTTGAAGAATTGTTAATAATTGGTAGGTTTCCATTAAGTTGAATAGTCATTGGAAAACCAAAAACTATCTCATAATCATCAGGAGTAGTATTTAAACTTTGATTCATTGAATTCAAGCAATATCTTAAATCTCCCACCTCTCCAATACCACCCGGATTATTATCTGAGCTTAATGTTACATTGAGCGTTGTTAAAGCGCACAAAGAATGTGAGATGAAAAGAAAAATCAAATATTTTAACTTTAACATAATAAAAACCTTTAATTATTTTTTAATATCATCTAATTATTTTTAGCAGCATAGTTAAAAATTTGGAAGAGTTGCAAATTTTGTTATTTGTGAAATGTAGTTAGGTCGCATTGCAAATGCAATTGTTGCATATCGAGTTTTGCCACTTTTTGTGACAATATGAGGGGTTGGGTAAATGGAAAATTCAGAAAGAAAAGATCCAGGTATGAGTAAAATAGAGGTTTGAGTGGTTCTTGCTGGTGAAGAAAAATCATCGATTTTTAATAAGGCCTTATAAGAAGAAAGCAGTAGTGATTGGTTGTCAGTGCTATCAAGAAAAAGAGAAAATGCAGTACCATCATAATGGGGTTTTGTAGCAATATAAGATGGTAGATATTTGATTATTTTAAAAAGAATGGGTGGTTGTTCGAGTTTTGAAGAAAAAATCGTTTTTATGCCTAATTCATTTGCAGCTTCATTGAATATATCGCCGTATGGTTTTTGGATCTCTAAGCAAATTTCAAAAAAGCGAATGATTTCAGGAACTTGCTTAAATTCTTTGTAATTAGTGTAAATAAACTCATGAAAATGCATAGAATAATAAAAAGAGATTTGGCCTCTTGTGGTTGATTCGTCATAAAAACTAAAAAAATCAGTGGAATAGAAATGCTTAGCTTTAGAGCGAATAAAACGTTCTTTTGCAATGTATAATTTTTGTGCCCAAACTGGATTTGTTTGAAGAAATTCGATTAACTTATCAAAGTGCGCATAAAGAGAATCAAACTTTTCTATCCCATACTTTTTATCGCAAATTTCTAAATAACCGGTTTGCTTGAATTGCTCTGCTAAAGGTATTGCACACAGGGATTGAAATGTAAATAAAATAAATATAATAAACATGAATCGATTTTATAATTTATTATTTGTTGTTGTCAATTTCTAATGAATTTAAGAGCTTAGTTCTTAATGAGTTTGTATTAACACTGTAGCTTTTTAAAAATTAAATAGTGAATAATAATTATATGCATTCTTATCTTAATAAAAGGAGAATTATATAATGATTTCACAATTAAATTTTATACCATATTTTATTACCCTATTTTTATTTACATGTATAGATTTTTTGTGGCTATTTTCAACAAGCCATATTTATAAAAAATATCTAACACACCTATTGAGCCCAAATGTTAATTGGATAGGCATTTTACTTTTTTATCCATTGTATGCCCTAGGACTTTACATTTTTGTAATTAAGCCATTTGATGGATATAGTTCATTAATTAGTATATTTTTGCAAGCGGCTTTTTTTGGAATGGTTGCTTATGGTACGTATGACTTAACAAATTATGCTACCCTAAAAGAATGGCCTGGTTTTTTAGTTGTAGTTGATTTGTTCTGGGGGGCATTTATATCTGGTTCAGTAAGCGTTGCCACCGTATGCGTTTTAAGATGGATTTCACATGTATAATTTATATATACAAACACTTATTAAAGTTGTACCAATCATTATATGTTATATGACATTTTGGTTTATAATATCGATTATTAAAAAAAGAAATGATATAGCCGATGTTGCTTGGGGAACTGGTTTTATAGTAGCATGCATAAGTGCACTTTTTTTGAATAATGTAATCTATTTCAGAAGCGTACTAGCAACGACACTAGTTTTTATATGGGGAGTTAGGATTGCGACTCATATTTATCTGCGTAACAAGGATAAAAAAGAAGATTACCGGTATCTGGAATTAACTGCACAATGGGGTCAATGGTTTTACCTTCGGTCATATTTGCAAATATTCTTATTGCAAGGTTTTATATTAATTATAATTGCAACTCCGGTGCTTTTTATTAACACTTTTTATTTTATCAACTATTCTTTTTATGACATATTAGGTTTTATTATTTGGCTTATAGGGTTTATATTTGAAACGGTAAGTGATTGGCAACTTGGGCAATTTTTAAAAAACCCTACAAATAAAGGGAAAATTTTACAAACAGGGTTATGGCAATTTTCACGCCACCCAAATTATTTCGGTGAAGTAACACAATGGTGGGGCTTGTATTGTATCGCGCTTGCTTTACCATATGGTTTTGCCACTATTATTGGACCTTTGACTATTACATTTTTAATTCTATATGTCTCGGGCATTCCTTTGTTAGAAAAATCATTAACACTAAATCCATATTTTAAGGAATATGCTAAAAGAACAAGCAAATTCTTCCCTTTACCTCCACGCTGAATTACAAATCATATATCAGAATTTATATCATTTAATATGCACCTTGGTTTTCCATGGTGCATATTACATTTTTCTGCTACCCCCACCATTTGCGTAAAAAAAAATAGTGATTAATATAAGCGTATACAAGTAGATAAAATTTAATTACTTGTTTGTTTAAAACATATTTTATGACATTAATTCAGTTAGGAGTTAATTTGAAAATTTTGAAAAAAACTTTATTTATCGCTCTGTATTTTTCATCGGTAACAATTTTTGCAGCAGATCTAGGATTTAAATCAATTGTAGGAAATGTTCCTTTAGAATTTAAAGAACTATGTTTTGCATTAAAAAACAAAAAAAAGAATGTTCCTATCAAATTGCCGAAGGGTATATTATTAGTCGGACCTTCAGGAATTGGTAAAACTTCATTGGCAAAAGCACTATCACAAGAACTTAAATGTCCTTTTATATATAAAAATGCTACAGAATTGGATGAAGTAGAAATACAAAAATTATATAAAGAGGCTAGGTCTAAAGCTAAAAAGAGTCAATGTGAAAAAGCCATAATATTTATAGACAATTTTCATATTTTTAGCACAACTAATACAGGCAATAAAAATAATGAGATGCGAAGTAATGTTTTAGCGTTAATGAATGAAATGGATGGTTTTAATAAAGATGATCTAATAGTAACGATAGGGGCAACTTTTAGATCGGATAATTTTGATGCGTCATTAGTAAGATCCGGTAGATTTGAACAAATAATTGAATTAGGTTTTCCAACAAGTGAAACTCGTAAGTTAATGATTAAAAAATTTAATGAGGGAAGCAAAATACCAATTGATCCTGCATTAAATTTAGATAAAATAACCTCTGTCACTTATAATTTTACACCGGCCGATATTAAACACTTAATAAGTAATTCAATAAAAAAAGCCAACAAAATTAAAGCTAAAAATCTAAATGAAGTGATTTTATTAAAAACAGTAATAGAGATTTTACAAACTAAGTTGAAGGTTAATTTAGAAAAAGACCTAAACTTAAATATAAGAATTAAACTAATTAATGAATTATTAAAACAGAAAAATCAAAAAAAGGGCTATGCAAGAATAGTTGGTGAAGTACCAAATGAAATTAAAGAACTGGTTCAACAAATTAAAGATAATTCATTATTTGAAAAATTTAAAATAGAAATGCCAAAAGGTATTTTATTATCAGGACCTTCAGGTACAGGTAAAACTTCATTAGTAAGAGCCATATCAGAAGAAGTAGGTTGTGAGTTTATCGCGATTTCTGGCGCAGAATTCAATGACCAATTTATAGGAAGTGGTGCTCAAAAAATTAAAAGTTTATTTAATGAAGCTAAAAATAAAGCGGAAAATACTTTATCAGGTAAAACAATAATATTTATTGATGAATTGGATTCATTAGGCAAGCGTAATGGTACTACTTTGGATACTACAATTACAGAACTATTAACTCAGATGGATGGTTTTGAAGAAGATAATTCTATAATTGTTATTGCCGCAACAAATAATCCAGAAAATATTGATTCGGCTCTTTTAAGACCAGGAAGATTTAGTAAAATCATTAAAATTGGATATCCTGATCTTGCAAAAAGAAAGCTTTTATTAAATTATTACATGAAGGGTATTCCCCTTAGCGCTAATATTAATATTATAAAACTAGCTAATGTGACCAATAATTTTAGCCCCGCAGATTTTAAAGAGCTTGTGCAAAAAGCTAGCTCTCTTGCTTTTACTCAAAAGTTACAAAAAGTAGAAGAAAGACATTTTGTGGAAGGAATAAAAGCAATTCTTATGCAAAGAATCATTAAGGGTGAAAAAAATATTCAACAACAAATAGATTCATTGGAAGTAGCTTTTAATAATAAAGAAACCAAAAAAGGCTTCAATTCGCTTGCTGGTAAAGTAGAATCAGAAATAGAAGATTTGGTCAAAATGATTAAAGGTGAGCTTAATTACAAAGCATTTGGTATACCATTTCCAAAAGGCATTCTTTTAGTAGGGCCCCCAGGTACAGGAAAAACAGCAGTTGTGCGTGCATTAGCAGAAGAATCAGGCTGTGAATTTGTACAAGCAAAAGGTTCAGATTTTATAGAAAAATATGTTGGCGTAGGTGCACAGCGTGTGCGTGAAATGTTTATAGACGCTAGAACAAAATCTGAAGGTAATCAATTTAAAAAAACAATAATATTTATTGATGAAATTGATTGCATAGGTTCACGTTCAACATCAGATAATTCAGAAACTCAACGTACTGTTACAGAATTGTTAACACAAATGGATGGGTTTTATAAAGACGAATCTGTAATAGTTATAGGTGCAACTAATAGTCCTGTATCTTTAGATCCTGCTCTATTACGTGCAGGCAGATTTGATATTATTGTAGAAATTCCGTTGCCAAACAGTGAAAAACGAACTGCTTTATTTAATTATTATTGCAAAGACAAACCTCTAGATAAAAATATTTCTTTTGAAGAATATGTGAAAGTAATGGAAGGTTGCAATGCAGCTGATATTAAAAATTTAATTGATAAAGCAGCAAAAATAGCAATGAAATTGAAAGACAATAAAATTAGAAATGAACATATTAATCAAGCAATAGAAGAAGTAAAAACAGCTTCCGGTAAAAAGGGATTAGCATATGCATAATTATAAATTATTAATTTTATTTATTTTTTTAATTACGGAATGCCATGTTTACTGCATGCAGCAGCAGATTCAAAGGGAGCCTGAAAATTACCAAGTGCAAAAACCTAAAAAGAAAAAAGAAAATATAAAGCAAAAAGATAAAGCAAAAAAAATTATTATTTTAAAACAGGCTTTAAAAGATGAAACAAAGCCAGAAATTAAACCAATAGTTAAGAATGAGCAAAAGATAGAAGTGTCAAAAAAGAAACTTTGTCCCATTTGTTTTGATCCAAATTGTCCGTGGCCAGAATCTACTTGGCCAACCTATATGTCAAAATTAGGTAAATTTACTAGTTACTTTTTTACCTTTTAAGGGGTTTATATGAATACAAAAATGAAAATATTGTTAATTTTTTTTGTGTATTTAATCTCGCAAAACTTTATTTATTCAATGCAGGTGCAACAAGCACAGAGTTTTCAAGAACAGGTTTCTAATAATAAAAAAGAAAAAGAAGATATTAATAAAGTCATAGAAAAGCATGAACGTTTTTTGGAAAATACTGAACAAGACCAAAAAACTAAAAACGAAAAGATGGCTATTTTAAAAACAGCTTTAAAAAATAAAGTTAAAGCTAAGCAGAAAAAGAAAACAAAAAAAAAGTTTCTTTGTCCAATTTGTTTTCTTGATTCTTGCCCCTTTACAATAACACAGTAAATGTATTTACAGTTATTTATTTCTCAATTTTAAGAATAATTTATTTAGCAATTATATTTATCAATCAAACTTTGTATAAACAAATCAGAACTTACACATTTTTTAATTGTTACTTTGATAGCATTAGATGGATTACTTGTACAACCTAATGAATTAGTTTGTGTAACAGAAATAGAATAAGTACCATTAGCGATTGTTGTTGCAATTTTAAAATTAAAATGACCTGAAGCAGATGCTATTCCTTGTCCTATATTTATAGAATTTGCAAATACATTAATTAATGCTTTTGAATCAGCTCCTAAGCCAGCAATGCTTAAATTCCCAGAACAATCAGAACTTGCTTTAATCAACTTCACTATTTGTGCTTTATTAATTTCTATAGCTATTGCATTAGATTGTTTACTTTCAATTCCTGAAAAAGTTTGTTTAACAGTAATAAAATATTTACCATCGTTTAAAATAGTTGGAACTGTAAAATTAAAATTTCCTGCAGCATCTGCTTGTCCAGATCCTATGTTTATAGAATTTGCAAATACATTAATTGTTGCGTTTGAATTAGCATTTGAACCTACAACTGTTACCTTAGCTGAGCAATCAGAACTTGTGCGTAATAATATTGGTACTTTAGGTACAAAATTTTCTTTTGAAATTAAAGATACTTTAAAAATATAAGGTGATGCGGCAGAATCTGCTTGGCTTGAAGTATTTGGCACAGTGCTTTGGATGCCGCCTATAATATATCCAATAATAATTTTTTTATTTCCAAAAAAATCAAAACTAAAAATATTATTAGGAAATAAGCTATCAATTGTGGGCATAAAGTAAGAACCGGCTCCAAATAATAATGTATTTCCTGGATTTGAAAAATTAGAGGGGATGATTGGATAAGTTGCATCTAAAAGGTATTGTGTGTAATTATTGTTTTTATCTTTTTTTATAACAACTATTTGATTATTAAATGGAAATTCAGCATCTGTTTGAAAACTTCCATTTTGAAAATATTCAAAAGTAATACCACCGAATATTATATTATACATTTCATTAGTTACATCTGAGTACAATCCGCAAGTTGCAGATTTGTAAATATTCATTCCTTGTTTAAAAGTAGATTGAAGATTAGGATTTGCCATAAAAGGTTTGCCGTCTGCACTTATTTCAACAGGTACGGTCCAACAACCGCCATCAATTGTAAATACGCCAGCTAGGGCAGTAAAGCTCATAATATTTTGGTTATTTATTGTTTTAAGATTTGTAACAATATTCAAATCTCTTCGACGAAAACTCGGATTAATCGTTGAAGAAGTTAAAGTTTGAACATTTAAATTTATCCCATCATCTAGGATGTTAAATCTTCGAACTTGCATAGTATAATCACCATTTGAACTTGGAGTATATTCGCCTTGAAAATTTTGCCCAAACATTAACAATGTTGGATTATTATCTACTTGACGCATTACACCACCTGTTACTTGAAAAATAGGATTTGTAATTTGTCGAATAAATTGTTTTGCAGTTTGATTTTTAATAGGTTCTGTTACCCAACTAATTAAACCCGGTACATTAATTGCAGTCAAAATTGGTTTGGTTGAAAAATTACCATTATTATCAACACCATAACCACCGGTCATATATAAAGTTTGTTCTTTTTGATAATATTGCGGTGCAGTTACTGCCAATGTATCAATTTCATCATTATTTAATCCAGATTTTGAGATTTTTAATGATCGTGATTTAAAAGTTTTATTTTTGATATCAACCACAAAAACATCATAATTTTGTTTATTGGGTGGAAAATTATTTGTTAAATCAAAACCATGCAAGCCGTTTATACGACCTGCAATAAACAACCATTTGCCTTGCCATATTGCAACTGCACCTGTTTGTATGCCTACCGGTAATTCAAAATCTTCTTTTTCAATGAATATTTCAAAAGGCAATTGTTCTTTTTTTGGCAATTGACTATTTATAAGGACAGGACTTGTAGTTGGTGTCTGGTTATTTGCTAAAATTAAACTTGTCCATAAGAACATTAAAAAATATTTTATTTTCATTAAATTCCTTTCCCGGAAAAAAAGATAAGAAGTGATCAATTAACATCCTAGAATAAGGGGTTAGATAAAATCAATAAACAATTAAAAAACTTTATTTCAAAAGAAATAATGACAATAATTTATTAAAAATAATTTTTAGTTATATTTTTCCAAATTTATAAAATTATTGTTTCTAAAAATAACTTGAAATTATATTCATCCAAATTTTCCAATCGATTTATTTCTTGCCTTGATTGCATTATTAAAAATGTTGGGAAATATTTGATTTCAAATTCTTGTGTTGTTTTAAACAAATTATCAGCATTTATTTTTATAATTTTAATCTGCCCAATATGCTTAGTTACTATGGGTTCTATAATTTTCCAGTGTTCATCTTTAAAGAAAATTAGTAATACAGGATAAGATTGGCTTAAAGCTTCAGATTCTAATGCTAATTGCGCAGGGCTATAATTTTCGATTAATAAATCGACTGTATGTTTCGATTGGTCATTTTCTAGATCTAAAACCTCTGCCAATTTATTTGACCTAATTAAAGACAAAATAATTTTTGTAGAATCTTCCAGGTCTATAATTTGATTAGATTTGCTCTGGCTTACTTCAATATTATTATTATGTTTAAAAAAATAATATGCTAATAATGTTGAGGTAATAATTGTAAAAATAACTAAATATCTTATAAAAATTTTCACGATATGTTATTTTTTAATCGCAGATATAACAGTCTCAGGAAAGATTACAAATAAAGATCCATCAGCTTCCAGGGGATGATAATTTATATATTTTTCAACAATTTCATTAATCATTTTATCTCTTTTTGTTTTTTCAAAATTAAATCCATAAGGGAATGAAGCTATCCAATTTCTAAAATCTTCTTTATCTTTAAACTTTTTTTTAATATGAAAATCGCACAGTTCAATTGATTTAAAATCAGAAGCTGTAAGCCATTTTGTAATTTCTTGCGGTGTGTATGAATACCAATCAATTTCTAAATTATATGCATTTAAAATTTCTACTAAAGCTTTTACTAATGGGTAATCATTTTTAAGTTCCATAAGCACTAATAGTTTTCCATTAGCTTTTAAGCTATTTGCAATGTTATTAAATGCTTTATCTAAATGCTTAACCCAATGCAAACAAGAAAATGAAAACACATGATCAAATTCTTGTTTAAATGAAATATTACAAACATCTATATTTTTGAACTCAATATTTAAACTTTTATAATTCTTTTGTGCAAACGTGATCATATCCGGAGCACTATCAACGCCAATAATTTTTCCATTAGGTATTTGTTTTGCAATCTCAGCTGTTATTTTACCATTACCGCAACCTATATCTAAAAAGTTAGAAGTAGGGTTAAATTTATATTTTGCAAGTAACACAGCAGCGGCATCAAATTGCAATGAAGAATTTTCGTTGTAATCTTTTCCTGACCACGATTCTGCAAATGACTCTGATTTAATATTAAATGAGTTTGTTATGTTGCAAAAAATAACAATAGATAAAAGCTTTTTATTAAATTTCATTTAAAACCTTCTGTCCAATTTATTTCAGTCAAATTATGCTGTTTTAAAAAAGTATTTGTTTTAGAAAAATGTTTGCAGCCTAAAAACCCTGTTATAGAAAGTGGTGATGGATGTGTGGCTTTTAAGATTAAGTGTATTTTAGGGTCAATGTGTAAATGCAAATGTTGCACTTTCTTTTGTGCATATGCTCCCCAAAGCATTAAAACTGTTGGATGCTTGCGCTTTAAAATTGCTTCAATAATTGCATCAGTAAAAATTTCCCAGCCTTGCTTTGCATGGCTTGCTGGTTTGCCGTCTTCAACTGTTAAAATTGCATTTAATAATAACACGCCTTGTTTTGCCCAATTGGTTAAATTACCATTTTCAGGTTTTTGCATACCAATGTCACTATGCAATTCTTTAAATATATTTCGCAATGAGGGTGGTATTGCAATCCCATTGGGTACACTAAAACTTAAACCCATTGCTTGACCTGGTCCATGGTAAGGGTCTTGTCCTACAATAACCACACTTAGCATATCAAATGGCGTGGCATGCAATGCGGCGAATATATTTTGTTTTGCAGGATAAATTATTGCACCACTTTTTTCACGTTCTTGTAGAAATTGAACAAGTGCATCTATCTCAGGCCTTTTGCAAACTTCTTCTAATGGTTTTTGCCAAGAGCTTGGCAATGCTTTGTAAAATTGTTCTTGTCTTGGTGTCATAATAAGTAATTTTGATGTTATTTACTTACCTTGTCAAACTAACACTTATTTTAGATGTTTTCTATTTGTAATAATAATTGACTTTTGTCTTATTTTAAAGTATCTTTGGGTATAATGGGTTAATTAAAAATTAAGAATTTAGGTGTAAAATGATAAATAAGAGTAAGTTTGTAATAATTGCATTTCTAGTGGCAACTAGTTTGAATATTTTTGCTGCGGATGAAAATAATTCAATAAAAATAACAAATAAAAACTGTGATATAATAAAAAGTTGCTTGGCGCAAATTAAATATCTAATACTTGAAATTAGATTTTCGCCAAGTGATAAAAATTTCGTTATATTAAATTATAATAAAATAAGAAAAGCATTAAGTTTGGATATGATATTTGAATATCGAGATGTAAGTCCTGAATTTCTTACCGATGTAACAATGCAATTAAATTCTTTTGAAGATAATAAACAAACTCAGCCGGGTTTAAATCAGGATGATAGTGAAGAAGAACAACCTGGAATGGAAGAAGAAAAAAACTCAGATAAATCATGTAACTGTGTAATACAATAA
>JARLHJ010000036.1 GCA_031292305.1 Candidatus Babeliales bacterium
CCTTGGGATTATTAAATAATATTAATAATCTTAAGCATATTGATAAATCCATAAAAATAGAAATTGAAGAAGTAATAAAAAAATTAAGATTAGATCCAGTAATATTTCCAAAAGATTTATCTAATATAATTAATACTTATGAGGAATGATTTACTTAAAATATTAAATATATTAAATCAAATTTTCGAATTTTTAACCTTTGAATGCAAATACAAATTTTAGTTCGTGCGTTCTACTGTGATATCAGCGGACACCACTTTACTAATTGCTATTAATTCATCAAAGTTCATTAAAAACTTAGTTAAGATACATTATTTATAATAATATTTTTAAATTTTCATATCACTAAATTAGGTCATCCGAACCTGGCTTATTCCTATTTGGCAAATCTATTGAATTTATGGCTTTAAATAAGGTATTCTTTAAGTAAGAATAAAAATTTATTAAGGGGTGTTTATGAAGTTAATAATTAGAATGGGCTTATTAGTATTATGTATATTTAATGCTCATGCTGAGTTACTGATTGTTAAACATGGCGAAAATGGTGTTTTACCATTAGATGTAAGCGATGAACTTAATAAAGCAGATAGCAGATGTATTATTAAAATACCAATGGCCAATGGTTAATGCCAATACTTCATTGACCAAAGAAGAAAAAAATGAGCTTTTAACTCCTGATAAGCCTTATGCAGAAGAAAATTTTATTCGAAAAAAATTAAAAGATATAAATCCAAATTATGACGTTGTATTTGTTCCTACAACCTTGTATGAATTATTTGTAATTTCACAATATGTTCGCGAAAATGAAAATTCTTTAACAAAAGCATATGCAAAAACAAAAAGGATTTGGAATGCTTTTGGTATCTTATTTTCTAACCCCGATGAAAGTAATAAAGTTTACCAATTTTACAAAAATGTAAATAACGAGTTTTACAAAGAGGCTTTTTTTGTAATAAATAATCAATTTATAAAAGAAATTTATAATATTTATCCAGAATTGTTAGAAATCAAAGATGCAAATACTTTATCAGAATACATTAAAATTAAAGCAAATGATTTAGCTGCCATTTTTATAAAATCACCAATAATATCAAAAAAACCTAAACAAGTTCTTTTCCGATCCCCTGAGCCTATTATATGGAGTCATCAAGAATTAGATGAAAACCGAAACCTTATAAAAAATAAACCAATATCAGATGTTATAGAATTAGAATATAAATCTAGGGAACTAAACAAAGGATTGCTTTTAAGGGGAACTGAAACTAAAGAAGTTTACACAGAACCAAAAGGTGTAATTGAAATAATTAGAGGTATGATAGCGTCATCTCATGAATTAAAAGACTTATCAAAAAATATTAAAGAAAACTCTATATCTGTATATTCAAGTTCTTTGGGAAATTCCTTATTTGCAGGCAATTATGAAGATCCAACAGCATGTGTTTATTATTATTTAAACGGTAGATCAAGGTTAGGATATGCTCTTTTAATTGATAAAGAAGAGTATATAAACAATAATTTAAATGATCTTTTTTTTATTTCACCAATAGCTCCAGTAGCTGCATTAATTGCAGATGGTGAGTTTTTTCATTCAAGATCAAAGGTGCCTGTATATTCTCACGAAAATTTGGATATTGAAGGAATTTATTTACATTCTTTAAATGATCCTTTAGGAATATTAACTGTTCAAAGAAACCCATTATATCAAGCAGAATTATTTGCAAAATTTTTACATAAAAATATGAAAATGATTAATACCGATGTATCTCAATTAACTCCAGAACAACTCACAAAAGTTGAAAATCAGCAGAAAGCTAATCAATTAGATGTAGCACAATATTATAAGCCAATAAGAGTTCTTGAGCCTTTTGCAGTTAAAGCATCAAAAAAAATTCGTCGAAAAATATTAGAAAAAAAATACAGAGAGCTTATTTGTAAAAAGAATATTGAAAGTTCGTCTGTTTTAGTCTAATTTTTCTCATCCAGAATTTAAATTTTACTTCGTTACTATCAGATAAGCAGCTTTTTAGTCTAGTCTATATCAAGAGATATGCGAGCCGCTTTGCTTTGCATGGCTTCAGCCGCCCATAAAAGTTCTTTTTCCTCTTTAGTAAGACATTTTGTACCACAATGTTTTTCTTGGTTTATACATTTACCGCCTGCATCAAAAGCGCATTTTTTAGCAACTGTTTTGAATTTACAATCACATGAGCCTCTGCATTCATCACTATATTCACAATAATCACCGTCTTGTTTAGATTTGCAACATGCAGGCTCATTATGTAATTTCTCTAATTTTTTTTCCCTCCATTGACGCACTTCTTCTCTTTTTTTTCTACTTTCATCAAGATGAACAAGACGATCATGTTTTCCTTTATGGCTAAATACAGCTCCCTTATCAACTAGATATTTTTCTAATTCTTCATTATTTGCTACGTATGACATCTCAAGAAGGTTATAGCCAAGATATGAATTTATATTAAAACCTTTTTTTAACATTGAATCAATTTTTTTTATCAATTCTATAGTTCTTTTTTTTGAATAATCTTCGCTGTTAATAACTTTTGCAACATTCTCAAAATCATTTAAAAATTGCTTTTGAACTTTGGGTTCACCAGAAAAACAATCCATTTGATAACCCAAAGCTATAATTAAAATATTTATTGCTAAAAACTTTTTCATATGCTCCCCTTAGAATTTAATTTCAAAATAGAATCTTAATTCTTATGAGATCTGCTTTCTTCATAGTAATGTCCCTTTATAAGCATTCTCCTTCTCATCAGCCTGACGCATTAATATTTTAGTAGTTTTTAAATATGGTCCAGGATTTATTTTTTGATTATCACCTTGAGCATGTCTTAAATATTGGTGTAATCTATGATTTATGGTTAATATTCCATTTATCCAAGCTCCACCAACCATATCGCCATGGTGTTTACGAGGATCTAATTTATCTTTTTCTATTTCATTATCTATGCCAGTTAATAAATTTTGAGCTTGAACTAAATAGTTTTCATCATTTGTTTTTTGAAAGTCTTCAAAAATTTCAATTACTTTCTTTTCTAAAGCTTTTACTTTTTCAGTTTTATTTATTTCTATTAGCTGCATTCGTTTATTGTATGCTAAATTTTGAATCATTGCTTCTTTAAAATTACGCTCTAAATCTTCTTTTGAAGGAGGTATTAATCCTTGTTCGCAATTATAAATTGCTTTAGAAGTTTGTATTGGTATATGTATAGTATTTCCATCGGTGCCATATGCAATTAACTTATTAGAATCATCATAGAGCATTAAAGTCTTTTTTATTCCTACGCAAGGATCATCTCCTAAATGCTCATGTCCAGTCCATATAAGCATATTATGACCACGTTTTGGCATTACTTTATCAGTTACATTTGAAAGTAAACCTTCTTGGGCTGCTTTACTAGTGGATGTATATGCAGATAAAAGCAAAATAAATAACCTAAATAATTTATACTTCATCATAGAACTCCTTTTTTAACTTATAAATTTCACAATGAAATTAATGTTTTATTTATAGCTTAACAGCTTTATTTGGTTAAAATCAATAATAATTTCAGCCAGAAAACAACGATTTAATTATATTGGTGTTTTATATATACTGAAACGATCTTTTTAGCCATAAATTAATATGAATCTATGAGATTATATAATTAACTTTTTGGCTATAAGTTACCCTATAATTTTAAGCTAATTTTAGGCAACTTTATTAGCTAATTTTTAATCCTACTTCGCTAAAGCTTTCTACTTAGCCAAGGCTACGAAGGACACGTCGAAGCATAGGTCGATGAATTGTGTGTCTTCGAGGTAAACAAATTAAAAGCAAGAAAATTTTAGTTAAAAAGCCCGGAATTATTGTATATACGTCCGGAAAGATTTGTACGCATAAATAAGCTAGCTTAAGATAGGGATGTAGTATTGGTCTTAAATGCAAGAAGATTATATTTTTCAGTTATCATCTGATTTGCCTTTAACAAAATTTATCAAATATTTAAATTTTTCCGGATTTGTTTTTACTTCTTTTGTTGACGCTTTTTCAATGATATTTCCTTCTTTCATAAGATAAATAATTCCATGAATATTTTCATTAAGTACAAGGTTCATATCATGAGTTGAAACAATTACTATTCGATTTTCATTTGCTAATTCTTGTATTTGTTGTGCAACGTAATTAGTAAGCAATGGATCTAATGCTGAAGTAGGTTCATCTAAGCATATAACGTATGGATTAATTGCTAAGGCACGCGCAATAGCAAGACGTTGTTTTTGCCCACCTGAAAGAGTATCAATTGATAAAGATGATTTATTTTCAAGTTTATATTTTGCAAGAAGTTCTTGTGCTATTTTATGAGCATCTTCGTTACTTTTATTATAAACTTTTTCAAGCGCTAAAGTTATATTTTTTTCAACAGTTAAATGCGGAAACAGATTAAAATGTTGAAATACAATACCAATAGCTTTATTAATATTAGTTTTATCTAAAACTTTATCATTAAGAGTTATAGTTCCATTATCATAACTTTCAAGATTATTAAGAATACGTAATAATGTTGATTTGCCTGCACCAGATTCGCCTAATAAAAATGCAATTTGGCCTGAGCGTAATATTATTGAGAGTGGGTTTATTATTGATAGTTTTTTTTATATTATTAATTCTTAACATATGAACTCATCTTTCGTTCTATAAATCTTAATATTAATTCTGCAACAGAAGTTAATACTAAATAAAATAATGCAACAAGGCAGAAAATAGTTATAACATCATAGGTTTGATTCATAATAGCGCGTGCTTCTTTATAAAGTTCCATAACCCCAATTATTGAAGCAAGACTCGAATCTTTAATTAATGTAATGCATTCACCTATTAAGGCCGGAAAAACA
>JARLHJ010000037.1 GCA_031292305.1 Candidatus Babeliales bacterium
TAATGTAGCTAAAAGTATAATAATCATAATAAGAAACTCATTTTACTGTTTTTAGGATAAACTTCACTGATACTATTTTTTCTCAATTTTCTCTCTTTAAGGGTAATTTTGCCCCATTTTTTTTCAAAGAGATCCATATCTTCTTTATAATGTTTTTTTTCAGAAAAAGGATTTTTCCATTGTGAGGTTATGCAAACAACTTTGCAATCATTATTTACAATGGTTTTATATTTGGCTTTTAAGAAAATTTTGTTAGTTAAATCGTTGTCTGCTCTAAAGAATTTAAAATTTGAATCTAATCCACCCGCTTTAATATATGCTTGTCGTTTCATTATTCCGAAATTAAGACTAATAACTCCTATGTCATTTAATACGATTCCAAATTTTGCATATCTATTTAATTGAAAATTAAAGATTGCAACTCCTGAATCCGGGCTAGACTTTAGTCTATAAACGGCTTTTACAAATATATTAGGTTTAAAAAGTAAAATATCATCACTCCAATAGGTTACGAACTCGGAACTTCCTTGTCTAATTAAGAAATCATAAATTACAGCCCATTTTCCAGGATTTTTTCTAATAATTTCTACGTTAGCATCTTTCCAAATTTTTATTGATTTAAAATGCCAAGTGTTTTTTAACAGAAAGTCAGAAACTTGCGTATGTTCATTTCCATCCATTATATATAAACATAAATCAGATGCATTATAAGTATTATTTAAATTCTCTATTACCAGTTTGAAATTATCCATTCTATTTTTGGTTCCAAGAGCTATGTCAATTTGACCATTGCCTTGTACAAACGAAAATATAAATAAATTGATAAAAAGAATGGGGGATAATATTTTAATCATAATTATTTTTTTAATATTAAGGGTTAATAGTTGTATTTTTATTCATATAATATGATTAGTGAGAAATAAGTAAAGTTAAAATAAAAAAAGAGCTAAGACGATTATGTCTTAGCTCTTTTTTTATTTATAAATATTTTATTTTAAAAATTCTTCAATTTTTTTCTTAAAATCATCTTTAGCAATATAGCCAGTTTCTTTAGAGATAACTTTTCCATTTTTTATAAATAAGAAAGTAGGAACAGAGGTTACTCCAAATTTAATAGCTAAATCACGGGCATGATCAACATTAAGTTTTGTAAATTTACATTTACCAGAAAATTCTTTTTCTAGCTGAGAAAGTGGCAATTCCATTTGTTGGCATGGTCCACACCAGCTTGCATAAATGTCTAAAATCACTGGTAATTCAGATTGCTCAATTTCACTTGCATAGTTTTTATCTGTTATATCTATCGCCATATTTTAATCCTTTAATTTTTTCAGAGCTATTGTTTTTATTATAAAAAAATTGGTAAATATTAAAAGGGATGTTTTATAATAAAATATTATTTTAAGGATAACAAGATGTTTGAAAAAGAAACCTTAGTCAACAGAACTAACTCTAGTTTTTTAAGTAAAGTTTACGGTTGGATGACAGTAGGGCTAGCGCTTACGGCATCTGTGGCTTATTATATTTCTTCGCAGCCTAAAATTGTAGCAGCAATTTTTAATAATTTTGCTGTAATTTTAGTTTTGTTTTTTGTTCAAATTGCTTTAGTAGCAGCTTTATCTTTTTACATTTCTAAAATGTCATTTTCTTTAGCAGCACTTACTTTTATAGGTTATTCAATTCTTTCTGGTGTTACATTATCAAGTATCTTTTTAGTTTATACTCAATCTTCTATTGCAGTAACATTTTTTGTAGCTGCTGGAATGTTTGCAGCAATGGCATTGTATGGTTATCTTACAAAAAGTGATCTATCAAGCATGGGAAGTTTTTTGTTTATGGCTGTTATAGGCTTAGCAATAGCATTATTAATTAATATGTTCTTAAAAAGCGAAATGTTTGATTATATTATTTCAGGCATTGGTGTAATTATATTTTCTTTGTTAACTGCTTATGACATGCAACAAATTAAATTAATTGGTTCTCAAATGTCTTTAGCTGGGGAAGATCAGTCCAAAATTAGTATAATTTGCGCATTAAAGCTTTATTTAGACTTTATTAACTTATTTCTTTATTTATTACGTTTTATGGGAAAAAAGAATAACGATTAATAATTATCATCAAGTTTTGAGCCATATTCGTACATTAATAAATTATTATAACGTGGTTTATAATATGGGGTATTGTATTTACCGTAGGTATAAAAATAGTCAGGATTATTACTTTCTTGGTTACTATCTTGATTATTTTCAATATCGTTAAAGCCTACACCAAAATATGGACCTTCATCACTTGCAAACCCAAATGGAAAATATGGCTTGGCTACCTGGAATGATAAAACTGATATAAGAGCAATAATCTTAATAATATTCATATTTCCTCCTTACTTTATTAAGTCTATATAAATCATGCTTCAGAAAGCAATATTTTTGCTTATAAAAGAATTAATACTTCAGCTATTGTTTTTTGGTGTAGATATTTATTATCATAATGTTAATACAGTCTGAAATGTAGTGACTAGGTTAAAAAGGGAGTTTATTATGAAATGCACTAAGTGTGAATGTGGTTATGGACCATGTGGTTCATGTGGTTGTAATGAATGTGATAAATCTACTAATTGTTGTGTTTGTAAAGAAAACTCATGTAAATGCGATAAAAAGAAACTATTTATTTATAAATAAAATCGACAATAATATCATTACAGCAAATAAAATAATAGCTAATCCAGAAATAATATTCATCCATTTAAGATAACTAAAAGAAAATCTTTTTTTAAACATGACAACTAGAGAGCTAAGTATAAAAAACCACAAAAAAGAGCCTAAGAATATTCCAAAAACTAAAGATGCAGAATTAAAAGCAGTTTCTTGGTCAATATCAATATTAAGCCAAGATAATATTCCGGTAAATAAAAACAGTGTTAATGGATTGGTTAGTGTAATAAAAAAAGCTGAGCTATATGAATTAAATAAATTACTTATGTAATCAGTTTTTAATGGTTCATTAATTGCAGGCGATTTAAATTCTTTAGTAAGTAAATTTTTTAATCCAATAATAAGCAGTAGTAATGCGCCCAAAATTCTAATTATTAGTTGTTGTTTTTCAATAAAATTATAAACAAAAGATAATCCAAAAGCAGCTACTGAGCCATATACCGCATCAGCACAAGCGACGCCTAATCCTGTAAATATTCCAGAAAGTTGTCCACGTAAAAATGTTCTTTGTATGCACAATATTCCTATTGGCCCAACGGGTACTGCTACTGAAAAACCAATTAAAACCCCTGCTAGAAATAGACTCATATTTGCCTTTAAATTAATGATTTCACTCATTTAATTATACTACAGGCATTAACTTGGTCTAGAAAATAATTTCTAAATCTCAAATTTTAGGCATTATTGTCTTCAGTATCAATTATTAGATAATAATCTTCAAGTTCAATTATATTGTTTGCTTTACAGTCAAAATAATTTATATCTTCATCTAATATTTTTTTTGCCTTTTCAGAAAGATTAAATTCGTCTTCATTCATAGTTTTTTTATTTATGTATTCAGATACCACTATACAAATTGGAAGACTTTGGTAACAAACAGGAAGGCTTAAACTTTCACTTTTGAAAATATAAGGCATGTAAGCATATTTAATTGGCGCTCGAATAATGGACCTTCCATTTTTATTAATAAATTCAGCGTATTTTATTCTTTTTGCATTTATCATCTCACAACGCCCAAGATTCCAATGAGATGCAATTTTGAAAATCCAGTTAGGAAAGTTAACATGTCTAAAGATTCTGGTAGATAACGATTTATTTCCTAGTTTAACTTCAGGTAAAAACTCGAATCCTTCTTCAATTAAACTTTCTTGTGACCAAAGGGGATTTTTATTATTGTATATTTTAGAAAGTCTTAACATCACGTCTTCATCATAAAATATTTTATCTAAATCTTTTTTTAGTTCGTAGGGTACTTCTTTTGTTTTTAAATATTCAAAAAGTTCTTGAGTTATGCCGTAATTTATTTCATCAAATTCAGAAGTTATTTTTTCACTCAATTTTTCTGAATCATTAGATATGCATTCTTCTGAGGCTTTGGAATTTAAAGGTAGAAGTATAGATAAAATTAAAAATATTTTTTTATAATTTAACATATTATCTCCAATTTTTATAATTTTGCTCTAAGTGGTAATTTTGGATATTCAAGTTTTTCATAATGCGGTTCAGTATCAATTACCATACAAAACGTTAAAAAATGGTAAATATTTCCTGAATGTCTATCAGTCATATTCAATGAATGTAAAATATCATAAGCTTCTCTAATATTAACTCGTTTTTTATCACTAAATAATAAACTTATGGGTTTTAATAGTGAATCTATTAAGTCGTCTTTTTTAACAAACTTTGCAACAACTATGCAGATAGGAAGACTAATATATTCTGTTCTGTAAATATATGGCATGTAAGCATATTTTTTAGGGGCCCGTATTATATTTTCGCCTCTTTCATTAAGAAGTTCAGCAAACCTTATACGTCCCGCATTTTTTAACTCAGATCTAAATGTAGGTTGAGAAGGGAAATCTGAAATGCCACTTATTTTAAATATAAATTCTGGTATAGATTTATGTCTAAATACTCTATTGCTACATTGAAAAAACTCAAATCCCTCAGCAACTAGTAATGTTCTACCATGTTGTGATTCTATATTATTTTCTGAATGATTATATATAATTTCTAAGCCCTTTATAACTTTTTCAGAATAGAAGATTTTATCTAATTTCTCCTTTAATTCTTTAGGAACTTCTTTAGTTTTTAAGTATGCAAAAACTTCACCAGGTATAGAGGTGTGGCTTTCTGAAGGCATTAAATTTAAAGGTATAAGAAGAAAATATAAAATAATAAATATTTTTTTATAATTTAACATACTATCTCCAATTTTTATAATTTTGCTCTAAGTTGTAATTTTGGATATTCAAGTTTTTTACCATGTGGCTCAGTATCAATTAGCACGCAATATGTTGGAAATTGAAAAACATTCGATGGGTGTAAATCACCATAGCCCATTGAAAGTAAAATCTTCCAACATTCTAATTCATTTACATTGGTAGCCTGGCACATAGGATTAATAAATTCTGCAACTACTATACAAATAGGAAGGCATATATATTCAGTTCTATAAACATAAGGCATATAAGCATATTTTTTAGGTGTTTTTATAAGTCCTTTACCTAAGTCGTTAAGCAGTTCAGCAAATCTTATGCGTTCTGCATTTTTTAATTCACTACGAAGATCTGCACCTAAATAGGGTAAATCTGAAACACCACCAATTTTAAATACAAATTCCGGTATGGATTTATGCATAAATACTCTTTGTTGATCTTGGAAAAATTTAAAACCTTCGTTGGCTAACATTTTTAAGCCTTCTTGTGAAAGTTCTTTTGGATTATTATAAATTATTGATAAGCCTTCAATGACTTTTTCAGAATGGAAGATTTTATCCAATTTTTGCTTTAAGTCTTTAGGTACTTCTTTGGTTTTTAGATATGCAAAAACTTCACCAGGTATACTAGTTTTGCTTTCTGACCCAATTAAGTTTATGGATACAAGAAAAAAGACTAAAGCAAGGACAGGTTTATTGAAATTTAGCATTTTTAACTCCTTTACTCTAATCCTTCTTGATTTTAGGTTTTTAACCTGTTAAGATACAGATATTACCTTATTTGAATAAATAATAACTTATTTTAGCAATATTGTCAAATAGAAAATATTTACAGAAAGTGGGTTTTGAGGTTCATAAATGGATAATTTAGCTATTTTAGGGGCATCTTAACTAGCTTCAGGGTATTCAAGATCTATCTCAAAAGGCTCAGTATCTAAAACAACGCAATAATCTTTAAATTGGGAAATATTTGAAGGTTTCTCTTCGTCAACAGGGTATCCAATCTGTTGTAAAATATCATGTTCTTCTTTTTGCTTATCTTGTGAATAATGTCGATAAATTTTGCATCCATTTTCAAATTCAAAATCTGTATATTCTGCAATTACTATGCAAATTGGTAGTCTTTGAAAACAAATCGGAAGTTCTGTGAATTCATCTTTAAAAATATAAGGCATATAGGCATATTTAATTGGTGCTCGTACTATATTTTTACCTTTTTGATTTATTATTTCAGCAAATCTTATTCTTCCTGCATTGAACATTTCATTATGAGGGTATTTATTAATGCTTATTTTAAAAATATATTTACGTAATGAGGTGTGTCTGAACACATTAAAGTTAATAAAATCGAATCCTTCTTTGTGTATTAATATAGATCTTCCTTTTTCAGGATCTGTAAATGTGTAAATTTTCGATAAGTTTTCCATAACTTCAGGTCGATAGAAAATTCCATCTAATTGTTTTTTTAATACATAAGGGACTTCTTTGGTTTTTAGGTATGCAAAAACTTTAGTAGTAATACCTGATATAGTTGATTCTGAGGATATTAAATTTAATGGAATAAAAAAGAAGGATAAGACAAGAAGTGATTTTTTATGATTTAACATTTAATTATCTGTTTCTTGGTCTTGGATATAATAGCGGTATTTTGAAATAATATAATTAAGATAAATCCATAGGATAATATGAATGAGATAGGGAGCTTTATAAAATATAGCAACATATTCCGATAAAAGAGCAGTTGAAACTATTATCACCACAAATTCTATCATGCCAATTTGTCCTAAAACTAATCGACTTAAGATAATAAAATCTACAATATAGAGTATTGCGATTGGGATTAGCCAGAAGAGAATTATTAAGTTATGTGTCATGGGTTTATAAAAAATTAATATTTTTTTGTAAATAGAAAATCTGTGAGAACCATTTATTCGTGAAGCGAAAAAAATGGAGGAGAGAGTGGGATTCGAACCCACGAACCCTTTCAGGTTAACGGTTTTCAAGACCGCCGCATTCGACCGCTCTGCCATCTCTCCAGCGGTCATAATAGTTTATATTCAAAATTATGATAAATCAATAGCAATTTTAATCTAAAGATATAATGTCAGACTCTTTTATTAAGCATAACATGTTAAAGTCGATTGATTTATCAATGGTATAATCCCCAACAGCAGTGCGTATTAACCCTGTTAAATAGCCACCAGTATTGAGTTTATTGCCAATATCGCGTGCAAGTGTTCTTATGTAAGTTCCACGTCCACAATTAACTTTTATTTTTAATATAGGCCAATTGTAAGATAATATTTCAATATTATAAATTTTGATAATACGTGGCTGTATTTCAAAAGTTTCACCACGTAAGACTTTTTTATAAGCGGGTTGTCCTTGTATTTTAATTGCAGAATATTTTGGTGGTATTTGGCTTATATCTCCAATAAAGTTTTTTATTACTTCGGTTATATCTTGCAAAGTAGGTATCTTGATCGCTTCAACCAAAGTTAATTTACCTTCAGCATCATCCGTTTCAGAAAATGCATTTAAATTAAGTTCAGCAATATATTCTTTATTCGTATCCATTAAAGACTCTATTTTCTTAGTAGCTTTACCAATACATACTAAAAGTACGCCGGTTGCCAATGGGTCTAAAGTTCCAGCATGCCCGATTTTTTTAATTCCCGTTAGCCTACGCAATATTCGTATAATATCCATTGAAGAATATGTTAATGGTTTATTGATTATTAAAAGTCCATTCATAATTAGCTTTGCTTTTTTGATTTTAAGTTATATAAAATAAGTAAATTGTTAATTAATAAAAGGGCTGGTATGAATTTTCTTATGCAAAAGTCAAAAATAGCCATCTTTCTTTTAAGTATAATAAATTTACAAGTTTTTGGTATGGAGCATAGAGATCTTGAAAGTGGTCAGGCTTATGAATTACATAGAGAAAGTTCAAGACAAAGTATAAATGCGCCACAAATAAAGACTAAGAAAAAATGCAGAGAACGAATTACATGTCAAAATGTAACCCAGTTTTTAAACATTGCCTTAATCGTAGTGCTAATAGTTGCAGCATATAAATTATCAGGACCAGTTCAAGATTTAATTGATAAAGTTAATACTGTATTTCCATTTATAAATGATTTAAAAAAGCTTTTGAGTAAGGTAGAAGCTGGTGAAGGTGTCCTAATATCCCTAGGTGAAACTGCTTTACAAGTAGGTGAAGAAATTATACAAGACTGTAAGCTTATTCCGCCTAAGTAAATCTATTTAATCATTCGTTTCACGAAGTATGGTGCACCGTAGCGGACTATTTTAGAACTATTTTATTTGAAAATATCAACTTGCCGGCTATTAAGCAAATGCTATTTGCCTAAAAAATAAATAAAGCCTCTGATATTTCTATCAAAGGCTTTACTTGTATAATTGTATGCTTTAATTAAACGTTATTTAATTTCCAGATTTTAGTTCCCTTATTCCCAGTAACAATAAACTTACTATCGTTACTTATTAATATTCCGGATGTATTATCTAAAATCTGGAGTAATCTACCAGTTTTTGCATCCCATATTTTTGAATTAATAACTGTACTTTCAAAATAACCTTCAATAAGTTTAGTATCTTTTTTTGTTGTTATAAACTTTGGGTAATCATGAGAATATGTAATAATAAATTTATTATCAGTACTGATTAATGTTCCATATACTTTTTGATTATGAGGTAAAATATGTAATAATTTGCCTGTATTCATATCCCAAACTTTAGCGGTTTTGTCTTTAGACGTAGTAACTATAAATTTATGATCAGGACTTATGGTTATGGAAGTTATAGGATGGTTATTAAGAGGATTTAAAACGCGTAATAATTTGCCTGCGTTGATATCCCAAATTTTTACAATATTACTGATAACATTATGGGAAATAATATACTTGCTTTCAAAGCTTGTTTTAATAAATCCTTTATCTCTTATATCATACACTAATTGGCCTGTATTGATATCAACAGCCTTAATAAAATATTCAAAACTAGGAGATTTAAGATATCCTTCTATAACAATAAATCTGCCATCATAACTAATTTGAGAGCTTGTATCTAATAAATTAAAACAATGTAACAATCTTCCTGTAGTTATATCCCATATTTTAATAGTTCTATTTGATTCGGTAATAATAAATTTATTATTTGGGCTTATTTTGACTTCATTATTATTATAATGTTCTAAAACATGTAATAACTTACCTGTTCTTAAATTCCAAATCTTAACATTCCCAGCAGTGTAGCAGTGAGTGATAATAAATTTATTATTCGAGCTTATTGGCCCCAAACAATCTTTAAGTTTTAATGTATTTAATAATTTACCTGTATTTAAATCCCAAGTCTTAACAATGTACGGAAGGAAGCATGACATAGTGGTAATAAATTGATTGTCGGTACTTATTTGTGCATTAGCATCTTTATGTTTTAAGCTATGTAATACTTTACCTGAGTTAATATCTAATATTTTTATAAAATTTTGGTCCCTAATAACTAATTTATTAGATGAATTTAATAATAGGGGAATAGTATCAGATAATACCCATAACTTATTATATATAGGCTTTTTAGTTTCTTGTTTAGCAATGCCGAATATAGGCAATGAAATAAGGAAAGTTGTTGTTAAAATCCATAAAAATATTTTTCTTTGCATAATACACCTTATTTTATTTTGATCAAAATTGTTGTTTTATTAGTAGATATAAAGCTTTGTAATTCACTTAAATCTTCTAAAAGCATATTGGCTTTATTTACAGATTCATTCATATCATGAATACCCAAATTTTCTTTCTTCTTGTTTTTATTTTTAATAATACGATTTAGATTATCTATATTGCCTTTTAGTTTTTTTGCTTGATTCTTTAAATCAGATAAAAATATATTTAATTTCGTTTTATTATTTATTTTTTTTTGAATCTTCAAGAAATTTGTGAAATCATTTAAGTCTTCTTGTTTTATTAATTCAAAAAGTTCATAATATTTTTCCAGTTTTTGAAATATATAAATATTACTTTCTAATAATTCTTTCTCCGTAGAGGCTCTACATAAAGAGTATAATCCGTAACATAAAACGGCACTTATACCGGTTATGAAACCTAAAGGAAATGCAATTATTGCAGTCAAACCTACAGCTGTACTTACCGGGTCACCAGAACGTATTTGAGGGGTATGCCCAAAAAATAGGCAAATAACTAATAATTTAAGAAAAGTTTTTTTAAGCATGTTTTCCCCTATAAAAGTAAACCTATTCTTAAATTAGAGTAATTAATTTTATAGAAAGCGCAAAAGCCCCCCACTATGGGCAAAAAATACTTCTTTAAGGGTGTTTTCACTGTTTTTTAGGGTAAAATAATTAAAAAACATTTTTCCAAGAGTTAACGAAATGACTATTAACCGACAACGTAATATTTTGCATAGACTCCAAAGTTTATATAATCAGGCAATTGGTTCAAATAATTGTAAAGATTCTTGTCTGGAGTTAAAGGATTTTGTTAATGAATATAAAAATCCTATAAGAAAAATGGCGAAGCCAGGCGTAGCTACGCAGTAGCGTAGACTGGTGCGCCCGGGAGGAGTCGAACCCCCAACCTACAGATCCGTAGTCTGTCGCTCTGTCCAATTGAGCTACAGGCGCATAATAAATTTAAGATTTTAAAGATAGTAAGATATTTAATATTTGTTCAGTTTTTATTTTACCCAAAAATATTAATTTTTTAAAGAATCAAAAACTGGTGGAGAGAGAGGGATTCGAACCCTCGCGCCCCATTTCTAGGACTCTTGCTTAGCAGGCAAGCGCTTTTGACCACTCAGCCATCTCTCCATTAAATATATCAAATTGCATGTTTATTTCTAAATGATAGCCTTTTACTGTAAAAATGTAAAATTATAAAGATAAAAAAGTTTAATTTTAGGGTAATATGTTAATAATTGATCTAAAAGTAGTACCAAATTCAGGCAAACTAAAGGCTATTTTAGATAAAGCTGGCAAGTTAAAATGTTATCTTAAAAGCCCTCCAGAAAAAGGTTTGGCTAATGCAGAATTGATTAAATTCTTTTCTAAAGCCTTATCAATATCCCAAAATGACATAGAAATAGTAGCAGGGGCTACAAGCAGGAATAAAAGATTAAAAATTGAAACTAATTTAAATTTAGAGCAAGTGTTGGGTCTTTTTGATATTGAGCAACAAATTACCTTATTTGGGGTTAAATAATGCCTTATTTTGATTGGTCGGGAATTGATTGGTTTGGAAATATAAGTAAAGGTACTCAATTTGCAAGATCTCAAGAAGAACTTTGTGATGTTTTATTAACACAAGAAATTGGTCTTATTAAAGCTACCTTAAAAAAACATACATCACTTATTAATCCTATTAAATTAGCTGTGAAAGTTCAGTTTTTTAAAGAATTAGCAATTTTATTAGATTCTGGAATTTTATTGCCACGTGCGCTAAATATAATAGAAAAACAAATCACACATCCAAATTTTAAACGTATAGTTAAAGAAATTTATTTAGATGTATCGCAAGGAATATCAATTAATGATTCTATAGTTTATTATAATGATGTTTTTGATAATTTAACTATTCAGATAATAAAAACAGGTAGTGAGTCTGGAAATTTAGCAATTTCTTTAAAATTGTTAAGTGAACATTTGGAACGCCGCCAATTATTTTTGACTAAGCTAAGATCTGCTTTAATTTTACCTTTAGTAACATTCATATTATTTGTTTTTGTAACAGGTTTAATATTTGTGACTGTTATTCCCACTTTTTCTTCTATTTTATTATCTAGTGGCCAAGAATTATCTTTTATAACAAAAACTTTATTTAATATAAGTAATTTATTAAAAGAGCATATCTTATTAATTTTTGGTTCTTGGATCATGTTTTTGGTTGTGCTTAATAAAATTTTAAAAAATCAAAAATTTAAATCTAAGTTAGATCCAATTTTAATTAGGCTACCTATAATTGGGAATATAATAATTTATAATAA
>JARLHJ010000038.1 GCA_031292305.1 Candidatus Babeliales bacterium
GTTTGATCTAAAATCTCTAAAAAAAGGAGTTGTTATGAAAAATTTAAAGTTAATTCTACTGTTAAATGCTATTTTTATGCTTAATGGCATTCTAATTGCTTCAGATGCAAATCAATTTACTAAAATAAATACTAAGGCAAACCCATTGGCTGCGTTAAAAGCACGCTTAAAAACTAAAGGAAATCAACTTCCAAAAGATATTAAAGAGGTAGTTAATGAATATGAAACAGCTTTATTTAAAAATAAACAAACTAGGGCTAGCGTTTTAGATGATCAATTATTTAATTTATCAATTGAAAATCCTAATTTAAGCAAAGCTATTGAGTCCGCTCAAATGAAGGCTAAAGAAAATGCGAGCGCAAGAGCTCTATCTGGCGAAAAAGGTGGAGAAAGCTACGCTGAGCATTTACAAAGCCTTAAAGCTCATTATAAAAAAGGAGTTGCAGAAGGATATGCTAAACAAGAATTAGCGA
This sequence comes from Candidatus Babeliales bacterium, assembly GCA_031292305.1. Lineage (GTDB taxonomy): Bacteria > Babelota > Babeliae > Babelales > JABDEC01 > JARLHJ01. Next base: position 474 of record JARLHJ010000038.1, read on the forward strand.
ATCTTAAGGCTCAAGAAGAACTTGCTAGGTTGCAAAATAAAACAGTCGCATCAAAGACTGCTAAGCCAGAAATAAAATCTAATGTAAGTGCAAATGAAGATATTGATGTACAAATTGATGAAAATAGAAATGCATTAGAAGATATGGGATTATAAATAATCTAGTATAAAAAAGAATTAAGGCTGTTGATGAGAAATTTTATCAACAGCCTTAATCTTTGATCCCACCAAAAAAAATAAAAACATTAATTATATACGATGTGCTTAAATACGAATAAAAATTGCATTTCAAAAAAATTTATTTTACTTTATGCTTGTTGTAGTTTAAAAAATAATTTCTTTTTAAAGAAGGTGTAAATATGAAAAATTTAGCTAAAGCTCTTTTTTGCTTAACAGTTCTTTGTGGCTTACCTGCTTGCAAATGGTTCGGTAACACCGATACAAAAACTGTAGAAGTTAGAACTCCTAATTTTGACAATGCACGCGAATCATTAAAAGATGCTGCTGATTCTGCAAAAGACGCGCTTCAACACAGTGGCGTTAAAGAAGTAGAATAACTTATCTCGTTAATTTGAGGGCAACTATATGTTGCCCTTTTTTATTTTAAGCCCTGATGATACAAAAAATAATCTTAATTTTACTTATTCTTCTGACTGCATGCTCAAAACATCCGTCTTCGCCAAGGCTACGCCGGACAGGAAAAAATGTTTATAAATTTTCAAACATAGACAACAATAAGAAATTTGTAATAGTAATCCCTTCTTATAACAATGAAGCATGGTATAAATACAACTTAGATTCAGTCTTTGCGCAAAAATACAATAACTTTCGCGTTATATACATTGATGATAATTCAACTGATAAAACATATGATTTTGTAAAAAAATATTTAAAAGAAAACAGAAAAGAAGCACGTACAATTTTGATCAAAAATAAAATAAATAAAGGTGCATTAGCAAATCATTATAAAGCAATATTACTAAGCCAGGATGATGAAATAATAGTAAGTCTAGATGGTGATGATTGGTTTGCAAATGATAAAGTATTAGAATATTTAAATAATATCTATAAAGATCCAAACATTTGGATGACTTACGGGCAGTTCCAAAATTGGCCCACTAATAAGATTGGTTGGTGCAAACCTGTACCTAAAGAAATAATTGAAACTAATAAATTTAGAGAATTTGGCTTTTGCATGGCACAGCCACGTACTTACTATGCATGGCTTGCTAAAAAAATTAAAAACGCAGATCTTTGCGATGAAAACAATAATTTTTATAAAATTGCTGGTGATGTTGCATTAATGTTTCCTATGATAGAAATGGCAGGCGAGCGATTTAAATTTATTCCTGATGTTTTATGCATTAGAAACGTAAACAATATATTAAATGATTTTAAAGTAAATAAAGAAGTGCAAAAACAGATTACACGTGAAATTAGAGCCAAAGAAAAATATACGAGGTTAAGCCATGACGTTAAAATCGAAGTTACCTGAATTTAATCTTGACCAAAAACGTGTTTTTTTGCGTGCCGATTTAAATGTGCCGTTGTCTAATGGCACAATCTTAGATGACTTTAAACTAAAATCAATACTGCCCACAATTAATTTAATCCTACAAAAACATGGCAAAGTAATTCTTGCTACGCATATTGGAAGACCTACTGGATACGACGCTCAATTAAGTACAAAAAATTTAATTAATTGGTTTGTAAATCACGGTTATAAAATAGAATTTGAACCTGATATTGACAAAGCCTATGAAAAGAGTCTTAAAAACTCTGATACTATTTTGCTTTTAGAAAATCTAAGATTTTTGGATGGCAAACAGCAGAATGATCAAAAATTTGCAGATCAACTGAAAAACTTAGCAGATTATTATGTAAACGATGCATTTGGAACATTACACCGAGACGATACTTCACTAACATTATTGCCACAACTTTTTGACCAGCAACATAAAACCATTGGTTTATTAGTAGAAAAAGAATTACACGCACTACAAAAACTTAAAACCCCAGAACATCCATTTTTATTAATTTTAGGCGGAGCCAAAATTAAAGATAAATTAGAAATGGTTATGCACCTACTTAACAAAGTAAACACGATCGCACTTTGCCCTGCAACTGTTTTTACTTTTCTAAAAGCACATCATATAAATATAGGCAAATCTTTAGTACAAGATGATCTATTGCAATTTACCTTAGATTTAGAGCAAGAGGCCCAGGATAAGAATGTGAAAATAATTTACCCACAAGACTATCTGGTTGCAAAGAAAAACTTACAAGGTAACTTAGAAGTAATAGATGCAGATAAATTTAGTAGTGAAGATATGGGAATATCAATAGGCCCAAAAACAGTAGATGTTTTTATAGAAGAAATTAAAAAAGCAAAAACTATATTTTTTAATGGATTACCAGGTTTTATAGAAAGAAAAGAAACATTAGAAAATATAAACAAGATTTTTGATGCAATAAGCAGATCAAACGCCTACTGCGTAATAGGCGGTGGTGATTCAGTCGCCGCAGCAATTATTTTAGGCTACGAAAATAAAATCACACATCTTAGTACAGGTGGTGGGGCAGTTTTATATTTTTTAAGCAATCAAGAATTACCCGGATTAAAATACCTACCGGGTAATTAATAATTTCTACCCGTTATCAACAATAGTATCATCTGTGCAACTTACACAGCATACTTCTTTTGCATTAGATTTATCACCTAAAAATTTTACATCTTGGCATACTTTGTCACCAGCAATGTAATGGCCTTGTTGTGAAGCACATTGTTCAGGTGTTTGCCAAGAAGCTGAACTAGCTTCACAATATTCAGGTGAAGGATTTTTTGATATTGATTTATAAGTTCTTAACAAATAGTAACCTACAACTGCTAATAAACCCAAGAAAACAAAACCGATTAATGTCGAATTGCTTGATTTTTTCATCTCTCTCCTTTATATAAATAAAACCACACCAATAATCTATATTTAAAAAATAGGACAAAATCCTAATAAATGTAAACTATTTAAAAAATGTTGTTCAAATAAATCATTGGTAGCTTCACCCTTTTCAAATACTAGAATACCATGATTTAAATGTTTGGTTGTCCAAGAGCAATAATTAGGATTATTAAACCCTATTTCTTTAACGATAGTTGAAAGAAATTGCTCTACTGGATCATTATTTTTTTTAGTGCTAGCTGCAGCAAATGATCTTACCTTTTGATTAAAAGGTGAACTTTTTGCTATTAAACTAAATGATTCAGGATCCTCCCAAATTTCATTCCAATCTAAATTTCCTTCAGATTGACAAAACCCTGTCACGCCTTTGATGCAATTAAAATCAGGGTTATCAACAAAATAGGCTGCTTTTTTTAAATTAAAACAACCTTGACTACACAGACCATGTAGGACAAATTCAGAAAGATTCTCCCGACCATGATGAGTAATTATATTTTTTGGAAGACAACTTATACAATCAAGCACCCTTTTATAATGGTGTACTGATTCATCATTTGCCATAGCTACTCCCTTTTTAAAAAGTAATAAATTAAAATTTACTCCAACTCATCATAACAGACGAATTAAAAAAAAATCAACTTAGAAAAAATATCTTGATGTTATTTTTTTTAGAATGTTAAGCTGACCATATATTTTCAATAATAAGGAAAAAATAAATATGTTTATTAAATTATTTTTTACAATTTTTCTCTTACTTAATTTAAATTTATTGCCAAGAAATGTTCATCGCCCCCATGATCCAAGTTTGGGATATATAAAAACAAGTTGGGAAAATTCAGATCAAGAATATTTCTTACGTGACTCGCATTTGCGAGAAATCCCTATTTTTCACACTTATAATCATGAGCATTTTATGGAAAAACTTTTACCTGAAACAATCACCTGCAACGATGAGACTAAAAAAATTACAAACAGCGAACTCAATGAACTTATAGAAAAATTATATTCAGAGTTAAAATCACAAAAAACAAAATTTACAAATTTTAAAACCTTAAAACATCGTGATTATAATAAATTTAATAAAACAGGAAATATTATATTAAAATTTAATGACTATCCCTTAATTCTTAAATTATTTATAGAAACTCCAGAAAGCCTTTCTAAACCATTCTCTAAAGCTTTTCAAGCACGTGGAATATTTAATTTAGGAGGAAGCTTTAGACACCTAATGGGATTTACACGAATTAAAAACTTAGAACTTATAGAAGAAAGCATTAAAGATCATCCGGAATGGAAAGACAAAATTGAACTACCACGCAAATGGTTTTGGTTACCAAAAGAACCAACATGGATCGAAATCACTGGTTATAATTTAGGTGATAGCGCTGAACAACATACTAAAATTCCTGCTGTGTATGCATTGGTTTGTGATCTTATGCCAGGGCGTGAGGATGACCCAGAAAGAATAAATTATTATAATGATTATTTAAGATTGTGCACACATTTACATTATACTCTTGATGCACATACTAATAATTTTTTAGTAAAAGATAAGAAAATTTTATTAATAGATACTGAACATTTTGCAATACTATCTGGTAATCAAAAAAAACTAGAACCTGTGACTGACTATACATCTTGGTATATACGTGTTGCAAAAAAATATATTAAAGAGAAATTTTTAAGCGATAAAGCACATCGCAGATTCAGACAAGCAAATAACAAGACTGAGGTCGGCTTATTTAGTTAAAAATAATTTGATGTATATTATATTCTTTGCTATAAATATAAGTACTTGTAAAAAATAAGGCTATAACCAAATTCAAGGAATAAAGCCATGAAAACCTCTATCACTTCATACATTGCTTAGTTTATCTAAGTAATTTCTCTTCTTTATTAAGACATTTTATATGTCTTATAAAATTATTTTAACATTTTCTCAAATTTTATAAAAAGGACACTTATGTCTGAATTTTATCCTTTACAAGTTAATAACTTATCAAAAATTTTCACATCTAGAAGCTACCCTATCTTTGGAACAAAAAAAGAATTTGTAGCCGTCGACAATATATCTTTCACTTTAAAACGCGGAGAAATTCTGGGATTTCTGGGCCCTAACGGCGCAGGCAAAACAACTACAATACAAATGTTATTGGGAATTTTAAACTCAACTCACGGTGAGATTAATTATTTTGGTAAAAATTTTGCACAAAATAGATCCGAAATACTGCAAAAGGTAACTTTTGCAAGTAGTTATCTTAAATTACCAAGCAGATTAAAAGTTTGGGAAAATCTAGATATTGCCGGAAGATTATATAACGTACCAAATCCACAAAGATCTAAGCGTATTGAAGAATTGTTAAAATTATTTAATATGTGGGACATGCGTGATAAAAGTTGTGTAGGATTATCAGCAGGACAAATAACACGCATAATGCTAGCCAAAGCATTTCTACCAAGTCCTGAAATAATTTTACTTGATGAACCAACTGCATCACTTGACCCTGATGTAGCAGCTGAAGTTAGAGAATTTATATTAAAACAAAAAAATGAGCATGGCGTTTCTATTCTTTTTACTTCACACAACATGGAAGAAGTAACACAAGTCTGTGATAGAGTATTAGTTCTTCAAAGTGGTAAAATAATTGCAAATAACTCACCTCTTGCTTTAAGTTCCACTATTTCAAAAGCGCGTGTAAATCTTATTATTACACTAGGTATTGAATCTGCAATTGCATACACACAAAAAGAAAACATATCTTACAAAATTAACGGCAACGAAATTTCCATGGAAGTTGATGAATCTAATATTGGTCAAACTTTAATTGCTCTTGCGCACTTAGGTGTTATATATACAAATGTAAATATAGATAAACCAAGCCTTGAAGATTATTTTTTAAGCATTTCCAAAGAAAGAAAATAATATGAATTATTTACCAATTACTGGGATTATACTAAGAAATATATATTTAATACGTAATTATATGAATAGATTGTTGTTCGTTTTTTATTGGCCAACTTTAGATATTTTAATGTGGGGATTTGTAGGCAAATACATGCAAACCATTCAAGGTAATGACAATATACAAATGATATTCTTATTATCTATTTTATTATGGTCAGCATTTGCACGAATAGGTATGGAAGTATTTCAATCGCTAGTTGAAGAACTTTGGTCCAATAATATTATAAATGTTTTTGCTTCCCCATTAAAATTAAGTGAATGGATAGTAGGTACAATATTATTTGTAATTTTGATATTTATAATATTAATGTCCTTTCTTATATTATTAGTAGGTTTATTTTATGATGTTTCAATTTTAAGCTTAATAAAGAATTTCATAATTTTTTCCCCTTCTTTATTATTAGCTGCAATAAGCATAGGTTTTCTAGCTTTATCTATTATTATTTATTCAGGGATTCGCTTTATAGAAATTGCATACGTAATTATGTGGACGTTTATGCCTTTTTCAGGTGTGTTTTACCCTATTGAAACTTTACCCCTTTGGGCACAAAAAATTAGTTATTGTTTGCCTATGACTTATACTTTTATTGGAATGCGCGCTTATGTTCAAAATCAAATTGACTCAACGCCATATCTAATAAAAAGCGTTATTTTAAGTTTGGTTTACGGAACAATTTTCTTATTGCTTTTCTTTTATATGTTTAATAAAAGTAAAGATAAGGGATTATCAAGACTTACAGAATAATAAAGAAAGCAGGAATTGCTATGAAATTTATACAAAAAATTATTATATTATTTGCACTAATCATAACACTGGTAATTTATATGTTGCATACATCTACAAAAATTAAACATGGAACTGTAATTATTTTAAACGGTACTTCAAGCGTAGGTAAATCAACCATTCAAAAGAAAGTCCAAGAACTTTTTAATGAGCCATATTTACGTATGGGACTTGATGACTTAGCTTTTTTACCTGATAATTATATTTCAATTAATGGTCCCGTTGCCCCCGCAGATAAAGGTATTTATCTTGAGACAAAAGAAATAGGTGGCCATAAAGTTGTTTATATTAATTATGGTGAAGTTGCGCAAAAAATGATGCGTGGTATTCATAGAACTTTTGCGGCATTTGCATCATCTGGCAATAATATTATAATTGATTATATTTTATATGATCCGATGTGGCTTAAAGATTTAACAAATGTACTTAAAGACTATAAAGTATATTTTATTGGTGTACATTCTCCTCTTGAAATTATTGAACAGAGAGAAAAAGAACGTGGAAATAGATTATTAGGGCATGCAAGAAGTCATTATAATACAGTGCATAAAAATTTAATCTATGACTTAGAACTTGATAGTTCAAAATTAACACCTGAAGAATCAGCACTTGAGATCAAAAAATATATTGCAGAAAATCCTAAACCACTGGCATTTAAGAAAAATTATTAGAATATTTAAAAACAAGGAAAATATATGTTTGGATTTGGAAATAGAACTAAAACAGAGAAGCCAAAAAAATCATTTGGGTCGCAACTTTTTGAGGCAGTATTTATAATACTTCCCATTGCCTTTTTAATACGTACTTTTGGTTATGGCCTCTATCAAGTGCCAACAGGTTCAATGGAAACAACAATGCTTGTTGGAGAAAGATTTTTTGCAGATAAATTTTCGGTTCATTTTTGGCCAGCAAAGCATGGTGATATTATAAGTTTTAATAATGCAACATTTGATTATTCTAAAAACAAATGGGGCAAACTTTGGCAACAATATGTTTGGGGACCAGAAAATATAACTAAACGTGTGATAGGTATGCCCGGAGATTCAGTTAAGGGCGTCATCGAAGAAGGCAAACCGGTTATATATTTAAAAAAGACAGGCGAAACTGATTTTAAAAAATTAGAAGAACCGTATCTTAATAAATATCCGTTAGTAGCAATTCATCAATCTAATTCTAACAAGCCACTTACATATAAAACTTTTGATCCAAAATTCTTACCAGAAAACCAACCTTATTATCGTATGAACCATTCAGAGATTCAATTGGGAGCTAAACTTGCTGGTTTTTATGGATCGCCTACTGTAAAAGAACCAGGTTCTTTATTTAAAGACACTGGCAAAATTGTAGATACTTTTGAAGTTACACTTGCTAATGATGAATATTGGGTAATGGGCGACAATAGATTAAATAGTTCTGATTCACGCGTATGGGGACCTTTAAAAAAAGATCTTATACATGGTAAAATTGTGTATAGATTATGGTCAATTGATAGTGATAGCAATGAAGCGTGGTGGAACTTTTGGATTTTTGATTTAATTAAGCATCCAATAGATTTCTGGAAACGAGTTAGATGGAACAGATGTTTTGAGGTTTTAAGATAAAATTTAGTAAGCTTTTAAATAAAAAAATCCTCGAGTTTTTAGTTCGAGGATTTTTTTATTTCATCAATTACATAAAAAGCAAAAGGACTTAACATTGTTTCTGTTAAATCAGTTATTGCAAACCATTGTGCACCTAGAGAATCTTCGATATGAATTTCATTTACTAATTTACTATCATCATAAGATGTTACTAAATATACAGCACCTGAGTGATTTAATTCTTCTTCAATTCCATCAATCTTATAATTTAAAGTGATATTGTAATTATTAAATAATTCTGCTTGATTAATTACAACGCGAGTCTCTTCTATAACTTCCCGTATTAAGGTTTCTAAATTTGTTTCATCTAATTCTGGTCTGCCACCGGGTAAATCTAATTTACCTTTATAAGGTCCTCGGCTTTTTTTAATAAGTAAAATATTATTATCTTTTAAGATAATTCCATAAACACCAAAATGTTGTTTTGTTTGCATAAAATTATTTTTTGTTAAATTATTTTTAATAAGAGCTGAGCACATTCGAGTGAGCTTTGTTTGTCTGTAGGCAAAAGAATATCGTATTTTGATTTTGGAATAACATGACACATAGGTTCTTTTTGGAAGTTTTTAATTAATTCATATTTAAATTCTTTAAATTGCTTTTTACTAAATTCTCCACGAGTTTGGGAATTTGCGTCACCTTGTGCATGTATTGATTCATCTAAACTAGCCTCAACTATTGCCAAGTTGGTTTTTAAATTTTCTAATAACAGTGTCTCAATAGGTTTATTTTCAGATTCAAAATCTTTTACCTCAGATTCAGGAACTAAGTGGTATTTATCTTTAAAGCTCATTAGTGCTTGGGTAAAGAATCTAATTTGTGAGAAATTTCTCTTTTCAACAGATTCTTTATTTCTTTTTAATGTACGTTGAACCAAACTTTCAAATGGCGAATAAGCTAAAGCTACAACAACTTTAAATTCTTTATTTAATTCATCAATGTGTTCTTGACTTAAAAACCAATGATCAATAATTACATTATTTCCTGTAATAGCACAATCACGTACTGCCCTCATTATATGATCAACATAAAAGTTGTTCCACACGTCATTTATAGCTTTCATTTCCTTTGTTTTAGAATCAAGAACTTTTTGAACTTTTTTAATAGTTTCTATTGCAGCATTTTTTTCAATATCTGTAGCAGAATTTTTAAAGAAAATTTGATTTCTAACTATAGCATGGAACAGATTTGCTGAATCTACTGCTTTTGCAATAATTTCCACTTCTATGGGAAAAATATTTGCTATATTATTTGGGTGATTATCATAAAAAACCTGGTCTTCATCAAGAATTTTACAACTCATGTCTAATTTTTGAAATTCTTTACAAATGCTTGTTTTACCTGCACAACCTGAGCCTTGCAAAATTATTATTATTGATGAGATATTATTAATATAAAATAGAAGAATAAAAATTAATAAACTTTTTTTCATCATAAACCCTTTTTTATAAGTTAGTTAATGGCTCAGTTCATACTCTAGCTGCTTTAATTTATTATCAAAGCCTAAGTCTAATTCGCGTAATTTTTGAATCTTATTAATACCATGTGAAATGGTAGAGTGGTCTTTTCTTCCTAAAAATTCACCGATATCAAGTAATGATTTTTCTGTATTTTTCTTCATTAAATACATAGCTACTTGCCGAGCAAAAGAAAGTTCTTTATTGCGACTTTTTGATTGTAAATCCGATAAGTTATATGAAAAATTTTTATGAATAATTTTTGCAATTTCTTGAAGCCCAATTGTAGTATTTTTTTGTTTTACAACACCTAAAACGCGCTGAGCAAGGTCTAATGTAATTGGTTGATTAGTTAAATTAGAAAATGCAAAAACACGAATTAGCAAGCCTTCTAACTCTCTTACATTAGTTTCAACGCGAGAAGCTATAAAGTTTAAAACATCATCAGAGATGATTTCATTATTTAATTCAGCTTTGCGTTTTAAAATTGCTATCTTGGTTTCTAACATTGGCATATGAATGTCCGTAATTAACCCACCTTCTAACCTAGAACGTAATCTTTGTGCAATACCTTCTAAATTAGACGGATAGACATCACTAGAAATAACAATTTGCTTAGAAGCTTCAAATAAATTATTAAAAATATGAAAAAAAGCTTCTTGTGTTTGCTCTTTATTGGAAATAAATTGAACATCGTCAATTAACAAAACATCTATATCTTTATATTTTTCTTTGAATGCATGGATTTTATCAAAGCGGATAGCATTAATAAACTCATTTACAAATCTATCAGCTGTTTGGTACAAAACCACAGATTTTTTATACTGCTTTTTGATTTCATTGCCAATTGCATGCAATAAATGTGTTTTTCCTAAACCTGAAGAACCATATATAAATAATGGATTATATAAAACCCCAGGATTTTTGGTTACAGCATAAGAGGCAGCATACGCCAAAGAATTGCTTGGACCAACTACAAAAGTCTCAAATTGATAATTAGAATTAATGTGATCTTTGCTTTTATATACAGGTCTTAATTGAACTCTGGTATCTAAACTTTTTGATAATTCTTGTTTTGATTCATGCGCTGCTTTGGGATCTTCTAAATTTTGAACCTTAGTTACAGTAGTTACAATTTTTTCAGATTGCTCAACAAATATAATTGTTAAATTATCAACATTTAAAAGCCTGCTTAAATGCAATTTAAATAGATCTAGATATTGAGTTCTTATCCAATCTTTTACAAAAGCATTGGGTGCTTGAATATGTACAACTTCTTCAAGCGAATCCCATTTTACAAGAGTAACTGCTTTAAGCCAAGTTTCTACAACCTGACTTCCAATCTCTTGTCTTACAATATTTAAAAAAGCTTGCCAAATACTTACCAACACTCTAATTTCTCTATTAATTATATGTTACAAAAAAACATCGAAACCTATTATTAGTATGAAAAAAATATTTTTTCTTTCAATTTGTTTGTTTATTTCTTCTTGCCAAAAGAAACAAAACGTCAATTTAGCTAAAAATCTTTACGAACAAAGTATTATAGAAGCAGAAGACGGTAATCTAAAAAATGCATTACATATTATCAATAAATCTATTGATATGAAGCCAAATTTAAATTCTTACGCTTTAAAAGCCACAATACTTTATCAACTTAAAGAGTATCATGAAAGTTTACCGATTTTTCAAAAAATTATTAGTGATAAAAAATTTTCATCTACTTTAAAGACAGATGTTATGAATAATTATGCTTGTACATTGCTTGCTTTAGACAAAAAACATGAAGCAAAAGAGATTTGGCACCAACTTGTTTCTGATAAAAATTATTTATCACCTGAAGTTGCATGGTTTAATTTAGGTTTACTGGAATTCAAAGAAGGCTTAAGCAATAATCTAAATAAAACCAATTTAGAAAAATCTAAACAATTCTTTTCTAATGCAGTAAATATATCTTCTGAATACGCAGATGCCTATTTTTATTTAGCCTTAGTGTTATTTTATTTAAACGAACTAGAAAGCGCTAAAAAAGTTACTTTAAGCTTACTTGGCATTTCTCCTGAGCATGAAGCTGGTAAAGCTCTATTAAATAAAATTAATTTAAAAGCTATCTAATTAGCAGAAGGGAAAAAATGACAAACAACAGAATTATATATATTATTTCAATATTTTCATCAGCTGCGGCATTCGCGATTTGTAGAAAATTAGGTTACAGTACGAAAGTTTGCGAAAAAGTTGCAATAATTGTTTGTTTGACAATGTTTATACTGCAATTCGTAGCTCTAAAACTTACATTAAAAAATTAAACCTTAACAATTATATTTTTCAATGCCGTTAACTAGGCCACTTACTATCGCATCCTGAAATTTTAAGCTTTGTAGGCGCTTATTATCATCTTCATTTGAAAGATAGCCCAATTCAATTAAAATAGATGGCATTTGAGTGCCAATTAAAATCTGAGAAACAGATTTACGTACTTTTCTATCTTTAAAAGCTGAATCAAACTTTTTGGCTGCATTATAAATATTTTCATGAATAATACATGCAAGTTGTTTATTTTTTTTACTGATTTCAAAGCCATAGTCATCACTAAAACTGGAATTATCTTTATGATTTTTAAGCAATGAGTAATCTGCATAATAAGTTTCTAGACCTTCTGCTTTAGAATTAACTGATAGATTTGCATGAAGTGAAATAAATATTGAATTGGAAGGCAAGAAATTGGCAAACTTGGTTCGATCATCTAAAGCTACAAAAACATCTCTATCACGCGTTAAGAAAACATTTATTTTCTTTTTCTCTAATGCTTTCTTTAATTTTAATCCGGTAGTCAAAACAATATCCTTTTCTGCAACATTATATAACCCAACTCCACCGGGGTCTGTTTGCCCATGGCCAGGATCTATAATAACAATTAGTTCTTTGTTTTTTACAACGGTTTTAGGCATATCTAAATGTTTTGTTGCATCTTTATGCACTATATAGAACATTAGACTTTTGAATAAACTTATTGCATCAAAGAATAATGGTTCAATTTTTTCGATAAACTCAGGATTGTAATTGATTATTATTTTTATTCCGTCACGAACAGGAGCTATCTTAAATCTATAAAACGGGTGCTTAAAATTATTGATTTCATCTATTTTTGGTTTGGCTTCTTTAGATATTTTTGCATTTTCTAATAAATAAACTTCTTCATATTCAAGCTGATCTTGAGGTTTCTCACTTCTGCTTAATAAAGTTAATGTTGGGTTTTCTTTTAAATAAAAAATAATCTTATCTTGCAAAGTTCCTAAATGATGAAAAGCTTTTGCAATTGATAATTCTTTATTGGAAACAGATTTTAAAACTGGGAAAAAACCGCTGAATGCAAATAATAAAATAAAAAATCTCAAGCCCACTATTCTTGGATTCATGTTTATCCCTTTTTATGTTTAAAGATAAACTTATAATAACAATTTAATAAACTAACTGTCAATTAATTAAGCGAGCTTTAGATATTTTATTTACAACAGAAGTTAATTTAAATATTATTTTCTACTTTTATTAAGCTAAGAGAATTTAACAAATTAACTACATTCATATAATAGCGCCAAAATTTTTTAACTTCTTTAAAAGCTTCTAGACGATTATTAGTTTGCTGCATAATATTAAATTCGAGGTCTTGCGAGATTTGAATAAGCATTGTTATTGCTACTTTAAAACTTTTGGATTTTTCTTTATCAAATTTTTTTTGTAGCTCAATATTCATTGGCTCATCTAAATTAAGAGAATTTTTAAACTGATGCAAAATAAAATGTTCTAATAAGACTTTTTGCTCTTGAGTGGTTTTATTTTCTACAAATTCCTTGTGCCATTGAACCGGACTCATAATAAATTTTAAATTTAATTTTTCTTCAGATGATTCTAAACTAGCGATAAAAAACAAAAATATATAAAATAAAAAAATCATCTTACTCCTAAATTTTTATTTAAAGTAAGACATATAAAAATCAAAATGCAAGATTAATTTTTTATCTTCTATCGATAATATACGCAATGCGGTGTGAACGCTCCCAGGCTCTTGCTAAACTTGTAATATCATATCTTCTTTTGACCTTACAATTGTCAGGAAAAGCAGGATCATTAACAATAACTTCTCTATTATTTTTATCAAAACCTGTGACTAAAATTAAATGACCATGATTATAATCTTTTGGTGCACCGCTAATTTTTCCTCTGACACTAATCACTACTGGATAACCCCTCATTAAATTAGCATGCAAATCTATGAATGAATTTAATCTAACAACTCTAAAATAATAGCCTGGACACAATTCATAAGCTGCCGCGGTATTAAAAGGCCAGCTTCCATAAGAATCTAACCCTTTATCATAAACACGTTTAGCAAAATCCACTATATTAATTTCTGTATTGCAAAAATGACTTACCATCATTGAAATAGATGTCGGCGAGCACATTCTTTGATTATCAATATGATCTAAAATCATTTGCGATTTTTTAGGAACATTTTTAATTTCAACACTTTCAAGATTTAATAAATCTTGAACTTTTTCAATCTTAAATTTTGAAAAATCTGATATAGAAACACCTAACATTCTCAAATCAGCTAAGTTTGCATTGTTTTTAGGTTCTACTTTAAGCTTAAAGCCATCTGCAAGCTTACCTGGGGAAATTTCTAAGCGTACATACACATAAGAAGTATCGTTTTTTGCTATATCAGAATAAGATTGTTGAACTCCATTTCCCCAATCAAACATTTTATACCATTTTCCCCATTCCTTATTAGAAGCATATCTTGGTTTTACCCAAAATCTAAAATAACCTTTTTTTGGACGTAAAGCGTTCCAAGAAAAAATTAATTGATTAAAAGATGGAACATCTACTTTTGAAAATATAATATTAGGCTTACCTGTTAACTGCTCCGCTTCATTTAATGGGATTTTTTTTCTATATGACCATGTCCATGGTATTTGAGCATTAATTGAACAATTAATGCTTATAAATATGAAAAAAAATATACCAATTTTTAACTTCATCCATTTCCCCTGCTATCCCTTTTTTATAAAATTACACGAATAATTTAATAAATAACAATGGTGCAAAAAAATAAGTTTAATCATCCGCACCCCAACATACATTTTTTATAAAAAATAGGAATTATTAACATATATAGATCGATTGAGGTATTATATAAATTATAAAATAGGGGGTTGTAATAAGATGTTACTAAAAAAAAGTTTAATAATGGCTACTATTATAAACACACTTTCTGGACAATACGCATTGGTGGTCAAGCCAGTAATTGATTTATTACCTCAAAAAATGGGGGCAATATACAATAACTCTAATTATTATAGCCGAATACCTTTAAGCCCTGTGGCTAAAGCAGATTTAAAAACATGTCCCAGAGTTCATCAACTTTTATTTAATGAAATTGTAAAAATAGTTAAAGTTGATAATGATGAAGTAGTTATCGAGGCTCCAAATATCTACTATCAAACTATTGATAGCGATAAGAAAAATAATACTTTTTGGACATTAAAAGATAATTTAATCTATATAGATAAATTAGATTCAAATAAACTTCCCAAAACTGAAAATTCTAATCTCGCTACTTTATTGTTTCCATTTGAAGATGGTGTTACTAATCAAACATACTCTGCAGGAACTAATTTTGTATATTCAGAAATACCTGACAACACAAATGAATTTAATATCTATATATTTGATCCGGAAGCTCTTGAATTTAAAGAAAGCAAAGTTCCAAAAAAATTCTTTATAACTAAAGATTATGTTAATGAACATACAAAGCAAAATCGAATAGCAAACTTTGTTAATATATTAAAAAAATGGGCCAATTTAAAACATGGATTTATTCCTTACACTTGGGGAGGATCTAGTTTTTGCAATACCAGCAATGAAAAACAGTTTAATTGTGTTGATCAAACATATGAAAAGAATAAAATAAATTATTTTGAATTTGCTGACTATCAAGAAACACCTAAAGCAGGTTTTGATTGTTCTGGATTAATTGTATCTGCAACACGAATTGCGGGCATTCCATTCCCCTTTAAAAATACGACTACTATAATGAAAAACCTTAAACAACTCGCTAAAAACGAAACAATTGCTGAAGGTGATTTAATATGGATACCTGGCCACATAATTATAATTACTGATTTAAAACATAATTTATGTGTAGAAGCACGAGGTTATATAAACAATGGTTATGGCAAAGTACATGAATTAAAATTGAATCAGCTATTTAAAAATTTAAATAATTTTGAAGATCTCAAAAATGCTTTTTTCAATAAAAAAATTATTCAACGCCTTGACAGCAAGGGTAATGTTTTTGAAAATATATCTAATTTAAAAATCTTAAAAATAGAAAGTTGCTGGAAATAATTTTTTGCCGTAAATTTAAAATTATTAATTTTAAATTTAGGAGTTAATATGATCAAAAAAATTTTTCTAACACTACTATTTATAAGTTTCAATACCAAATCAGAAACAATTATCTATCAAAAGCCACTAAAAGCCGTTTGTATAGTACCAGTAGCAGATTTAATTGGATTTTCATATAAAGCATTAACCCCAAATACCCAGGACCAATACAGAAAAATTGCTTTATCAGGGTATAAAGGCAATTTAAATTGTGTACGAGACCACCAACTATTATTTAATGAGACTATAGAAATATTAGAAGAGCATGATGAAGAAGTTAAAATTAATATTTTTAATGCTTTTGTCCAAGACTATGCAACTACCTATTGGGCTCTTAAAGAAAATTTTATAAATGCTGAACTGTTAGATCATACAAAAATTCCTACCCAAATAGATTTTAGAAATACTAATTTTGCACAACCTTATACAAACTTAGTAACTTTAATTTTGCCATTTAAAGATTCTAAAACAGATAAAACATACTCTGCAGGAACACGCTTTATTTATAAAAGTAAAGATAATACAAGCTATATAATTTATACTTACAACACTGAGTTAAAAGATTTTACTGAAAGTATTGTTTCAAAAGATATATGTCTAGAATCCCAAGAAGTAGATAAATCTGAAAAGATTAAAAAATTTGTTAAATTATTAAAATTATGGACCAATCTAGAAGATAACCAAATTGTCCCATTTGCATGGGGAGGCTGCAGCTTAATAGATAAAGTAAAAAATAACGAATTTGTTTTAACAGACGGTACAAATTTAAATAATGAACCTATACAACATTGGACACGTGAAGAATTAACAAGAAAACCATATTCAGGTTTTGATGCGTCTGGCTTAATATTGCGTGCAGCACAAATTTGCGAAATACCATATTTTTATAAAAACACTGTTACTGCTAGTAAATTTTTAAAATCTTTGACACCAGAAGATACATTGCAACTCGGTGATATAATTTGGTTTGCTGGCTATTTAGCTGCAATTAGTGATATTAAAAATAATTTAGTAATTGGTGGACGTGGTTATCAACATGGTTATGGAAAGATTATAGAACAGCCCTTAAACCATTTATTTAAAGATGTTAATAATTTTTCACAATTACTAGAGGCTTATTACAACCAAACACCTTTAGAAAATATTGATAAAAATGGTCAGGATAATAGAACTGTTAAGGAATTTAAGATCTTAAAGCTGGAAAGTTGTTGGAAAACAATTTAATAATTTTCTTGATTTTTAGTATAAAGTTTTTTTAGACTCCAAAAAAATAAACTTTTATTAAGGATTATATGAATAAATTATTGATAATTTTACTATCTTCAGTTTTATTAGTCCAAGCCAACTCTAAAACAGGGCAAGCTGTCCAATACGCTTCACAATCTTCACTGGGAAAATCAACTTCTACTGCTTATACCACTGCATCTTCTTGTTATTGTTATGACTCAGATACCATTGGTAAACAAGCTTTAACTCTTACAAATAATTTTAGAAAGAAAAATGGAAAGCCAGCCTTAGTATGGAGCCAACATATATCGAACTTAGCAAAAATACATTCGCAAAATATGGGAACTGGACAAGTTCCATTTGGACATTCAGGTTTTAGCTGTCGCGTTTCTTGTTTTATACGTACAGCAAAATCTGCGGGAGAAAATGTGTTTGAAACTTCTAATGCTACAGCGGCAAATATTGCTCAACAAGCAGTAAATGCTTGGATAGCATCACCTTCTCACAGAGCAAATTTATTGGGTAATTTTAATTCTTGTGGAATTGCAGTATTTAGAACAGATGCTGGCGTTTGGTATGCTACACAAACTTTTGCTTTATTTTAGCTCTAGAGCTAGAAGCTAAACGTTTAGCACCAAAATAACAGCCTTTAGAAAAGCCTGCAAATATATAAACTGATGGTATTAATAAAAGAAAAGAATAGCCACCCAGAATACCAATTAATATAAATGAAACTATTGGAAAAACTATCAAATTACTTTGTTTAAAAGAAGGAAATTGTATTTTTGAAATCATTAAGAATGCAATAAAAAATACGACTGTCAATAATACACTCTTTTGTAATAAAATATTGGCCAATTTTTCTGGTATTGAATTTTCGCATAATACTAAACATGTGATAAAAAACGCTGCGACAGTGGTAGGTAAACCTACAATAAACTTATCAGAACTATCTGAAATTAGATTAAAACGAGCAAGTCTTAAAAGACCAGCACACAAATAAATCATTAAACCCATTAATCCCAGATTTCCAAATTCTTGAACTTCCCAAGAATATAGCAAAACAACAGGAGCCACACAAAATGATATCGCATCACATAGGGAATCTAATTCCATACCTAACATGGTAGTAGTATTAAATTTTCTGGCTAGTCTACCATCTAAACAATCACAAAACGTAGCTAATAAAATGCAATAAGCAGCAGTTATAAATTCAGAATTTAATGTTTTAAATACAGCAAGCAAACCTAACATGGCATTTGCAAAAGTAAAAAAGAAAGGAATTAAATATAATGATTTTTTATATTTTAATTTAAAATGATTTAAAATCATAACCATCTCCCTATAGCGGTTTGACCGCCTTTAATTTTTTGACCAAGATTAACTTTTATTTCTACATTCTCCGGCAAAAAGATATCTACTCTAGATCCAAATCTGATCATGCCAAACTTTGTGCCAGCTTTTATATTATCACCTTTTTTTACCCAACAGCAAATTCTACGAGCTACAAAGCCCGCAATCTGCCCTACTTGTATTTTGCCTTTTTTACAATTAATTACAATATCATTTCTTTCATTAATATCAGAACTTTTTGGAGCAAATGCAACAATGAATTTACCTGGTCTATATATTACATCTTCAATTATTCCGTCATCTGGTATCCAATTAACATGCACATCAATAGGAGATAAAAAAACTGAAATTTTTTGTGTATAGGTTAAATCTGAAATTTTTTCTATTGTAACAACTAAACCATCGCAAGGCGAAACTAAAATATTATTATCAAACTCTCTTTCTTTACAGACACGATCAGGATTTCTAAAAAAATAAAATGAAAACAAAAAAAACCCTGCAGTTAACAATAAAAGTATGTTAGCGCCAATGACCACAAATCTATTATTAATATTAGATTTTAGAAATATTAATAATAACCCTATAAATAACGTAAATATAGCTATATATTTACCGTCTTGCCATAAGAGATTATTAATCAAAAATTTAAACATATAACCTGTCCTTCAAAAAAATAACGGGTACTCAATGAGCACCCGTTATTATATTATTTAAAATATCATACTAAACTATTATTAAAATTATAATTTTGATAATTTATCTATTTCTTCTAATCCTACTAACCACGCAGTACAAAACGCACGCAGAGATTGTAATCCCGCATCATTTAACATGCCGTCAGCATAGATATTGGATTTTCCAGCAGGAGCTCTTTGTCCAAAACCACCGCCAAAAAGACCAAACTCATCATCATCATCATTCTTCTGAGCAACATTAGGACTTAAATATGTTGATAATGTTTTAACATCATTAGACATCTTTTTCAACATACTCGATAGCAATGTTTTAATTTTTACAGAGCCATACAATTTGACTAGCTCAAAGCCTACAAAGCTTATTTGAAAACATTGAATACTATCTTGTATTTTATCGAGTACAATATAAGAAACTTTCTTATTAACTTCTAATTCTTTAACCATTTTAATTACATCAGCTACTTTCTTAGTAACCTTTGCTTTATCTTTTTTTATTTGCTCTTCTAATGAAAGAATATTCTCATAACCATTAGACATACTAATAATTTTAGAAACTACTTTAGCTAATTTAACTAATCTGGCATAATTTACTGCCACTTGTAAATAAGTAATACAACGCTGCTCTAAAAGCTCATCTGCTTTTTCACCACTAAAAGTAAAAATTTCTCTACCAGTTTCTGTTACCTTTTTAAAGCCACTATAATTATCATTTAAATCCACTACTACACCTTTTAACAAATCAAAAGGTTTTCTTAATACGCCAGTCAATCCAGAAGACTCAGGTTTATTCTTACCAGATTCTTCATCTTTGCATAATTGAATAAACATTGTTTGTAAAGATCCAGTACGTGTTGAACGATAATCTTTATATAAAAGGTCCTCATCAAACAAATAAAGATCACTAATATCATCTATTGGTGTTGTTTTAAATTGTTGTAACATTTTTACCAAGTTACATTCATATGTTTGGGGTAATTTTTTCTTTTTTATCTCTTCAATCTTTTCATCAATATACATTTGATAAGTAGCATTTCTACGCCCATCACAAGCCTTAATAAGCAAATCTTCAAGAGATTCATCCAAATTCGCAGCTTTATTTAATTTATCAAGCTCTTCTCTCAGTACTTTAATTTCATTTTCAATAGTTGTATGTAAATCTTTTAAAGTTGTGATAGAAGGTACTTCATCCACATCTTTAACTGTAAGAGGCTTACATTGACCATCTTTTTGAACTCGTTCATCTTTATAAGCTGATATTTCTGGTTTGACAAAAGTAAATGGAAGCAATTCATAAAAATCTGCTCTAAACATTTCTCTTTTATGAATAAGATAAATATCTCTAAACTTTAAATCATTATATAAACATTCAACGACTAAAGGTTCATTTAAATAAATAAAATGAGCATCAGGTATAGTTTGTTCCGGAAGATGATTAAAGCCAGCTCCTTTAAGCCTCCACCCTTTCATACCCCATTTATTTGCAATATCTTCTGATGTATCACCAGGATTAATTTTACTGTTATTTAAAGACTTAGTAATATCCCTAAGATCTTTAAGCTTACTATCTACATTGTAATTTTTATAAAATACTCTTAAAGCCATTAATGCAGGTACAGCGACCGCACCACAAACAAATGCTTTAGAAGTGGAAACTTCTTCATCAAAAATAGTAAAACTAAAAACGTTCTGAAACTGAGCCAACACAATCAATGCAACTAGCATTGACCTTTTTACTAAATTCATTTGACCTCCAATAATTAAATTCAAAATTACTTAAAAAGCTTATCTATAATATTAATTTTATAGATAAACAGATAAAAACACAAATGGTTATGCTGTTTTTTAGAAAATAGCTACTAATCAGACAAATAAAACATTTGTAAGAAAATTGTCAATTTCTAATAGAAATAAATGATGAGGGTTTGTACTTTTGGATGGGAATAAATCTAATACAACTACAAAGTTGCTTCTTAATAATTGCGCCCGGTAGGACTCGAACCCACAACCTTCCGACTACGCTTGTCCGGGCCTTCAGGCTCTGCAAGCTTCGACGGACTACGACGGTTATGGAATTATACAGCATAAAACTCAAACTAAATGTTTGGTGCCCGCTGATATCGTCGTCAGAACGCCCAACTAAACTTTGGATTCACCCTATCTAGCATTGATAGCTTCTTACATCGTTAAAAACTTCTATAAATATAAAAAGTCATTTTAATAAGTAAGTCTAAACATTTATACTAATATACATTAGTTAATTTTATAATGAGTTTAGTAACTCATCGGTATTAATAAATTGTGGTCTAACTTAAAAAATTTTAAGTTATGAGGAGGAAATAGTTAATATTGTTTTCTTATCAGCACCTACTTGCAACACTGCTTTTGTTCCCAGAGGAAAGGGATGATTTAAATCTCCATGCCCAAAGCAAAATGTTGAATCTTCACCTTTAACCATAACTGAAAAAATAGGAATATTAATTTTTTGAGAAAATCTTTTAATAATAAGCTCACAACGATTTTGCACTGTGGAAAAATTAGAATCAGAATAAGACTTTCCATGAAGATGCCCAAAAATTATAGCTTGGGCATTTTTAAAGATTTTACCCGCTTTTAAAGCTTCTAGAATTGACTCTATTCTAGTGTAGTCGTCCACTGTTTCTATCATCCAAATAGTAGGAATATCCGGAGTTTCATAAACCGAATCATAAAATTGTATTGACGATAAATTCCCCCCCAATAGTATTCCTTCAATGGGGGCGATTAAATCTTGTGCCACCTTGTTATGAGGTATAAATCCTTTATAGGTTACTATCGGTGTTTTTCCCATTAGAATATCAAATGTAGATTTTAAAGATGTTAACTTATTAGCATGAGGAGTTGGAGATTCTTTGAAATAAGATAAAACAGGACAATGTATGGTTGCATAGCCTAATCTATTAAAAAATAAATGAAGTGAAGTTATGTCACTAAATCCCAAAAGTGGTTTAAAGGGAAAACTTTTTGCTTGAGTTTCTAATAATGCCCACATTTCTAGGGATAGCCTTCCCCCTTTTATAGCCCAAATTGCTTTAACTTCAGGATCATTAAAAGCTGCCATTACATCTAAAAAAGAAGCTTCTGTCGACATTGCCTTTTCCGGACATAAAAGATCTTTTTTGTTAAAAGCATTTATATCATATTTAATTTTTACTTTAAAATTTGAAAGGGAAAAATCATTTAAGAAAGATAAAGTTTGCAAAAGACTTTCTTTATCAGAAAATCCATTTGAAGGAGCAATGATATAAATTGTATCACCAGCACCCAGAGGCTTCCATGTTCTATAACCGAAATCCATATTTACACTTTTGATTTAAAATATAATAAATTAGCTTCTATAACTTTATAACTAAGTAGATATGCAAAAAAACCTCTTAGCATGAATTTTTTTTAAATTTAATTATTTCTAGGTAAAAAATTTTGCCCGCTGATATCGTCATTCAGAACGCATGAACTAAACTTTGGATTTACGCTATCCAGCATTGATACGTTCTTTTCATCATTAGAAACTACTAATTAAATTGACTAAAATACGCTCAAGTTATTAAGTAACTTATAATCCAAAAAGTTATTAGTTACTTAATAATATGGGTAGATTAATGAAAGTCACAATAGATGATTATTTTGATATCTAGGAACTCCAAATCAATGCATTTCAATATGGAAACTACTATTGATTATGTATCGCTTATGATATACTAAAAGTATAGGGATTATAATTGAATTAAAAAATTAGAAAGAACTTTAAAATGAAAAAAATATTTATATTATCTTTTGCGATGGTATTTTCACCATTTATAGAAGCCGCTGATCCAATAAATTATTGCGATGACGCTAGGCAATTATTTGAATTAACACAGACAGTTAGTAAACACCCTAATCAAGTGAATATTTTCCATAATATAGATGAAGTATATAAATCTTATTTAAATTCAGTAAAACCTGACCAAGGATTATTAGCTGTTCCACCTTTGTCTAAAGAAGAAGCTGATATAATAGGCCACAATGAAATAATCACAACAATTGAATATCAAGAAGTTATCAATCCTAAGCTGCGTTCATTAATAGCAGGCTATGGTTATCAACCAAAGGATCAATTTAATAGCTTTCGCAAATTGTTTCTTGAAAATAAGTTAGAAGAAATACAAAAATTAAGTCAATTAGCAAATGACATTGCGCAATGGATAGGATTTAAATTAGCAGCTGACAATAATCAATTAAGCTTAGAGTTTTTTACTGAGTGGACTCATACAGGCGCAAGACTTATTGATAATTTAAACGCTTTCTTTTTTGCTGCATATTTGAACCAAGAATGTAATGTCCCCAAAAATGCTTGGCAAAAATTCCAAACTACAAAACAATACAATATTACTTTACCATTTAGAACTTTAATAGAAGATATTACTAAACCTATAACTTCTACAAAGCTTTATATTAATGATCAAGAAGGTATGTCGATTTCTACTGCTCTTCAAGATTTTAGACGTAAAAAACAAAAAACTGAATCTTCTTTGTTTCCAGTTCAAGGAAGTAAAAATGTAGAAAAATTATTCGCAAGTAAATTAAAAACAGTAGAGCTAAAGTTTGATGCAATGCAACACATAGTGAATAGTTATAATAGCGTAGAAGAAGCATATCTAGATTTAAAAGCTAATCCTGATGGTAAAATGAAAGAAGCTAATAATATCCGACGCGAAATTGGTGGAACAGGATTCCTAGTTGCTTTACAACAAGCTATCAAAGCAGATTTAATAAGTGAAAAGTTTTTTATCGAACATGTAGATTTTATTTCTAAACTTGTAGCTTTAACCAATGAAATGGATAAATATAATTTTGAAATAAACCTTGGTTTTGGAAAGTATGAAGGCGACGCAATTCCTAGTCCCTATCTATTTTTTGCGAACTTAAAGAAAATAAATTAAGAAATAAAGATTATGAAAAAACAAATAATAATTCTTATTATAAGCCTATTAGCACAGCAAGTTCAAAGTGCACAATATCTCTCAAAATCATCCAAAGCTAAGCAATACATAGCTGAAAGTCTTGTAAGACAATTACGGTCTGGACATTTTGTACCAAGCATGCAAATATTTGCAAGAATGCCACTGCCTATTATTCATAAAACTCTTATGCTTTCTCAAGCTAATCAAAGATTTTATTATTCTTCTAGTAAACCTTTGCAAGCTCCACAACCTTCATTATCAGCTAAAAATGACAACTATTTTTATAAATATTTTCTTTTAAGTCTAGGTATTAGCATTGGAACAGTATATGGTATCGAAGAGCTATTAGAACACATGAATGAGCAAAGCAAACTCCAAGAAGCTAACGAAAAAGAGATAGGAATATTTATAGTTTATGAGCTCACGGAACAGATAATCGATTATCCATTTGGTGGAACGACAAATGAGCTTGTAATCAATGCTTATGATGTAAATAATAACAATATACGAGTTGGTCGCATTCTCTTTTATCCATCAAAAGGCCGATTAGGCTTACTTCAAGTTGAACCATCCTACCGAAATATAGGAATCGGCACCGAACTACTTAAACGAGGATTAACGGAATTAGCAAAAGATCCAAAGGTAACAACAATTACTTTTAGAGCAGGCGAGCCAATAGGTGAAACACAACCAATACCCAAAGACGTATTAAAGCATTTCTATGAAAAACGAGGAGCGCAAGATATAGGATATGGTTCACACATGGAGTTTGTGCTTAAAAAGTAATATCCGCAACTCAAATTAAATTTGCATTCAATAAGACCCAATTATACTTACCTATCGTATAATAGAAGCAAAATTACTTGTTAAAAGAAGATCCTATGAACGTAATTCAAATAATTAGACAAACATGTCTAACCCCCATCACACAATACCTCTCCAATTATGACACTAGTTATAATGAACTAGGTATGCTTACCAAGTAAGCTTCATGTCCTTCGAAGCCTTTCGGCGAAGTAGGATTAATCTATTCAAAATTGTTAATTTAAAAATTAAAAAATAAACGGTACTATAAAAAGTATTGTTAGAGATATGTATGTTAAAAAAGGCAAAAGTTGTTTTGTCTTTTGATGATCACAAAGTATTTGCATCTTTTTTTGTATTGTTGTTAGAAGTAGAAACACGTACAGCAAGTAAAAAAACAAAGGAAGCTAAATCTAAGAAAAGTCGGAAGACAAAACCTAAAGACAAAGATGGCTCGCTAATTGGCGGGCTTCTTTTATTTTTAAGATTCTTCTTTTTATTCACAAAACTATCGTTAACAAGTAAATTTAAATAAAAGAAGATTAATGTTGCAGTCCCGTTATTGGAAATTAAATAGACACCAAAAACAATAGCAGCATTGATCCAACATGATAGACACCGTAGTTCTTACATTAACCAAAGATATGTATCACATAAGTGAACCAGATAAGTTTAAGCCTTCTGCGCATTGGGTGGAAAACCCTACTGCAAAAATACGTGAAATGCAATCTAAGCAGAATCCAACAAAAAAAGAATTACGTAGTGGTATTTATAAACCACGTCTTACTATTGGACATCGTATTAATGCACATGGCAGCCAAGTTATGCTTAAAATTGAACTGTCTTTGCCTAAGCTTATTTTTGGTAACAACTTTGATGAATTACAATACAAAGATTTTAAAAATATAATTACCAAGTTTGTGGATGTTCTTAAAGATATGGGCGTCATAGTAAGTGCACAAACACTTACAAATGCGCCCATATCTGTTATTCATTATTCTAAGAACATTCCACTCACTAATGGTTCAACACCTTACCATTACATAAATAAAATTAAAGAAGCGAATATTAAGCTTAGCCTTGATGTGAATCAAACAGACTATCGCAATGAGGGTTATAGCTTTAAATGGCATTGCAATACGTATGAAGTGGCTTTCTATGACAAAATTAAGGATCTTGAAACTGCTAAGATAAGTAGTAAACGTGCTTTAGAAAAAGACTCAGAATTGCAATTAAATATTTTTAAGAATTTCATCAACAGGAAGAATTTAGAAATTCTGCGAATTGAAGTTCGTCTTAATAAACGACAAAAAATAAAACAACTTTTTAAATTGCTTAATATTAAATCTGAATTAACTTTTAAGAGTCTTTTTAAGCCTGCCACTTCAAAGAAAATACTTTTGCATTATGTTAATGAACTTGAAAGCAAGCGTTCAGCATTGATTGATTACAAAGCACCTAGTGATGAAGCCTTACTTGCTGCTTTGATGTTTCATAACCCTGAATTGAGCTTGTCAAAAATTTTACAAACATTTGCTTTTAAAAAAATGCTTGAAACTAAGAATATACGGGAATTACGTATTGTGTTTGCTAATTATAATAGACGTGGTTGGTACAGGTTGATGAGTGATACTAATAAAGTAGGCTTACCTTCAACACAAAGTTCTTTGAGTATTATACGTGATTGTATAAATAAATTTAAGCCCTTAAGGCTAAATAAATTTATTTAATTTCTTCAATATATTTTGATAATTTAATAAATTCTTATCCTTCTTTATTTACACCGATAGATCGAATTGGAGAGCTGACACAGCCTTTTTGACCAAATCATCGTGCCAATCGACTTTCATTCGCTGTATTTGAAATTTATGCGTGTTTTTTTCTTTAATTAAGATTTTTTAGCTCACAGAGCTTGTTTTTGCAGATTTATAAATTTTTAGATACTTTAAGAACGCGTTTCTAGCTTTTTGCTTGAGATAACAAAATGTGAATAGTTTTTTCACTCAACTTTATCATTTGAAGAATGATGCTAAAAATTGCTTTGCTCTATCCATTCCGGTTAAACCGGTTATTGTTACCTGAATGATTTTTTCATCTGAATATTTTTTAAATACGAAATTAAAACTACCAGTTCTATTGGCTTTAAATGTCCAACGTTGAAGCAAACTATTACCACACCAATTAGGTGCAGATGCATCATAACTTAATACAGTAAACACATTTTCATCAAACTTTATCAACTTCCACTCATCTTCATTTTGCCATTTAAATTCATCTGAGGTGGGCGAATAAGGGGGCTTAGTTTTAAAAAAAAATTCAACTTCTTGATTAACATCAAAAACCATTTTTTCTGGTTCGGCTGGGTATATATTAATAAAATTTATAATGAAAACTAATCCTAAAAAAGTAATTTTATTCATAATCAAATACCTATATTGTTCATCAATTTTAAAACCTATAAATATAATAATATTCATATTTTTGTCTTTAATCAAAGCTTTTCACTTCCTAGAGCAATATTATAAAATATTTTGTATAGAATTACTCTTCTTTATGATAAAATTTTTAAATCATAAAAATTATTACATACATTGAGAACCACACCTATGAAAGCAATTCTAATCGCCAGAGTAAGTACTGAAGAACAAAAAGAGGCAGGCAATTCTTTACCCGCACAAATAGCTCGCCTTGAAAGATATTGCCAGATGAAAGGCTTTAGAGTATTACAAAGCTTTAGTTTTGATGAGAGTGCATATACAGACCAACGTGGAGACTTTGACAGAATCATAGAATTCATTAATGAGCAAAAAGAAAAAGTAGTTGTTTGTTGTGATAAGGTTGATAGATTATCCCGTAACCTTTTTGACAAACGTATTTCTCTTCTTTATGAAAAAGCTTTAAAAGATGATATTGAATTACATTTTGTTTCTGATGGGCAAATAGTTAATAGCCAAATTTCTGCAGTAGAAAAATTTAACTTTGGCATAAGTCTTGGATTGGCCAAATATTATTCAGATGCTATTAGCGATAATATTAAACGTGCTAATGAACAAAAGCTACGCAAAGGTGAATTACCAGGAAGAGCTCCATATGGCTACAAGAATATTATCACCCCAGATGGTAAAAAAGATATCGTAGTAAGCGAATATGAAGCCCTCATTGTAAAAAAGACTTATGAATTATATGCAACTGCTACGTATTCTATTGAAGCAGTGCGTCAGAAAATAAAAGATGATTATGGTGTTGCATGGTCACAAGGAATTGCTGATTTTATTCTCAGATTACATTTTTATTATGGCGTTATGAAACGTAATGATAAATTGTACCCTCATCGTTACCCGCCAATTATTACTAAAGATTTATATGATAAGGTTCAACAAGTGAAAGCTAATTTTAATAAAAAGCCGGTTAAACTTACTGGCATGACTTATATCTATCGTGGACTATTGCGTTGTGCACAATGTGATCTTGCTATAACCGCAGAAAAACATAAAGGCTTTGTTTATTATCATTGCACTCAATATTATGGCAAGCATGATGCAAAATGGTTCAGAGAAGAAGAGATAACTGAACAAATTGGAAAAGTATTTAAAAATTTACAAATGCCCAAAGAAATTGCCGAACAAATAAAAGATGCCATTAATGAAACTAATAACCAAAAGATTGATTTCCAGAATAAACAATTAGCTGAACTTAATAAAGAACATAAAAAACTGACCACAATGCTTGAGAATCTTTACCTTGATAAACTACAAGGGAGAATTACTGAGAGCGCGTATGACAAATTTAACACTCAATTTAGAGAACAGCTTGAAAGCGTTAATTCTAAAATTTATAGATTAGAAGAGGTTGATAATAACTATTATATCATGACAAATCAGCTTCTGAAGCTGTCTTCACGTGCATATGAGTTATTCTTGAGTTCTGAAGTTGATGAGAAACGCCAATTAATTAGCCTTATACTATCGAACTTGAAGGTAGATGGCGAAAACATCGTCTACGACGTGGTAAAACCCTTTGACATGATCATGAAATCTAATGATCAATTATTGTGGTGCGCCCGGTAGGACTCGAACCCACAACCTACGGTTCCGAAGACCGACGCTCTATCCAATTGAGCTACAGGCGCAAAATATAGTTTTTATTATTTTAACTTTAGAAATATAAATTACAACTTAACGTTTTTTAGATTCTAGAAAATATTTTGTGGTAACTGACAACAAATAGCCATAATCGTCAGCAAGTTTAAGATCATCATCTAAGGCTTTACTTAAAGGCAAGACAACAAATAAATCGCCTTGAGTTTTAATTGTGACATAATCAGTTTTTACGCTAACTTTTAATGCATCTCGTAATTCACTTAAAGTATTAACTTCAATATCATTTACCTGAAATACAATATCCCCAGCGATTAAAACATCTAAACGTGCAACTTCAGACCCGGGAAATATAGCTGAAATAATTATTTTTGGCTCAAATTGATTTTCATTTTTCTCATATTTTAGCAAACTTTTATCATCTTCAGATAATAAATCTATGTGGTTTTCAGATAATTGCATAAAGACCATTCCGCCAAATACTTCATAATCGATATCTTCATATTGATGATACTTATAGCGAATCGGTAATGGTAAAGATTGCTCAAACTTAAATGTAATTTCTTTCTTTTGGCCATTTCTATATAACACTATAGTTACATCTTGACCTTCTTTAAATGTAGCAATCACATCTAATAAAGAAATTTTCTCACTGCTCCACGGGACCAAAATATCACCATAAGAGTCAATTTTATAACCATTTATCTCATATATCATATCGCCAGTCTTTATTCCTGCTTTCTCGGCAAGTGAATTTTTACAAACACTATAAATATATAATCCTCCAGAATCAGGATTTTTCAAAAAATTTGCTTGTGTTGAGCTTGAATTATGAAAAGATATACCTAGGTCTATTTTTCTTAAAAATGGATATTTATACAAATCATCAAGAATAATTTTTAATTCATTTATAGGAATTATATAACCAATATTTTGAGCAGTAGGAATCATAGAAGTAGTAACCCCAATAACTTCACCCGCTTTATTTAATACCGGCCCACCAGAATTACCTTGGTTTATTGGCGCATCGATTTGAATTAAAAAATTGTTTTTTATATGTTCTCTACCACTTACAATACCTGTTGTACTTTTTAAATAATGTTGACCTAGTGGATAACCTAATACTAATACTTTATCTGTTCTATGAACTTTATTTGAATCACCAAAATTTAAACATGGTAATTTTTGTATATTTTTATGAATAGTATCTAAGCCATTTTGTGTAATTTTTACTAAAGCTAAATCTCTATATGGGCAAACACTTACTACTTGTGCATCTATATTAATTCTGCCCAATGATGGAATTTGTACCCAAACTGATTTTGCATCAACTACTACATGTGAATTGGTAACAAAATAGCCATCTTCACTTATTATAAAACCACTACCTGTAATCGTAAACTGATTTGGAGATTTAAATGGTAATAACCAATTGAACTTGGATGCAACTGCAAAAACTTGGACTACCGCATCATTTGCATTGTTTTCTATATCTACCCAATGCTTTTCTTTTGCAGGCTCAAAAAATTTATTAACTATTATTTCTTTATGCTCTGCTAACTTAATAGTATTAATCTGTAAATATTCAAAATATAAGCCTAAAGCTAGGGCTATTATTAGCAACCCAATAATAATCATTAATATATATATCATAAATTCCCCCTTTTTTAGGTAAATTACCCTTATAATATAGTATATTAAATCTGAATAGCTTAATGCAATACTTAAATTAGCTCTAGAAAGCACAAATTCAAGTAATATTTCATATTAGAAGCGAAATAGCCTAGAAAGTAATTAAACTTTCTAGGCTATTATTAGTTCTATTTTTATACTACTTTCTTTTAAAATGCGCTAAAAACTCTTTATTACCAGTAGCACCGGCAATAGGTGATTCAATTACACCAAGACAAGCAAACCCAAACTCTTTAATACCTTCAGTAATAGTTTGAATAACTTCTTGATGAACTTTATCATCTTTTACAATTCCGCCTCTGCCAATTTGATGTTTTTTAGCTTCAAACTGTGGTTTTATAAGAACAACCAATTGTGCATTGTCTGTCATAAGATCAGTGACCACTGGCATAACTTTAAGTACGGAAATAAAAGAAAGATCAAGAGTTACCAAATCAACTTTTTCAGGTAAAGACTCTAAATTTCTTAAATTAGTCTTTTCTAAAAGCACAACCCGTGGGTCACGCGTTACGCGTTCATGCACTTGGCCAAAACCAACATCAACACCATAAACTTTTTTTGCGCCACGTTGTAACATGCAATGTGTAAAGCCACCGGTAGAAATACCTGCGTCCATTATAACTAAGTCTGTAACATCTATGCCAAAATGATCTAATGCTTTTTCTAATTTAAATCCTGCACGACTTACAAACTTAGGTTCTTCAAAGTTAAATTCAACTTCTGAGTCTTCCTTAATAGAAGACCCAGGTTTTGTATTAACTTTACCATCTACTTTAACTTTGCCCTGCATTATCATACTAGCAATTTGCGTTCTGCTGATATCTGGCAATTTTTCTTGAATTAATTGGTCTAATCTATTGTTTTTTTTCATTTTGCTCTGTGTAACGTTTAATTAATTCTTCTACAACATTGGACAATGGATATCTATATATTTTTGGCAATCTCATTTCATCTTGAACAACTTTTTTAAGGTCAAAGACCGCAAAAATATCGTTAGATGTTTTTATTGTGAAAAACCCTGAATCCATACTATTTCTTATTGCTTTTCTATATTCTTGCAAGGTTTTCACGTCATTACCATTTACTTGTGTAATTAAAGTACCTGGAGCTAATATTCTTGAACGTGATGCTTGTGAATCAGCTAAAACATGCGTTACCACTAACACCGGTTCTGTTTGGTTTTTCGCTTCTTCATATTTAATTAAATCTGGTGCAGCCATTAATAAATATGGAGTATGATTTCTTGCCAATTCCATTACAACTAATCCGGCAAATACTTCAAAATCAATGCGTTCATAATCGGGGTGCATTAAACGAATTTTTGGCAACTTAGATTGAGTAAATTTGAAATTAAAATCTTTTCTAGCGCTGTCTCTATAAACTGCTAGATTTATATCTTTATCCAGTGGTAAAAAGGAAATATAATCTGTCAAAGATATTTTATCATCAGATCCCGGAAGTTTAATTTCACCATAGAAGTCAACTTTATTTCCGTTAACTTCAAAAATTACATCACCTGATTTTATACCTACTTTATCCAACAAGCTATCTTTATAAACACCTGTAATGTAACAACCACCTTGAGGGTTACCTAAATATTTAGAAAGTGAATCACTACCAATATTATAGAAAACACCTAAGAATGGCTTTCTTACCAATTTACTCGAAGGCGGATTAAGTAAGCTGCCAAGAACAACTTTTAGTTCATTTACCTGGATAATATAACCAACATTTTGCGCTTCTAAAATTCCTGAACTTGCAATACCAATAACTTCACCATTTACATTAACTACTGGACCACCTGAATTGCCTGGGTTGATTGGCGCATCAATTTGTATTAATTGTCTTTCTCTACCACTTACTACACCCTTGGTACTCTTTAAGCATTGTTGGCCAAGTGGGTAGCCTAAAACCATTATTTCACTACCACCAGAAATCTTGTCTGAGTTGCCTAATTTTAAATATGGTATTTTACCAACAGCTTTTTTAATTTTATCTAAATCCTCTGCTGATATTTTTAACAATGCTATATCTCTGTCAAAACAAATTCCAACTATTTCAACGTCTAATCTCTCTTTGCCTAATGCCGGTATTTGTAAAGTAATTGCTTTAGCCTGATTTACAACATGCGCATTAGTTACAATATGACCTTTGTCATCTATAAAGAATCCTGAACCTGCGCCTTCACGTTGAGTTGGAGATTTGTAAGGTTCTAACCAATTAAATTCACCTGCGTGGCAAAATATTTGCACTACACAATCTTTAAATCCTGAACGAATTTCTGCCCATGGTTCTATAACCGTTACTAATTTTTCTTCAAATTGATTTTCTGGACCTGTTGCTGTTTCTTCTAAAATAGGAACTAATTTTTCACCTGAAATTAAATGTCTGTAAATTTTTTGTTGGTTTTTGTACAATTTAAAACTAATTAATGAAAAAACACCTGTAAGAAGAACTAATAAACTTATAATTAAAATATTCTGTTTTTGCATATTACTCCCATTGTTGAATTAAATTCATTTTTTTCAGTTTACCCTTAAATTAACAAAAAACCAAATTAGATCTATATTGCTCATATTGACATTTGCCAGTAATTTTCAATAATATGTTTAATTTAAACCTAACCAAGGGAAATCTATGAAAAAAATAATATTATTTTCATTGTTCTTAATTTTCAATTCTTATTCCTCTGAACAAGTATATATTGCAAATATTAATCAACTTAAATATAAGAATCAACTAAGCATAATATTTATCAAAACTATTAAAAAATTATTTTTAATAACCGGACCAAATTCGGAACTTGAAAAGACATGGAATTCCTTAATAAAGCTTTGTATAAATAACCCGAAGTTTATTTCAAAAAAAAATGAAGATCTATTTTGCCACAAACTGGTCAAATTATTAATTAAATCAGCTAATTACGCTAAGAGAATTAATAAAAAACCAAATTTTCTTTTTATTACATTATTTGAAACAATTCAAGAGACAATAGATGAAAAAGATTCTTTAGCAAACATTATTACTACTCATAACGATTTAGAATCTATTCTTAGAGGAGTATTATTTCTGACAAATAAATATAAATTTTATGAAAAGGACACTGATAATATTGATCCGGAATATCAAGACAATCTTATACAGGAATGTATTGAAGAATCTAGCAAGTGTACACCAATTACTAAATTCAAACCCGGACCTATCTTTATTGATTTGATTATTGATCAAATACCTCGATTGATAGAATATAAAAGCCTAACATTTTTCTGTGATAAATTATCAAGTTTATGATAACATCTAAACTAGAAAATAGTCCGAATTTAAATTTAAATTTTTTAACAGTTACCTACAGTCGGAAAAAAACCCAATTAGTAGATTATTGGCAATAATATAGTTAAAATATTGAAGTATTTATATCAATTGGAGATATATTGAAAAACAAGCTGCTATTAATTTTATGTTTTTTATCTACAAATTGTTATACCTCAGAAAAACCTAGTGCATCACTTTCCACGGAACATTTTGTCTTAGTTTTAGAAGAAATGGCTAAAGGCCTTAAGCAAACGTATGAAGTAATTTTTCATATAAACTTATTAGAATTAAAGTTCCAGGAATATTCAGAAATACGCTTAATTGAAGTATTAGTTGACGCCATGTGCTTAATTTTACCTGAAGGCAACAATGAATTTGATCTTTTTATTGAAGCGTTTAAAGGATCAGAACTTAAAGCCCCTACCAACCAGAAGGAACTAGAGAAATACTTAAAAGATAAAAGATATAACTTAAACAAGTTCATAATTTCAATAATTACTTCAATTAATATTCAACAAAATCTGACACCTGAAGCAAATAAATTTTTTAATAGCTTATTTGAATCTATTCAAGAAGTAGATTATGAAGGCCAAGAAAATTATAAATCTTTTATAAAATCTAAAAATGAATTAGAAACAATTTTTAGATTAATGTTATTTAAGTTAGAAAAAGAAACTTATAGCACTCCCAGTCTTACCTTTGAAGAACGTTTAAAGTTATTCCAGCCACCTTCGCAGGTTGGTTACAATTATCAAGATGATTTAATAAAAGACTGTATTAGTAAATGCAAAAAATATCCATTTCCCGGAACAGTGTTTTTTTATTGTTTGCTTAAAGCCATACATGATTTTAAAATATTAAAAATCACATAATTGGCATATTGGTAAATTTGCTAAAAAGCCTGGTTTAGATTAAAATTTTATAAATTAAACTTTAGAATCAAAAGGCACTTTTAATGGAAAACTCAACCGTTACTTTAGATAAAATTATAGCATTATGTAAAAGAAAAGGTTTTATATACCAATCAGCATCAATTTATGGTGGCTTAAATGGTGTGTATGACTTTGCACATTTGGGAACTCTTCTTAAAAAAAATATTAGAAAAGAATGGTTAAAATCTGTTCAAGCAACTTTCGATGACATCTTGGAATTTGAAGGTGGATTACTTGGACCTCATGCAGAATGGGAAGCTTCAGGACACGTAGAAAATTTTAGTGACCCAATGGTTGATTGCTTAAATTGCAAACATAGATTTCGCGCAGATGAAATCGATTTAAAAAAACCATGCCCAAATTGTGGACAAACAAAATGGACAGAAATTAGGCAATTTAACCTAATGTTTAAAACACAAATGGGTGCAATTGCAAATGACGACAAAGCCAACATTGCTTACTTAAGACCAGAAACCGCACAGCCAATTTTTGTTAACTTTAAAAACTTTATGTCCACTTACAGAATAAAAATACCTTTTGGCGTTGCACAAATGGGTAAATCTTTTAGAAATGAAATCACTCCAAAACAATTTTTATTTAGAACACGTGAATTTGAACAAATGGAAATCGAATGGTTTTGCAAAGAAGAAACAGCTTTAAAAGATTTTGCAATCTGGATTGAATCACGCAAAAAATTCTATGCCGATTTGGGCCTAAATATGGCCAAGATTAGATTTTATGAACAAACAGAGGCTGAACGTGCACATTATTCAAAAGCTTGCACTGACGTTGAATATGAGTTCCCTTTTGGTTTTAAAGAAATTGAAGGTATTGCATATCGCGGTAATTACGATTTAACACAACACAGTAAATTTTCTGGCAAAGATTTAGCTGTATTTGATGAAGAAACAAAACAAACATATATTCCACATGTTGTTGAATGTTCAGTTGGTATAGATAGATTATTATTAACTTTATTATTTGATGCTTACCATGAAGATGTTGTTGAAGGTGAAACACGTATTATGCTTAAGTTACACCCTAAAATGGCACCAATTAAAGCAGCGTTTTTCCCATTAGTTAAAAAACTAAGTGAACCCATGCTAGCAATTTACAAAGATTTAAAACGCAAAGGTTATGAAGTTGAATTTGATGAATCTGCATCTATTGGCAAACGCTATAGACGCCAAGATGAAATTGGAACACCCCTTTGCTTTACTTATGATTTTGAAAGTGAAACGGACAAATGCGTAACGGTAAGAAATAGAGATACAACTTTACAAGAACGCATTAGCATTGATTCTATTGAAGATTATATTAAAAAGACTTTAAACAAATAGGATCTTATGATTGTTTCTAAAAAATATTTATTATTAGCTACTCTTTTTTGTTTTAAAATTATGCCTATGGAGCAAAACGCAACAATAGCACTCCCAAATCAACAAGGGTCCATTGTAATATCTTCAAAAGATTATAATAAGATATTAGAAGTGCAAACTAAAAGACAAGAAGCTTTAGATCATATAGAAAGATTAGAACAACGTATGCTTAAATACCTACTTTTAATTATAGGGTTTAAAAAAAGCAAATTAATTACCGAGCAGGTAAATTATGATATTGCTGCATATACAATTTGTGTTAAAAATATTAATAATAAATTAATACAACTTTATAAAGAACGTGACAGTTTACCTTCTTTTAATACAATGGTAATGAAACATATTAAAACTAGTTTAGAAGGAACACCTAATGAAATTTATTAATTCTATTTTAACACTCACTTTATTGCTTAGCTTAAATATTGATTGCTCAGAAGATAGCCCAAGACATGTAAGAACCTTATCCGATCAAACAATGCAACAAATTACATTGCTCCATCAAGAATTAACTGAAAAAACTACTGACATTATGAGCGAAAAAGATGCAGAAAAAGTATCAGAGCTAGAAGAAGAAATTGAACAATTACTTAAAAGAAAAGAAGCATTAGAAAATAAATGAAGCTTATTGCAAATCTTTGGTTAATATTTTTTGTGGTTCTTGCTAAAACTAATGCTCAAGAACCATCATTTTTGCCTCCTATAAAAAACACTTATCACTTAGATTATAGCAATTTAGTTGATGCTCAACTTGAAAAAAAAGAAATTAATAGGTTATTAAAAGAATTACCTGAAGACATTATTTATCTAAAAAGCCAAGTGCGAAAACTAAAAAGGCTTAAGCGAACATTAAATATAATAAACATCTTGCGCTTGTATGCAGATTGTATATCCAAAAAAGAGACACAATTATTGCGTCTTACAATAGAAAAAAGAATTATATCACGTACAATAAGCTTATTAACAAATGGATAGTATAGAAAGCGAACAATGAAAATTCTAAATAAATTATTTATTATAAGTTTATTTTTTGGCTTAAATAATATTTACTGCTCAGAAATTGTTCTCGAAAAAAAAGAAGCAGAGCTAGAAGATATCGCAAATGAATTTGAAGCTTCAAATAACAAACTTGATTATCACAAAAAATGGCTTACATTCACACTAGAAAAATCCGTAGTGGAACAGAATAAAAGAAAACCACCTAAATGGATGAAAATTTTTAGATGGGTAGATTATCATCAAAAAGAAATTTCAAGAACGCTAGACAAAATAGAATATTTAAAAGCTTTAATAGACAACCATAGTAGCTTATCAACAAATAATCATGTAATGAAACTTGCAATTATATATGCCGCTAAAATATCGGAACTTGAATACTTAAAAAAGCTTTTACAAAATCCTGAATTTCAAGTTTGCTATGAAACAATTAAAGAAAATATAGAATATGTAAGAATACAAATTAAACTAGTAAGCGATCATATAGAAGAAGAAAAAGATAGAATACGATCAGAAAAAGAAAATGATAATAATTAAAAACCTTTACAAATGGATGGGCAAACAAGTTCATTCAAAATATGCAGATACAACATTAGGCCTATTATTTTTTATAGAAGCAATATTTTTTATACCTGTAGACCCAATATTAATATTGTATTGCTTGGAACAAAGAAAAAAAGCAATTTGGTATGCCACAATAGCTACATTAGCTTCTACTCTTGGTGGAGTAACAGCATATTATATTGGCAATATATTATGGGATACTTTAGGTATTAAAATTATACACGCAATGTCTTCTATAGAAACATTTGAACAAATTTGTCATCAATACAAACATTACGAATATTGGGCAGTTTTAATTGCTGGCTTTACACCATTTCCGTATAAGATTGTAACTTTAACTGCTGGATTTTGTAGATTGCCAATTTTACCATTTATTATTTGTTCTATTATCGGCCGAGGCGCACGCTTTTTTTTGGTGGCAATACTTATTAAAATTTATGGTGATAAGATCAAAGTTTTTATTGATAAATATTTTAACCAACTAGTTTTAGCATTTACAGTTTTAATAATTTTAACTATTTTTTTAATAAAATTTAAAAACTAGTATAATATAAATAAGCATTCTTCAGCATTAAATATATTCGAAATATAAAAATTTATGAAAAAAATAAAAATATTCTTAATAATTCAATTGGTTTTTCAAATACGAGGTGCACAAAACTTGCAAGAAGATATAACTAATTTGCAAGTTACTATAGACAACATTGAAACTACTCCTGAAGCCAGAGCTTTTGCCACAATAGATCTTGCTAATCTTAATTTACAAAAGAAAAATTATGAACTCGCAAAAGAATTATTAATACCTCTCAATAAGCAATGCAATAAAGATATTTGCGCACTTCCACATCGAAAAATTTACAAAAATCCCCGCATTGGTATTTGGGCTAAATTAAAATTAGGGGAAGTTTATTACTTCGAGGGTAAAGATTATGAACTTGCTATGAAATTATTTCTAAGCGCAACCCCTTTATACAAGTGTGATTCTAAATGTTCTGAAGCTGAAGGTTGGGCAAAATTTCGTATGGCAGAAATGGAATTGATGGGTATTGGTTCTACTGATAAAAATTATGGATATATTTGCGGTTTACTTGAAGAAATTATGAACTCCGGCGTCAGTAAGACACTTCTAGATTTGGCTAGATACAAATACGCATATGTGCGATCTTTGTATAACTCTTGCGCATATATTAACCCATACTACCTAATCCAAGAACCTGCAAACTAACAATCAGATATGCCAGGGTAATTTAGTATATTTACTATCAATTAATTATAAAAAAACCATTTGCAACAACCAATAAAACACCACTTTGGTTGTCACACACTTCAAATTCTTTTGGAAATAAACTATACTAATTAGTCCTATGTTATAAGATGTTAAAAAAAAGGATATTAAATTGTATGAGTTATTTACACAGTTTTAAAGAAGTTATCAAAGCTCTAGGTTTAGTTTTTGGCGATATAGGCACAAGCCCAATTTATACATTATCAGCAGTTTTTGTAATAATCCCCCCTACATTAATTAATGTAATGGGTGCATTGTCTTTAATTGTTTGGACATTAATATCAGTTGTAATGGTACAATATGGCTGGTTAGCAATGAGCTTAGCACATGAAGAAAGTGGCGAAGGCGGAACAATAGTACTTAAACAAAAATTAATTCCCTATTTAACATCACAAAAAACCATCTCATTTATCACTATGCTTGCATTCATAGGTATAGCTTTTTTTATTGGTGATGGTGTTATAACCCCTGCAATAAGTATTTTAAGTGCTGTTGAAGGTATAAAACTAATACCAATTTTAAATGGTTTGTCTCAAAATATTATAGTAGTAATTGCAATAATCATAACTATTATTTTATTCTTGTTTCAAAAGAAAGGAACCGAAAGTGTTTCTTTAGCTTTTGGTCCAATTATGCTTATTTGGTTTATATTTTTAATAGTTTCTGGATCTTCTTTTATAATTAAAAATCCATATATTCTTAACGCTATAAACCCTTATTATGCTATTCAATTTTTCAAAACCAATGGTTTTATGGCAATATTAATACTTTCTAAAATAGTATTATGCGCAACTGGAGCAGAAGCACTATATGCAGACATGGGACATTTAGGCAGAAAACCAATTAGAACATCATTATGTTTTGTATTTTTAACATTGTGTATTATCTATTTAGGACAAGGCGCATTCTTGCTTGCAAACCCTTTATCTCATAGCATATTCCATGAAATGACTCTGCTGCAATTTAAAACTTTTTATATACCTATACTATTTTTAAGTATAATGGCAACTGTAATAGCTTCCCAGGCAATGATAAGTGGTTTATTTTCAATTGTTTATCAAGCGGTTACAACTCATATAATGCCAAGATTACATGTGGAATACACATCACAACGCATAATGAGCCAAATTTATATACCTGCCGTTAATTATTTCTTATTAACATTTGTTTTATTAACAATTTTAAAATTTCAAGATTCTACAAACTTAGCAAATGCTTATGGACTTACTGTAAGTGGATCTATGACTATTACAGCAATTTTATTATTTTTAGTATTTTCATTTAATAAAAGTTACCTAAAAGCATTTATATCCGTCTTGCTTGTAATTATAAATTCTACCTTCTTAATCTCTAATATTTACAAAATCCCTTACGGTGGATATTGGTCACTTGTTACAGCATTTATTCCGTTAACCTTAATAATAATTTATGACTTGGGTCAAAAAAAACTGTATGAGTGTTTAAGAGAAGTTCCATTCGATTTCTTTTTAGAAAAATATTTAATAATTTCAGAAAAAATACCGCATATTAATGGTACTGCAATATTTTTGACAAAAAGCACTGATCCAATACCAAAATATATTGCAAGAACTATGTTTACCAATAACATTCTTTACGAAGAAAATATTATTGTAACGTTTGAAACACAACGAACCCCTTTTGGCATTACCGCAATGTTTAAAACTGATGTTATTGATTTGCCTACCTTAAAAATTTTTGAAATTAAAGTCGGCTACTTAGAACGTGTAAATATAGAAAAAATATTAACTTCTGCAGATATTCACCCTAAAGTAATATTTTATGGGGATGAAGACATTAAGACTAATAATCTAATCTGGAAGGTTTATACTATTATTAAAAATCTTACACCTTCTTTTGTGCAATTCTATAAATTGCCTGAAAACAAGCTTCATGGAGTCGTTGTTCAGGTAGAATTGTAAGATTAAAGTTTGCTTTTAATTGGTACATCATCTATGTGTTTAAGAAAAATAACAGTTTCATTAAATAGATCTTGAAACTGTTCTTCAAAATCTTTAGGCGTTATGTTACCAACACGTATAAAATTACAATTTAATACACAATTCTCTAATTTTAGGCCTTTATTTGAAATTATATTTGGGGCTGCCACTTTTGTTCTTGGGTGTATATCATCTGTAATAATATTATAATTTAATAAATTTATTACTGGCGGCATAAATATTAAATTCTTTATACTCTTTTTATATTCTTTTTTTGGAATTACTAATAAATATCCCGTATTTTTTTTACCCATCAAATAATAAGGATATGGACATGTTCCAATTAATCCCAAACAAGCATTAACTCCGTAAGAAATACTATGAGCAGAAGTTGGAGTGATTGTAGAATCTATAGTTTTCTTTAATTTATCTGTACCTCTGTACAATATAATGGCTTGTCTATTATGAGCATGATATTCAGTTGCTATAATTTTTGAAGATAACTCAGAATTAAAAGCAATTATCTCATCATAAAACAAAAATCTAAAGTGTGAA